>JAQVJP010000193.1 GCA_028695145.1 Eubacteriales bacterium
ATTAGTTCTTCTTTCACCAAAAACCTGGCGCAAACTATAAAAACTACGCAGGTTGCAAATAGAAGGTAAGCGGTCTATTATTATTTCGGGCTTATGCCAATTACCCACAGAAGAGGAGCTTACTTAGATATGGAAATATTTCTCGACTGTCTTCCTTGTGTACTAAAACAAGTTCTGGAAGCAGCGCGCATGTCCACACAAGATCAAACTCAACAAGCAGAAATTATGGAAGAAGCAGTGAAACCATCTTCGACAAAGTATTAATAGAACATTTTCCTAACATCCAGATCGAGTATGCCGTCAGATCAGGTCCAATAATCAATGATGCCACCATATCAGAAGCAGAAGCATCCGGTCTGAACCAACATGCTAAGTTGATCTCGACCGGATGTCGTGCGCCAGGCGCAGTGCTTGAGCAATGCAGCCCTGAGTTTATCTCAAAATTCTATGGTGCTGATATTGTCATCAGCAAAGGGCAAGGAAATTACGAGGCTTTGTCCGAATGCGATCGCCCGGTATTCTTCCTGCTTAAGGCAAAATGTCCGATGGTTGCCGATATATTGAAGGTCAAACTTAACGACTATGTTTTCATGTATCATGCAGTTTGATCAGCATCTCTAATTATCACTTAAGCTCAAAAGACGATACAAGTTCTTTTAGCATTGATGCCTGTCCGGTCAGTTCTTCACTTGTAGCTGCACTCTGCTCAGCAGTGGCTGAATGACTCTGAACGATTCTGGCAACCTGATCGATACCACTGTCTATCTGAAGAATCGCTGACGCCTGATCATTTGATGAACGGGCTATATTAGCGACAGATTCAGAAACATTCTTGATTCCATTTACAATTTCTTCGAGCACAGTCGCTGTTTGACTTGTATAGTCAGAACCACGCGAAATGTGATCCATCGAGCCTTCAATCAAAGCAGTTGTTTCGCGTGCGGCTTCAGCACTCCTGGCAGCCAAATTTCTGACTTCTTCCGCTACAACCGCAAACCCCTTGCCATGCACTCCTGCTCTGGCAGCTTCGACAGCAGCGTTTAGTGCCAGTATATTAGTTTGGAAAGCTATTTCATCGATAACCTTGATAATTTTGGCAATATTCTGCGATGAGGCATCTATCTCATTCATCGCGCCAAGCATATCATTCATGCGCTGTTTGCCAATATCAGCTGACTCTCTAACCTTAACAGCAAGCTTATCAGCTTCATTGGCGGCTTGTGCGTTGTCCTTAGTTTGATTAGAGAGATCTGTCATTGAAGCCGACAACTCTTCAACTGAACTGGCCTGTTCAGTCGAGCCATGAGAAATATTCTGGCTGGCCATCGCGACCTGCCCGGCGCCCGAGGCTACCTGGTCGGATGCTTCATTAATCTGCGCAAGCGTATCACTCAGAGTATCTATGGTGTAATTAAGAGCTGTTTTCATTTCTTCAAATTGACCTTGATATGCACCGATCATCGAAACAGTCAGTCGTCCCTGAGCTACTTCAGCAAGAACTGATGACAGCTCACGCATCGGCTCAGCCATCGCGTTAATCGTCAGATTTATACCTTCAATTATCTGTCTGTAGCCACCGTAATATCTATCAGCTTGTCCTCTGATATCAAGATTGCCAGCGGCTGCGGCTCTTGTTAATGTATTAATATCTTTAATAAGATTATCTATAGCTTCATTAGCCGAGATAATTGCCGGAATCATCTGATCTTGTTCAGACAGCTTGCCTTTATTTTTAAATTCAGACAAGCGGCTGGTGTCGCCATTAGCGATTCGAACCATGGCATCCTGAATACTTAGCAACTGGTCTCTTTGCGAGTTAACAGAATCTGTTAGGGCTCTCAGATCACCCTTATACTCACCTTCGATACCGGTTTCGAGATCATTTTTTGACATCATGACCAGTATTTCTGATGCTTTGCTTACAGGTTCAACAATCGCTTCAAGAGTATTGTTGATCCCTGCGACCATATCGGCATAACCACCGACAAAATTAGATTCATCTCCGCGTACAGATAGGTTTCCATCAGCGGCGGCTGCAGTCAATTTTGCTGTTTCCGCTACCAATCTTTTGAGTGTTGTCACGACGAGATTCATACTCTTGGACAGAGTATCATCTTCACTGTATTCTCTAACTGATATTGTCAAATCACCTTGAGCTATACTCTGAGCTGCGTTAGCTTTTTCCAGCATCCCTGCATTCAGGTTGGCAAACATTCTTGTGAGCTCACCGGTCTCATCAGCCTTATCACTGCTGATATTCTGCTGCAGATCACCAAGCATTAGACGCTCACCCATTTTTATGACTCTACGAATACTGCCGGTAAGATTATTAGCAGAAGCGATTATCGCTGCAGATAGAGCAATCAGCATGATAATCATGACAACGGCGGTTTTCGCGATCAGATCATATAATGGCTGATACAACTCTTCCTCAGATATTGACAGAGCTAAAATCCAGCCGGTTTCAGGTATTTGAGTTGAATAGAGTATCTGGCGTCCATTTTCACTTTTATAATCACCGTTTAGAGTTTTTTCAGAAATAAGACGAGTGCCAAGTGCCGCAAGTTCGGAGTTGGCCTCGTCAGCGATATTAAGAGTCATCGCTTTTTTGCTGTCACGCGACGCTATATATACTCCACTCTCATCCAGCAGGAAGGCCTGTCCTGTTTTTCCAATCTGCAGATCAGCTATCATGGTCTGGAGATTGCCAAGGTCAATATCAGCTGTTGTGGTTCCGGCCAATTTATCATCATTGTAAAACGCAACTGTGGTCGAAAGCATGGTCGTATCAAGAGTCGCGTCATAATACGCGTCAGTCCAGGCAGCATCTCCACCGGCGTTAACACCGTTGACATACCATTCCTGTGAAGGAAAATCATATTCAGCAGTATTGTACTCATCGGTAAAAACGAAACCCTCACCATCACGGTAAACATATGGTCCGAAATACTCCTGATTGTTGTATACACGCTTTTCAAACCAGATGCCAGCGCCAAAAGTATCCTCATTAAGGCTTATATAATTTTCAAGCACCTGAGCGAAATCAGCTTCCGGCAAATCAGCTCCGGCAGCAGCAGCGAACTTCGCCAACCCCTTCGCAACGCTGCTGTGTTCACCGAGCTGTTTTTCAACAGCCAATACTGTCTGATTAAGCCGCTCACTCATTTTTTCACTGATCTCCTGATCGATCAGACTCTTGGTTGATTGAAAACTTATCAGGAACAAAACAGTCAACGAAATCACTGTCAGCGGGATTAATATACCCAGGAATCTTGCTCTGATGGAACGAAAGCCAATTTTCTTCATAAAA
>JAQVJP010000194.1 GCA_028695145.1 Eubacteriales bacterium
GCATTTTATCAGTGGGTGGTTTTATTTTGCCCGAAAGTGAGCATGTACATTAATGCTATATTTTGGGATAATATAAATATAAGATAAATGTGCCCGGAAAAAGTCTTAAAGAAAAAACTGGTAATAGAGTGTTTATTTTAATATGAAGAATACTTAGAACATTATCAAAAGCATTTTGTCCTGAATTTGAGCTGGCGATTAAGCTCGTAGAAAGGAACGGTGTACAATGAAAAAAAGAATAATGTCAATTCTACTGGTAGTTGCTATGCTTCTCCCATTGACAGCAGGTCTGTCCGGTTGTGGGAAAAGCGGTTTTGGTTCTACTTCGATTGTGGATGATAAAGGTGGAGTAATTGGGGATTTGAAGAAGGATGGATGGACTCTTTCTATTCCCGCGGGCGCTTTTGAACAAGATATGAAAATTACTGTGGATAAAGTTGACGACAGCACAGAGGCTTATAAAAATGGCAAAGCTGCTTTTCTTACCACGCCTATCGGGATTAAGGTGGAGGGAACAGAGAGTGTCAGACTGGATGAACCGGCAAGGATCAGCTTGAAATTAGACGAAAAGAATTTGCCGGACAACAATACCTTTGATCAGTATGTGATGTCTTACTGGACGGGAGAGGAATGGGAGGTAATCATTCCAGATTTGGAGGAACTGTCGCAAGGATACCTCACCTTTGAAACCTGGCATTTTTCATCATACAGTGGGAAAAAGATGACAGACGATGAGCAAATCAGGGAATATGCCAGAGATCTGGCAATTGATGATTTGACAAATAAGGCAAGAAATGAAGCGCTAAAGGAAAAACTAACAGCGGTAGTTGATGATTACTTAAATGGACTGAGTATATATGACCAAGAGGCGAGAAACGAGATAATTTCAAGAGTGTGGACCTCAAGCTCAATGGATATAGCAGTTTTCCTGACAGAAAACGGAGCGACAACTGCCGAATTGGGATATAAAGTTACCGATCTGATAGTGGAATCTACTGTTGACGTATGCGCAGAAAACCCGTTGGTTTTGGAAGCAGTTTCTACCGCTTTGGATTCAGTAGGAGATGCCGCCGAAGTCTCAGTCGCATTATATGACGGAAATTATAGAAAGGCGGCAAGCGAACTTACCGCTCTTGGCGCTACAATTTTAGGGTTTGGCGGAATAGGCGCAGTCAAGTCCCTCGTGGATTTGGGTGCGGCAGCAGTAGAACAAGGCGTCATGGCATGGAAGGATTATGAAGAGGAATGCGCATATAAAGTATTTTATGGGTTAGCAAAAGCAAGCACCTACGGATATAAAATCAATGCGGGCGATTGGGAAACCTTGATCAATCAAATGGGAGGTTACTATCACCAAATCGTAAGAGAAAGAAAAGACGATTATAAAAGAATCAGCGGGAAAGATAAATTGACAGATGATGAACAGCGCATGATCGAAAGACAGGTTGAATCCGATCTGAAAAAGAAATTTGAGGAAAGGGCAAAGATCGACAGTGAAATAGATGCAAAACAAGCAGAGTACGAGATATTAGTTAAAGCCTTCAAGGATGCGGGATTATTGACTCGAACGGAAAATGGCTTCAAGGAAGATATGACAGTAAATCGAAGGCTGCATTCATTATTGGCTATCAGAGGAAACATATTGAATATCGTTGGCGGAGATATGTCAAAGTTTGGCAGAGAAAAGAACCGAGAAGAAAACTTGGCTTACGCAATCAAGATGTGGATTGGATATGGTAAGGACAGAGCAAAGTTTTATGATTGGATGAGAGAAATGGGGTACTTGGAAAAACAAAAAGAAGGAACAGGTTATTGGAAGTTAGTTCGGTCGTTTACGAATAAATATGAAACAAGCGCGTCAGATGAAAATTATGTTGAAACATGGAGCGGCGGAAACGGCAGCTATACTTACAACTGCAAGTTTATCGGGAATCATTGGTATACAGCAAGCACGCATGACGACTGTCACGGTGAATTTGTCAACAACACTGGAACATCAAGCACTCCAAAAGACAGTTATATGGGAGGCGAAAAGGTAGAAATTGATTTGAAAATCACTGCGACCACCTCGTCTAATATCTGCTTTCATCTCGGCGCTTCGCTGGGAGCGAGAATTTCATATGTAAACGATGACGATCCATTTGTCGGGTATGATACAAGTTTATATGATATAACCGAGAAAATTACAAGGAGCTATATAATGACAGGCAAGAATGATACAAATACAGGCTACTGGGGTGAAAGTGCTACGGTAGGCGGAGAAATGCCGAGCGGCTCCGCCAATGGAGATAAAGTCTATATTGTTATCGGTATGGGCGGCGGAAACAATTCCGTAGAGACTGCTTATGAATACGAGTGGGTCGTGAAATAGGTATAAGGAGGCGAGTTCATGGCAAAGAAGAAAACGAGCAAAAACATCCCCCTGCCCATTCTTATCCTTATATGCGCCGTGTTGTTGTTTGCCATGTATTTGAGCCTATCTACGTTGGCGCTGGCAATATGGGGCGATTCTGTCATGGGTACGGTGGACAGCTATGACAGCCGGCTGGATGATACCGACGCGGGGCAAAATCGCTCCCGCACTGTTTCCAAGGGCTATTGGTTTCTGGTAAACGGCAAGGAATACCGGGGCTATGTGATATATAGCAGTGACGAGGCATGGCCGAGCCTTACCGAGGGCGAAACGCGCTCCGAGCGCATCCGCTACCTTAGCTTTTTACCTTATGTGAATAAGCCCGCCATGCTGTGCGAATTTAGCGAGATGGGCGAAGTGGCAATTATTTACCACATTCTCGCCCCTATCGGTTCTCTGCTTTTGCTGCTGCTTGTTATACACACAGCCAGACGCGGGAAAAGAAGAAATTAGCGGCGAGGATGATAATTATAGAACCAATACGGAATATACCACGATCATTAACACCGATGCGGGCAAGAAAAAAAGCTGAAATTGAAACACTTAATGGAGATCTTACAAAATGAAAATTTTAAATACACAAGGCATAACATATTTTGAAAAGTTATTTTAACATAGAGCAGATATATTATATACGTATAAAGAGATAATTGCTATGAATAAGTTAGTGTGTAGCATTTGCGGGTTTGCCAGCGAGCAGAAAAAGTTTAAATGGTCTGATATAAATGAAGGTTTTAACAAAGCAATTAAGAGATATTGGATTACATAACTTACAAAAAAGAGGTGAATTTTAATGGCACGACCAAAATCAAATAATGTACAAATAAATATTTCCATTCCTATGAAATGGAAAGTAGAACTTGA
>JAQVJP010000195.1 GCA_028695145.1 Eubacteriales bacterium
GGGAACCCAGCGCCTGTACCTACATCTATCAACGAAACGGATTTAGACTGACCGGCGGTTTTTTTGAACATCTCATCAAGTATTGGCAGCAGCATCCAACTGTCCAGAAAATGTCTGATGGCAACATCTTCCGGCGATGTCAGAGCAGTTAGATTCATAACTTCGTTCCATGTAAGAAGGCGCTCAGTATAATCAAGAAGTCGGCTCATAATCGTTTCATCGTATTTCAGATCAGCCAATTTCATCGCAGCAGTCAATGTAGTTTTATAATCGTTAATTGAAACACTCATGATTCATCGACCTCGACAGTCCCCGAATGCGCACGTTGTTTCTTCAAGCTCTCCATATAAACCAGCAAAACAGATATATCCGCAGGGGACACACCGGATATACGGCTGGCCTGTCCAATCGAAGCGGGACGAATCTTCTCAAGCTTCTGACCGGCTTCGATGCGTAGTCCTTTTACCAATTTATAATCTATATTCGCAGGAAGAAGTTTCTGTTCCATTCGCTGAAACTTCTCAATTCGTGCTGCTTCAAGTTTTATATAACCTTCATATTTAATTGAGACCTCGACAGCATAGGTAACCGGATGAGGCAGCGACGGTCGCTGCGCGTCAATCGGCGCGAGTTGCTCGTAGGATATTTCCGGCCTGCGCAGCAATTCAGCCAAAGACACACCGCTCTTAATCATAGTGCTGTTTGTAACAGCCATGACCTCAGCAACTTCATCACAGGGACGAACGCGAGTTTCATTGAGACGCTCTATTTCCTGCTCGATCTGCTTCTGCTTGAGCAGATAACTAAGCCAGCGTTCTTCACTGATTAAACCAATCTCATAGCCCAAAGAGGTTAAACGTGCGTCCGCATTATCCTGTCGCAGCAGTAAACGATACTCGGCACGTGAAGTCATCATGCGATAAGGCTCCTGAGTGCCTTTTGTCACAAGATCATCTATAAGAACACCGATATAAGCTTGAGATCTATCAATTACTACAGGCGGCAGCCCGAGTATAGAACGAGCCGCGTTGATGCCCGCTATCAAACCTTGTGCGGCAGCTTCCTCATAACCTGAAGAGCCGTTAATCTGTCCGGCCATAAATAAACCGCTGACACTATGAGTTTCAAGAGATAGATGTAAACATGTAGGGTCTATACAGTCATACTCAATAGCATAAGCACTACGCATAATCTGAGCATGTTCCAAACCGGCAACAGAATGAAGCATTTCCAATTGAATTTCTTCGGGCATACTGCTCGATAATCCCTGAACATAGAGCTCACAGCTATTCCGTCCAGTCGGTTCGACAAATATTTGATGCCGCTGTTTATCTGGAAATTTGACATATTTATCTTCGATCGAGGGACAGTAGCGCGGGCCTACACCCTCGATAACACCGCTAAACAGCGGAGAGCGATTGAGATTTGACATTATAGCGTGTCTTGTTTGGTCATTAGTCCAGGTAAGCCAGCAGGATAGTTGATCGTCTGGATCAAGTAACGGCTCATTTTCGTTTTCAAAAGAAAACGCTGTTATCTTATCATCGCCCGGCTGACGTTCCATTGCCTCATAATTAACTGTACGACTGTTAATTCTTACAGGGGTTCCTGTCTTGAAACGAACTATAGGAAGTCCAAGATCACGCAAAGAATCTGTTAAACCTCGAGCCGGAAACAAGCCATCGGGTCCACCCTCATACTGACATTCACCTATGATGATTCTGCTGTCAAGATAGGTTCCTGTAGCAACTATAGCAGCACGACACGGTTTTATGGCATTGCTTCTGGTCAAAACGCCCGTAACACGATGCGCTGAATTAGAATCAGCAATTGGCTCAGATAATACACTTATAATCTCAGCTTGAATCAGTTCAAGATTATCTTCTCTCTCGATAACCTGCTTCATAGTTTCAGAATAGGCACGTCGATCAATTTGGGCACGCGGAGACAAAACCGCCGGTCCGCGAGATGCATTTAGCATTCTGTATTGCAGCATCGTTTTATCAGCTGATCTGCCCATTTCACCACCAAGAGCATCGATCTCACGCACAAGCTGGCCTTTTGCCGTACCGCCTATATTGGGGTTGCATGGCATATTAGCCAGGCTGTCAAGCGTCATGGTATACAGAACAGTTTTCAAACCAAGCCGTGCGGCTGCAAGAGCAGCTTCACAACCGGCATGTCCGGCACCGATGACAGCGATATCACAAGCGGGCGTTACCCAGGCTCCATCAAGTTGTAATGCTTGTTCAATGTTCATTCAATCTACATCTCCATATTTCTTCAAGTCAATTAAGACTACTTGCCGACACAGAATCTTGAGAAAACAGCCTGTACAATTTCTTCAGATACCGATTGTCCGGTAATCTCGGCCAGAGATTCGGCAGCCGACCGCAGAAGCATAGCAGTCAAATCAAGAGTCAATCCATCCTGAAGCGCTTTCATGGCCTGATCAAGATTCGAAACCGCAGAACGTGCAGCTTCAAGATGACGTCGATTGGTCAGAATTACTGATTCACTACCAAAAGAGCCACTGCTCTCATAAACATGAATTATCCCCTGACGGATCTGAGCTAAGCCCTCTCCACTGACAGCTGAAAAAGATATAATATTGTCACCGGCAAAAGCCTGTTGTAATTGTCCTCTCACAGATTCACTTGTCGGCAGATCTTCTTTGCCGCAAATTAGAATCAAAGGAACTCCGGTAGACTTGAGCTGTCCTATTTCAATAATTTCTTGTCTAACTTCTTCTTCATCCATAGGCGGAGAAACAAGCCAAACTACAAGATCTGCCTGGCTGGCAGCTGATCTGGCACGCATTACACCAATTTTCTCAACCGGATCTTCAGAGTCACGAATCCCTGCTGTGTCAGTGATATGAACAGGTATCCCACCCAGATCTATCGTTTCTCGCACAGTATCACGCGTAGTACCAGGTATTTCTGTAACAATAGCACGATCATAACCAGCAAGCTGATTAAGCAGTGAAGATTTTCCGGCATTTGGTCTGCCGGCAATCACGACATTCAGACCCTCACTCAGAATTCTTCCCTGTCGATAGCTATCTGTAAGTAGCTCAAGAGCAGCACGAACATCAGAAATCTGATTTGTTAGCTCGCGGATATTCTCTTCAGTTTCTTCATGTTCTGGAAACTCCAGAATCAATTCAGTCTTAGCAAGCAATGCGTAGACAGCCTGATCTGCTTTATCAATCTGCAACGAAACAGATCCTTGCAGCTGA
>JAQVJP010000066.1:0-11157 GCA_028695145.1 Eubacteriales bacterium
TTGCTTTGGAGCTAGTAAACCCGGGGTCTTCTTTTTTCCTTTCAACAGTTTCCTGTTGTCATTATATTCGGCTGTTTTTGGACAGGCAAGGCCGGTAGCTCTATGACGCTATATTTCGGCCTAAGCAACAAAGACGACGGGCGAGAATTTCAATCAAATAGTAAAGAGAATGAAAATTGATGAAGCAAAACAACTGCTCCGTTATACGCAGCTTAGCATCGGTGATATAGCTTCACATACAGGTTATAACAGCGCCGATCATTTTACCCACAGCTTCAAAATGGAAACATCAATGACACCAAGAAACTATAGGCAAAACATCGCTATTTCTTGAGAAGAAATCTGCTTTTTGAAGCAATAGTCAGTGCATCTATGACAAAACATATAGGTTGAAATGGTTGATTTATTTAGGTACCTTCTCTTAGTAGACTTAAGTAATCTTCGTACACAAATATACGATTTCTGGATGCGTTAGTTGTTTCTGTCAATATTTTTAGCTGAGTCAGTTTTTTAACTACTGAAGAAACTGTATTGTAACTTAGATTGAGTTCTTTTGCCGTTTTGCCTATATCAATTATTGGATGCTGCTCAAGGTAATTGAATACTACGCGTATGTTATTACTTCTACGGTTGGTTGATGGTAATCTTATTGTATTTTGATTATGAAGTTCTTGCATTGATTCAATTGTTTTAATTGAATCAATCGCAGCTGCGTTAACAGCCTCCAGAAAAAAGTGTATCCACTGCTCATAATTTCCTTGCCTTCGAACTTCGCTAATTCTGTCATAATATTCAACTTGATTTTTTTTCAAGAAGTACGAAATGTAAATGACAGGTTTGCTCAGAAGCTTCTGATCTATTAAATAAAGCAGAATCAACAATCTTCCAATTCGACCGTTTCCATCTAAGAACGGATGAATGGTTTCGAATTGATAATGTATTAGTGCAGTTCTAATGAGCGGATCGTATTCAATGTTATCATTGATGTACTTCTCTAATGCAGACATCGACTCAATCATGTCTTGAACATTTGGAGGTACAAAACGAGCATCTTTGATGCTGCTATTTGATGAACCAATCCAGTTTTGAGAACGCCGAAACTCACCTGGATTCTTGTCCTTACCACGAACTCCGTTCATTAATACGGCATGAACCTCTTTAATAAGACGATTACATAATGGTAGTTCTTGCTTCAGATCCATAGCCTTTTGAGTTGCATTTACATAATTTATTACGTCAGCTACATCAATGTTTGTATTTGTATCAATTCCCGGATCAAGTACGTCTTCAAGTGTACATTGTGTTCCTTCAATTTGCGATGATATAAGAGCCTCTTTGCGAACATACATTGATACAAACAAATCGGTATTAACAATCAATCGTGAAGCTGTTTTTAGTTCAGCCAAGTTGCGATTTGCCTCTATCAACAAATTCAATGTCCTGTTTTCTATTTCAAGTGCTGGTTCTGGTGGAAGTGGTGCAGGTCGAAAAGACCTATATAAGGATTCTCCAGTCAAGTTATCTACGTAATCACCAGCTCTATTCACTTTTACTTCCGCTCCTTAGCTACAAATTGAAATACACACGCATATTATACCATTATATTTCAACATATACCAACTTATTGAAATACAACAAGAAAATATCTATCTATATTTCAAAACATCGCTATTTCTTGAGAAGAAATCTGCTTTTTGAAGCTATAGTCAGTGTATCTATGACAAAACCAAGGATCACAATGACGGTCAGCGCGGTTATTAACTTGCCAGACCAGCTTGGTATGCTTGAGGCACCGCCGTCTGTGAGTAATCTATTCACCTCAGTAACAAAACGCGGATTAATGAAGCCGGCATCACGAACCACTCGCAGCGTCACAACAAAAGAAACAGCGTTCTGCACCAATCCGGCGCCGATCTGGAACCAGGTCCAACGACCGCGCGCCAACTTGACAACCTCAAGCGACATACCAAATATTAGGGCGATATTGATCCAGAGCAGATGATCCTTAAAACCTTCGCCGAGAAACCCCGTTATCTGCATACCTGAGTTTCCCTGACGATACAGGCCAAAAATATCTGGCATAGTATTGATAATAATCAGAAATATCAGCGAGAAAATCAAGTTTACAATCGGATCGCTCCGTTTAATTCGCAGTTTATCAAGCGGTAAATCCTGCGACTTACCCGGGGCCAAAGCTTCATTTACCATCAACATCTCAGAACGCATTTTTTCCAGATCAGCATCCGAAGTGAAATGCTCTACCAAGGCGAAGATAATAGTGACCATGGCGAAGGCCGACAACATGCCCGTCCAGATATTCCCAAATATTCTGGCTACCGCCTGTGCGATCACCTGCACTGTCGAACCGGTATCAATGAATGACTCGCCACCAAAGCCAGCCAATTGAATACTTGTCGCGATCAGCAGACCAATACCGGTAGCAAGCAGTACAATTTTCAGCACAAGAATATAAGTCTCGAAGAGCGCAGGCCCGATCAGATATCTGGAATAACGGCGGGTATCGTTGTCTTCCATAGAACGCCTCCCTAAATATGTTATTTCTTACACATTTAGATTAACATTTTCGGTCACTTCTGTCATCACAGCATCCTTACCGCGACGAAAACGACGCCATGTAAGGAAGCCCATCAGAATCAGCAGCAGGCTGCCGACTGAGTTTATCGCGATTCTGACAATCGAAACAATCTGAAGTCCTTCGACAAATTTACTGCCCGGCATTGCCTGATTCATAGCTTTTGAGTTAGCGATTGTGTAAAGCATCCGGTGCATTGCCTGCCTGCCATAATAGTATTCTGCCTCATCCGTACCGCCAAACTCATATCTTGCGCTCTCAGGCAGGAATGTGAGTTTGCCATCGGCACCGGCCTCGATCATCTGATAGGCATCCGTTGAAACCCCATTCATTTCTGAGAACACCTGTTATCAGCGGGTAGGAGCCACCGGTCCAAGTATAGCCGATTCTGTTAAAAGCTGTCATAACACCTTGTAGTGCTGGTATTTCACGATTAGCATTTTCGTAAACTCCTTCTTCAGATTTCTGCACATAATTAAGCTCGACATTTCCTGCTTTTGCACACATCTCAAAAGGCTTGAGGTATATTTCACGAATTGACTGTTCATTAGCCCAGGTTGTCAGACCAAATTGTCCGTCGCGGTCACCGCGATGATTCTCTTGATCATTAACCGCGAAATGTTTGACGTAGGTATACATGCCTTTTGACGCAGCACCATAAACAGAAGCAGATGCTATACTGCCCGAGAGAAACCCGTCTTCAGAGTAGTATTCGCCATTTCGACCGCTAAAAGGTGTACGATGAATATTCATGGATGGCGCGTACCAGCCGTCAGCGCCGCCAATTAGCGCTTCGCTGCCGATCATTTCACCATATTCAAGAGCAAGATCAGTATTCCAGGTTTGTGCCAGTACCATCATGCTCGGGAAGAACATGCCTGTGCCTCCATAGATCAAACCGGAGGCTGTATCAGCATCAACAGAAAAGGGTTTCTGGACCGATTCGAGCGCAGGAGTTCCATAACCGGCTTGAGTTATCATCTGCTGATAATCATCAAGTGTTAACTGGTCAAGCAGCTTGTCCCACAGAGGATCATTGAAATCAAGACCACGCATCTCAATCAGAGCCAGATCGTTGTCAGCACCGAAAACTATATTCGAGCTGACCTCGCTTCTGTCAACGGGACTTAACGAATCAAAGGAGTCAAGCTTGCTGATTAAGTCAGCATTAGCTGTTTTGTAATATAGATATGAGGCAGGATTACCTTGTTCATCAGTTCCATTTATCTGATTACCCCAGGTACTTATAACATCGCTAACTTGTCCATCAACATCGGGATAAGTCCCTGTCCAGTCTTGTCTACTCAAATATTGCAGATCACCCTGCGCCTCGGCGAACTGATTAACAATTTCTGTTCCGGTTAGAGAATCCACTGAATATGTAGCAGCATCGATATCGTCTAATACAGGCTCATACACAGTGACCAGGGCTTCATCACCTGAAGATGTCATTCTATCTGCCAGGGAAGGATCTTTTGCCGTGATTATATTGTTGATTGCTGCATGAGCATTGGAAGCAGCAGCGATATAGTATGTGCCCGGTTCAAGAATATATGTCCCTGCGCCTGTGAAATCGTATGACTTCAGCTGTTCCTGGTCGAAGGTGATAGTTACGTCTTCACTCTCACCCGGTGCGAGTTCTTTTGTTTTCGCATAGCCAGTCAGTTGTACGGACGGTTTCTCGATCAGATTCTGCTTATCATATTCTGTGTAAGGGCTCTGAATATATACCTGGACAACTTCTTTACCGGCTTCATCACCGGTGTTGGTAACTGTAAGAGATGCGGTGCACTCTGTACCATCCCAGCTAATATTATAATTAGACCAATCGAAGCTGGTGTAGGACAAGCCATATCCAAAAGGATAGACTACTTCGGAAGCATAATCATATTCACCGGCATTGCCTTGGTTGAGAATAACATCCTCATAACGTGTTTCATAATATTTGTAGCCGACATAAATGCCTTCCTTATAAGAAATATAGTTATATTTCGTCGGCTGCCCTTCTTCTGTGTAATACTGGAAACTGCCAAAGTTCTGCGCGGCCGGAGAAGCCAAAGCGTTAGCGGCAAAAGTATCGACCGTGCGTCCGGACGGGTTTATTTTTCCAGCGTAAATCTCAGCGAGAGCCTGCAGGCCGTATATTCCGAGCGCAGGAGTATAGACAATTGATTTTATATTCGGGAAGTCTGCCACCCAATCCAGTTCAAGAGCGGCGTTGGAGTTAACCAGCAGAGCTACTTCGTCAAAATTGTCATTCAAATATCGCAAAATCTCCATCTCTACAGAGTCAGGTTCGAGGTAGCTCTTAACCTGGTCTTCCGCGATAGTTGTATGATTATACATCGACCTTGGCATATCACGACCTTCACCGGCTACACGACGCAGGATGAAAACAGGGATAGTGCCTTCGAAGCTGTTAACAAGCGCTTCATTTTCAGTCAGTTTAGACAACGGGCATTCATTTATCGAGAAATCCTCAGCGTCGCCGAAACTGATCGAACCGGCGCCAAGGCCATATTCTTTGCCGGCGCCTTCAGTATAGAATTTCCATAACTCATTATTGACACCAAATCCGGCGGCCTCAAAACCCTGTTTAAGTGACTTAACTTCATCAGGTCTGCCGCCGCTAAGCATAGAAAGCATACCGGCACCTGCAGCAAAAGAGTCGCTGTTTGCGCCAAAGAAGCTGAAAGTTGTTGATTCATCGTACGGGAGAACAGCATCATCATTTTGCAGAAGAACAATGCCTTCACCACTCATTCTCAGATCAAGATCTTTTTCAGCCTCAGCAATCTCATCCTCACTGAAGTTGGCTTCATTATAATTTAGATTGACACCGTAGGCATCAACCTCCGAGTTATCAACACTCTGTTTATAACCAAGCAAGCTATTTACCATTCTCGCGTTTGCCGGCAAAATTGTATTGGCAGCAACCATAGCTACAACGATAACAACGGCCAGAATGGCAGAAATCACCGTGCGAATGATTTTACCTGCCTTACCCTTCCTGTGCTTTTTTACTCGATTCTCCTTATTACTCATAATGCCCTCCTCGTAGTTCTTATTTTACCGGCAAATCGCCGATTGTTCCTGATTTTCTTCACTGTAGCGGCTATCAGCGCGCCCAGCCCACGGAAACAGTGCCCATTTACAATGCGCAGAAGCGCTTCTACCATCGGCGGATCAAATACTCCTCCAAGCATTTTCGCGATGCCACGAAACGGTATATTTATGATAAATAGCATGTTTAGATCCGGTTCACCCTTATCGTCTGCTCTCTTCTTCAGTTTTATGATGATTTTCAGTACAAGTCTGGCCAGTCGGCTTCTGGCATAAAACAGCTGAGCTACTGTGTCATTATATCCAAGTGGCTGTGTTCGATCCCATTCCGAAACTGGCAGCGTCTGTCCATATAAGCGGCTGAACTCTTCTCTTAAAACATGCCTGACATCTGCCGAATAATACGATGGCAGTCTCTGTCGCGACGCATCTTCCTCGACCAGCTCGCCGGCGACCTCTATATCCTGTATAAGCCTGATATCACGGCTCGAAGCACCTATCAAGATTGTATATCTGCCCTCTTCCACGCGGAAACATCCATCCCTGTATTCGAAGAAGCGAAAAGCGAACTGATCAAATCGCACTGACAGACGACGGCTTTCACCTGGTTCAAGACTGGCTTTTATATAAGACTTCAGTTCTTTTGCCGGTCTGAAAACGCTGCTATCCGGCTTAGCAATGTAGATCTGGGCGATTTCCGCGCCAGCCACAGAACCTGTGTTGGTTAGAGTAAATGATACTTGCGCTTCATCAGCTCTGATATCCGAATAAACAAACTTGGTGTAGGATAATCCGAAACCAAATGGGAAAAGCACCTGTTTATCGGCGCTGTCATAATATCTGTAACCGACATAAATACTCTCTCTATATTCGGCAGTATAGCCTGACGCCGGGAAAAGATCCGCACTTGGTACATCCTGATAACTGATCGGGTATGACTCGGCAAGCTTGCCGCTCGGGCAGACACGCCCGGTCAAAACATCGAGCATCGCCCCGGCGCCGGCCTGTCCGCCAAGATAGCCATGAACGAGCGCCTGGCAATTACTAAGCCATGGCATCTCAATCGGCGCGCCGCAGCTGAGCACAACCACAACCCGCGGATTAACGCGGCTGACCGCCTCGAGCAGGCCGATCTGATTATCACGCAAGCGCATATGCTCACGATCTACGCCCTCACTCTCCGCAAGTTCATCAAGACCTAAATACAGAAGCACAATATCCGCCTCAGCGGCCAGCTTAACTGCCGCTGACGCTGCTTCATCATCGCGCAGACCACGACGATTGAAGCCCTCTGCAAAACCAATCATCTGCAAGTCATATCCATCGATCAGCTCAAGTGTTGAATCAATCTGCACACTATTAACCTGACTTGAACCGGCACCTTGATATCTCGGAACCCTGGCAAAAGACCCTATAATCGCTGTTTTCGTACCTGCTCGCAGCGGCAGAATATTATCATCATTTTTCAGTAGCACAATTGAATCAGCCGCGGCCTCTCTGGCAAGCTTGTGATGAGACGAGAAATCGATGGCAGGTCTGTCACCGACTGTTGATATGCGGCTAACGACGCTCAGGTATTCTGTCACTCTGTCATCGATATGGGCTTCATCAAGCTGTCCGCTTCTTACTGCTTCGACCAGCTCACGAGGGCTATTAAAACCAGCAGAAGGCATCTCCATATTGCTGCCGGCGATTACACCATCAACATGACTGTTGCTACCGCCCCAATCGGTGACAACAATACCGTCGTGACCCCATTCATCACGCAGAACCCGCTTGAGTAAAAACTCATTCTCATTAGCGTATACTCCATTGATTTTGTTGTAAGCACTCATAATCGCCAGAGGTTTACCCTCAAGCACAGCTATTTCAAAACCTGTCAGATATATTTCTCGCAGCGCGCGGTGATCAACAATTGAATCAACAGACATCCGTCTGAGTTCCTGACTGTTAGCCGCGAAATGCTTCGGACAAGCAGCGGCACCGGAGCTTTGGATTCCTCGGACACAGGAAGCGGCAAGCTTACCGGCAAGCAGAGGATCTTCACTATAGTACTCAAAATTTCTGCCGCAGAGCGGATTGCGTTTTATGTTAAGACCAGGCCCCAGTACAACATCAGCCTCAAGGGCCACAGCCTCTTCACCAATCGCCTGACCAACCCGTTCAACCAGCCCGTCATCCCAGCTGTTAGCCAACGTAGATGATGCCGGAAAACAAGTCGCAGGCAAACCCGGATTAAGACCGAGATGATCAGCATCCTCAGCCTGTCTGCGAATACCACTCGGCCCATCAGCAAAACTGATCGCCGGAATATTCAGACGAGCAACAGACCTTGACTTCCAAAAATCCGCTCCTGACAGAAGCGAAGCCTTCTCCTCAAGTGTTAACTCACTTATAAACGCTGTGTAATCCATTAGCCACTCCATCTGTAAATTGGTCTACTAATCGATTATTAAATCGATCAGCAAACTGATCATTGATGTTACAGAGGATAGCAAATAGGAAAACAACGCAGGGCAAAATTGCACAGCCTGCAGATTTCACTGCATAATCTGCATTTTACAAGCACTTAATGACCCATAGGTATCAGAACATTGATGGTAAACCAGTTGTCATCGGTTTTTATACTCATAGTGCCACCATATTTTTCTGCTGCTGAACGGATGCTCTTCAAGCCATATCCGTGCATTTGCTTGTCTTTTTTTGTGGTGAGCGGTAAGTCATCTTCGAATTGCAGATTACCTTCGTAATAGTTTTCGATACGGAGCATAAGGAAATCATTCTGTGAGAAAACGGCCAATCGAATTAGTCTTTTTTCGGAGTCCGCGAGTTCTTTTGCACTTTCGATCGCGTTGTCGAGAGCATTACCGAAGATAGAGCAGATATCGAGCGCTTCCATGAAGTCAAGCAATGTACCGTCAGCCACACAGGTAAAATTAATATTATACTCGCCGCATTGCAGGCTTTTGCCGGTTAAAACAGTGTCTAAAACTGAATTTCCTGTCTTATTTTGTGATTCAAATACACTTATCGCACGTTCCATTTCTTCGAGGTAGCTATCGCGTCTCTCGTAGTTTTCTTCCGAACGGATTACAGCTATCTGATGTTTGAGATCATGATGTTGACGACTGATCAGCTCTGAGCTCTCTCTGTACTGTTGATACTGTTCGTATTGTCGTTTGAGGACGTTATCCATCGATTCGAGCTCGCGGCGCAGCTGAATTTCCCGTCGTTGCTCAGATTGCACATGCAGTATTACCAGTCCGCTGAAATTAACAAGTGTACGGATATAGAGTATGCCGGAACCGGCCATACTACCTATCGCGGACTTGGGAAAAGCGAAATGTATATTATTAACCATGAAGATCGCAAGAGCGATCAGTGCTGCACTTAACGCTTCACGCCGCTCAATATCGAGTCGTCTGTTTTGCGGCAACCGTCTGGCTTCAAGCCAGAAAATGAGGAGCATCACCGGCAGGTAAACAGCGAGCAGCGCTATAGCAGTGTAAATGGTATTATCAGAAATCACTCCGGTATTTTTCAGGACATTTGCATCAAAATAGTACTGAATCTGCCATTGCAGAGAAGCGGTGAACTCAGCAGCTATAAAGGCACGGGCACTACAATAGACAGCATCACTGTGAGAGATTTCGGCACAGCTTATGATGCAAAAATACATAACAGCTACAGCTACAGCCATACCGGGAAGCCAAAAATTTAGTGGTAACATTCCGGCAACTATCTGTACTACTGATTGAATAAACAGGAATATCACCAGAAGGACAGCGGTAACAGCTCCTGAGAAACGTTTGCGCAGCGGCAGAATATAAATCAGGCATGCACTCCATTCAGCAAGCGCTGTGTATATGCGCGGAATGTCCGGAATCATCTCAAGCGGCATTAGCTGTTCGCTCCGATAAAATTACTTAAGGCCTGCATAAGACCTTTTTTGCGTGCTCTACTAATAGTCAGCTGTCTGCCGGCTACTACCGCTATATTGCCCTGCACACCTCTGACATGCGCGAGATTTATTAGATAACAATTATTGCTGCGATAGAAACCGTGATCACCGAGCGTTTTCTCCATATTTTTCATTGAGTCATTGAAGCTATATTCCTCGCCGTCGGTATAGAGCACAATTTTATGACCGAAGCTCTCAAGATAGAGAATACGGTCTGTTTCAACTTTTGCCAGGCCATTCTCGACGGGCACGGTAATATAATGACTGGCACGGCGGGATAATCTTGACAAGGCCTTCTTCAGCTGTTGCGAAAAAGCGAAATAGGAGACAGGCTTCAGTACGAAGTCAAGCGCGTCGACCGCGTAGCCTTTTATAGCGTAATTTGCCATATTGGTAATAAATATGATAATAACATCCTGGTCAACTTCGCGGATAAGATGAGCCGTTTCCATGCCATCAAGATGGTGCATCTGGATATCGAGAAAAATTATGCCATACACCGGTCGGTAGTCGTTGATGATTTCTTCACCATCGGTGAATAAATCGACAGCAAGCAACTCATCATTCTCAGCTGCGTACCGATCAATATAAGAATTCAGCATGCTTCGCATCTGCTTATCATCTTCAACTACGGCAATTCTTACAGGCAACTGTAACGTACCTCCCTGCTATCTGCCACGACTTACCAAATTCCACATATAGTGTGTTGTTTTACTCTATACCTCTTTTTCTGCTTCAGGTTTTCTTCGGAAAATAAGTCTGAATATCGGGAAGAAAACCCAGAATGATATAGCCGCGTTAATCATCATAGTTATTATATCAGCCAGGAACTCTCCGCGCGAACTTAGAGCCCCCATCAAGAAATCATAAACCGGAGCCTTGTATAAACCTTGCAGCGCACCGGCCGCCAGAGTGATTACAATGTATGCCAATATATACCAGAATGCCGCCCGGCCGATAGATGTATTTGACTTAAAAGTAATATTGCGTTGAGCGAAGAAATTAATGATTTGCGCGATACCCAGTGTTATCTGCACCGATAGGAAATAGGCAAGACCGCCGCCGGTGCCATCTGATTGAATCGGACCTGCGGCATAATTAAAGATGAAATAACGTGAGCCATCAGGATTACTGCCAACAGGAAATACTTGGAAAGCAGTTTCAACAAGCGAAGTCTCAGCCAGCACATTGCGCAGAATCGGCATCAACAACAGTTGGAGAATTGTTACTCCATTTGATAAGACAAAAAACACTATAAACTGCGACAGTGTCGGATGCCTGATTTTGAACCCCTGCCATCTCCCTGCCAAAACACTGCCAAAAGCACCACTGTTATTCGTCATACTGCCTCCATCTTACAATCACAATTTATGGAAAAATCGTAGCATAATAATCGACTGAGGAACAGTTTAACTGCAAAATCAGTTGATACCATTTCATAAACGGTCAAACTTCACTTCCAACCCAACATTTTGTCGAACGATAATACTTGACGCGACAGGACTGCGCAGAGCATACTGTGAACGTATTATATTCGTTC
>JAQVJP010000066.1:11257-14009 GCA_028695145.1 Eubacteriales bacterium
CTGCAAAATCAGTTGATACCATTTCATAAACGGTCAAACTTCACTTCCAACCCAACATTTTGTCGAACGATAATACTTGACGCGACAGGACTGCGCAGAGCATACTGTGAACGTATTATATTCGTTCACAGTATGCTCTGTAGAAAACAAAGTTAAGGGGGCGGATGAATTGGAAACTTCAGAGCAGAATTTGAGTTTTACTGTTCTATCATCTTATCTTAAAGGCAGCCTCGGTATAGAACATATAACTCCTGATCTGATGCGTTCTCTTGAATTAATCCGTGGTGAACGCTATACAGCAGCGGCAGCACTTCTATCTGACAGTAATCCAACTTCTAATTCAGATCTTATTTTATTGGTCACAACTGAAGATGGATTGAATATACGTGACCGCAGAATAATCAGGCATAAATCATTGCTCACACAATATGAACAGTGCCTATTTTTTCGTGATCGTAACTTGAGAATCGCGGAGCATATAGCTCATACAGTAAGGGAAACGATAGATGAAATACCTGAGACAGCTTATAGAGAAGCAGTTGCCAACGCGCTTATTCATAGAGATTATATGCATCCGGGGCAGATCAAATTAGAATTAACACACGATAAGCTCTATATAACTTCTCCTGGTTCACTACCACCAGGCATTTCACCTGATGAATATTTGGCAGGTAGAATTTCGCTGCCACGTAATCGTGTTCTGGCAGATATCTTCATGCGCCTTGGCCTGATTGAGAAGCTGGCTACAGGCATCCGCAGAATTAGAGCCAGCTATTCAGGTCGACCAGTGCAGCCTGAGTTTTTGATAAATCAAAATAGCCTGACAGTTGTATTACCGAGAATACAGCTGCCTGATTATTTCCACGAAAATACAGGAGGTAAATTACCACTATCTGACGCAGTCTACTCGATGAAGTTTGACGCTTACGTTTGCCGTGAAGATAACAACATCAGTAATGATCCAGGGAGTCTCCTGTACGAAGAAGAATTACCTCTACTCAATCGTGGACGTAACGCACACTTGCATCCTGCAAATATGAGTAATAACAGCCAACTCTCAAATCAGGAGCGCCAGATAATTGAACTGTTGCAGCAGAATAATCAGGTAACCCGTAAAAAATGCGAAGAACTGTCAGGTCTCGGGAAAACGAGAACCTGGCAGCTGCTCCGCGGATTAATTGACAAAAACATCGTTTACACAATACAGGCTGGCAAAAACACCTGCTATCGCCTGTCTTCCAAGGTCTGATATTAATTAACTCAATATAAAAGACTTGAGGCTGATACTTCCATAACCCTCAAAACGGAAGTACAAGGCATTAATACCATTCGCGATGTTTATATCTGATTGATCCCAGTGCCATTCGTCACTGGGAGCGACCGGGATGACCGCAACTGCATCTTCCATCTTCATAAATCTTAATTGGCTCAAGCATACCCTGGCGGATGTTCTGCTATAGCATAGCAGAGCTCATGACTGAGAACGGACGAGTATGCAAGCTCGAACCCGGCTGTGTCAACAGAATGTAGTTTATGGGTTTGTGTTATGTGTCTTGCTGAATAAGCAAAATGTTAATCAGGCAAGACATATTTTGTAGCGATCCCATGTCCAGATTTAAGGAGAAGATTTTTCTCTGTCATTTGCTTTAATAGCCGATTAGCAGTTGAAGGACTTATATCTAACAACTTTTCAACCTCTAAACGGGTAATAGAACCATTGACATTTACATATATTCTCACCTTGTTTTCTGTCTCACTGAGTCTGACATTTTTGCCATCGACAGCAGGAAGAGATGTACTCTTGACATTGATATTTGGCAAAACTATTTTAAATGCATTAGAAGTACTCTCGATGATAGGTCTGCTTTCGCTATTCTCGTAAGCCTTCATGATTTTGCGAATACCGGTTCCATATGCTTCTATCAGCTGCAAACGATAGAATACATTTGCGAGATTTTGATTTCTACACACTGAAACACCCAGTAAAATGTCGTTCATATCAATACCTGGGAGCAGACCTCCAACAGAGACAAATTCTATTCTGTCAGAATATATACTTATTAGAGCACTGGCACTATAAGCGTAGTCTCGATGTACCAGCAAATTTAGTAGCGCTTCTCGTACAGCTACTTCTGGATAATCTCTTATGTCAATGCGAAGCAGTTTTTCAAAGCTCGCTTTTGTTTGATTATGCATGTCAATATAATCGTAGACATCATTTAATTGCTGCATCAGTGAGCCGGTGAATTCATGACGATCCTTAAATACACTCTGGTCAACTCCCTGAAAAAAGGCTACCTTAATTGTATGAAAACATTGGTCTGACAACAACAACCCAAGATTTGTGTATATGCCATTGGCATCAATGATTTTCAATGTCTGCATCTGTTGTGCTTCAAATTTGGTATTGCGACGTTCAAACTCTTTTGTTGTGGCATTAAAGGATAGATTTTGTTCTAATGAGCGCATTTCTTCAAAACTGTCACCATCTGTTTCTATTATCATTCGACGAATATCCACACGAAAAATCATCGGACACCTCCTGCTGCATAGAATATCCATGAACATTATAACCTATCTCGTCAGTCTCGTCATCATTTTGACGAGATTGACGAGATAGGTGACGAGATAGATTTTCGCAAAAGTATCTGGTCTCCAGTTAGCTTATCTTGCTTCGATTATTTCACCTTTGGTAATACCGTTTTCGTTGAAGCTGTCGATTCTCAAATAAGTTTTCTGTCCTGCGACAAGT
>JAQVJP010000196.1 GCA_028695145.1 Eubacteriales bacterium
GTTGCCAGCAAAACTGTCTTGCAGATCGCGGCCAGGAAGATCAGAATCACAACGATATTTGGAATGATCCGCTTCCAGACATCTGAAATACTTGCCCAGGCCAGCAGGCATAAAAAGAGAGCGTCCAGAAGGACGCCCCCAAGCAGCAATAAAGTTTCCTGATTCATTTGTTTATCTCCGAACTACCGTTACTCGATCGTACATATCTCCTTCGATGGTTACTGAGTCAGATTTGAAGTCATACATCTGACCAACCGGCGACCAGGCATAGAAGCTCTTAGCCATAACATCGTATGATCCATCCGGTGTCCAGAGCGGCGTGTAATGCAGCCTCGAGCCAGTAAGTGAAAATGGGCTTATGGGGTAGTGCCAAAGACTGTTATGTGCGCCTTTCGTTCCGTTTAGGATCTCCAGACTGTCAGCATAATTGGTAAAAGGCGATTTGCCGTATGCTGTTTCCGGATAGAATAGGTAGACCATCTGAGGACCGACCAGTTTATCCGGTCTGTCATAGTTAGTTGTGATCACCATTTTAGCTTCGTTCTCAATGCCAAACCCGGATTCTATCAGGTCAGGCTTACCAGGGATTGCAACACGAGGATCTGGATTGATGCCGAAGACGGTGTCCAGCTGCATCCAGTAGGTTCTGGTGACATAGCTGCCATTTTCCAGTCTGATCTCCTGCCAGCTGTGCCTGCGTTGAGAGGTTGGTAATGAAAGAGCGGGCAATGTTTTCCCATGAGTCAGATAATACTGCTCAAGTGAAGATTTGTCCGGATCGGGCATTGGAACCCTGTTTTCATTTGCTATTGTGACAGTTTGAGTTAAGACGTTATTGTTATTATTCGTCTCATTGATTCTATTATCCGGATCAGCTGCGATGGTTATCGCGTATTGTCCTGGATTAACCGGCGTTCTGATTCTGAAAACTGCTCGATTTCTGCCGCCGGCCGGGATTGGTATTTTCTCAATTAGGTTCTTGCCAGCAAAAGTCAGTCTGACTTCAGCTTCCGGCACGGCGATTGGATTATAGTTTCTGACAAGCGCTGAGATGACAACGTCTTTGTCGGTGAAGTAATTTTGTGCTGTACTCTCAACAACTGCCAAATCTGGCAGTCCAAGTACGGTTACACTAATCGTCCTTGAAGTTGTACCTGTCGGTGACTGCCCGGAAGGTATGCTGACATTAATCGTATAGGTCTCCGGTGCTGAAAAACTGAAAGTCTGCGCTCCCCAGGAACCACTTGCTGCAAGAGCCGGAATTGTTCTGGTTTCTCTAACAGCACCATCTATCTTGAACGTCATGGCCGACTGAGCCGATGTGCTGAAGCCTTTGTTTCTGACATTGGTACTGATTACGATTGCCTCTCCAGCATTATAGGTAGATTTGTTAGCTGACAGGGATGTAATATCAAGATCTGGTCTGCCACGAACCGTTATCGTCACAGACCGGCTTGTCGTGCCGGTTGGCGATTGGCTCGACGGGATGCTTACGTTAACTGCATAGGTTGTCGTCGACGTGGTAGTTGGCGCTGCAAATGTGAATGTCTGCGTTCCCCAGGATGCTCCTGCTGCGATAGTCGGTACAGATCTTGTTCCCACGGTTGTTCCTGCTAGTTTTACAGTAAGAGTCGTACCAGCTGACGTCGAGTGGCCAATATTGCTCACATTGGTCGTTACCGTCACTGTTTCACCAGGATTATAAGTGGTCTTAGTCGTGCTCAGTGCTGAAATACTAAGATCAGGCGGTATGCTGGGTGTGGTGATAGTTAGTGCTCTGCTTATAACTGGATTTCTGCCCAGGTGTGATGATATTCCAACGAGAGCCTGATATGTATTATCTGTAGTAATGGGAGCAAACACGAAGTTGTTTACATGCGCCTTGTCAAAGCAGTTCAATGTAACAGAAAAAGACTTATTAGCATTCGCTGTTGATTTAGGAATAGATATTGATAGTGTTCTACCATCTGAACTCTTAGATATCGCAGATCCACTCGGCAGATTGTGGGTCCAAGAATAATCGTCAAGATTACTGTGATTTACTGAAGTTGTGAAAACAAAATTGTTGCCACTTATTGAAGCTGTGCCACCGTTGGCAGTTAATGTACTCGCGCCTCTTAAACCGCCGCCAGATTTAGCTTGTCTTGCTAATGTCAGAAGCTGCCTGGCTCTGCTGAGCGCCGCTTGATTTCTTGCAAGTGTAGCAAACCCGCTTATCGCCTCTACTGTCCCATAAGTGCCAGATCGTGATGTGTCATAAACATTATAGTTCCAGAGATAAGTCCAGGATCCAGCCACATTAAGATCACGCTCTCGTTCGGCCATCCAGAATCTGATCGCCATAGCAGTGGCAGAGTAAGCATCGGATTTATTGGCAAAACCAAAATCTGTTACTGGAAACCCATTCTGCAAAATAATCAGGACACCGTTTCTTGTTACCGCGTCTTTCATAGCGGAATCATTTCGCCATACAGACGAGTTCACATATGAAGGCACACTTCCGAAGCTGATTTCTGGATAATATGTGCCACTCGGTGATCTCTTTCGATTATGAATACAGTAGACAAAGTTTGAGTTGTTCCAGTCCAGTGTTGGGCTGCCGTTCTGATTATAATAGTGGACATCTGTTCTTACTGGCACTTCAGCATTGTTATAGCCAGATATACCATCCGAATGAAACATGCCCCAGGTTCCACGATCTGCAAGACTTCCACCTCCTCCCGATGGAGCTCCAGAAGCCATTGTAAAGGTATTGTAAGTTGCTTTTCTGGTGTAGCGATTTCCACTCTCGTTCTGAGTATATATGGTAGCAGCGAAAGTTGAGGTCATAGTTGCTGCTATCAAAGTAAACACAATTATGGCTGACACCAGAAATTTAAGTTTTCTTGTTTTCAAGTATTTCCTCCTTCCCAATAAAAAAGAGAGCTTTGTGAGCTCTCTCAGAACATGATATTTATTTTTTCCAACATTTATTTTTCAAGGAATATAAGGACAATGTACGGAAGCCAAGCTTTTTCATTATAGTAATAGCCTATCCCTACGAAGCCAGCATTTTCAGATACAATATTATTATAGTGATCAATAGACTCCCGAAAGCTTCGAACCATACCATCACCATTTTGAGAATATGGTTCCATCACTCCAACAGTGGAGATGTTTTCACTAATACGGAAAAACTAAGCGTATATTCGCCACACCAATCAATATTATAAAGAACG
>JAQVJP010000197.1 GCA_028695145.1 Eubacteriales bacterium
CTGAAGATTTGTTCCGGTCGCACCATCAAGAAGCAAAAAACTGTTTGTGTATTTGTTTATGAACTCATGACTATTCATCTACATCACCTCCGGTTTTGTTTGGATCATAGAATCTGATATTTTCTGGCCGACCAGTCCAGCCGGCTGTTGAAGCTGTGAGCGGAAATTGATTTCTGTTAATTGTCAGGTACTGGAGTCTTGCGCTGGCTATAATTGCTTCTGAACTGTATCTACATGGCCAGGCGTTGATATTGGCAGGGTATTCAGCATCAGGTTCGCTCCCTAACAATACGGTGTTTCCTGGCAAACGATTATTTGCGGGCGCAGGCATCAGAATTAGATCATACTCTCCTGAGTCAAGCATTGCCGCGAGTTTTGGCCAATCAGCTGGTTCTGGTGCTATCGATACTCCGTATTCCTGAAGACCTTCTGACAGAGCAAGTACTTCATTGCGATTTGCCTCTTCAGTTTGATCATCCACCCCTTGAAAATAGTACCATGTTATAGGCTTATCCAGATTATTTAGCGTTTGAATATGCTGCTGGCTCAAATCATGTCCGGCAAGCGCAAGTAAAACTGCGGTTTGCTGCTCTTGCGATGTGAAACTATCATGGTCAATGCTGCTTGATGTCATTACAAAAGATTCGATTTTACTCTCGAGAGGGTAGAAAGAATAACCTTTTAGGTTTTTAGTTCGGATTTTCAATCTTGTGTCCCAAACATTTCTGACTATATCCAGTTGACCTTGTAAAAGCATGGTATATTTGTCAGCTGCATCAATTCGCTTGAAGATAATGCTTACCATGTTACCCGCATAGCCTTTTCGCAATTTTATTTCTATAGTCTCATCATCAAATTGCGAAATTTCGAAGCTGCCACTGCCTTCAGGTGAAATCGCTTCATCAAACATTGCGTAAACTCTGTTGGCATATTGTTCGTAATGATCACTCTTAAGAATTCCTATAGTAAAAAGTGAATAATCAATTGAAACTGGAGGATCCTTAAACTCAAATAATACAGTATTTTCCGTATCGCCCTGCATAACCGATGAAATATTCGCGAAACGTCCTTTATATGGTCCATTATATGAATCATCTCTCAGGCAGTTATAAGTGAAAATAACATCAGCTGCTTGAACGGAACGTCCATCACGAAAAAAATGACCCTGATCGAGTGTAAAAGTCAAAACACCAATTTCTTGAGAATAATCCCATTTCGCTGCCAGATGTCCTTGTGGCCTCCCTGAGTCATCAATCACTAAGAGTGTTTCAAAAATCAGTGAAACCAAATCTTGTTCACCATCACTACTTGCATAAAGTGGGTTAACTATTTCTACCGCGTCATCAAGACCTACAATAATATTGTTTCCTCTGGCCAGACTCTGAGGCAGGACTTGATAAGGATCGCCGGTTAGACTGTCCGGATTTATATCAGACAGACCTTCTGTTTCTGGAAGCGAATCCTGATTGATAGAATCTCCTGTACTTTCCGAGGTCTTAGTTTCTTCTCTATTCATCCAGCTTATTACGGCAAAAGCAGAAATCGTCAGTATGAGCAACACAACAATAATCGCAACACCATTAATGATATGCTGCAATCTGCTTAGTGGCTGAGTACCTTCTGGAATCACCGGTTTTACTTCCCTGATGTGGGCTTCTGCCGGTGTATTATTATTTGTTACATTGTTGTTTTTCATGGTTATTAATTATAACACGAAGCAGACTGTAACAGAGGATATATTACCGATTATATCTGTGACATTATCTTGACAGCGCTATGAGTGGCTATATAATATAACTAAAGACAAAGATAGTCAAAGTCGAAAGGAGCTACAATATAATGGCAAGATTAAGTGACAATATTGAAGCTCTGCTCAAGCAGATGATAGAACAAAATGACGGTAGTATAGAAATTACTCGCAATGAGCTGGCAGAGCAGGTTAAATGTGTACCGTCGCAGATTACGTATGTTCTAACAACAAGGTTCACAAATTCGCAGGGTTATCTGGTTGAAAGTAGACGGGGCGGTGGCGGCTGGATCAGAATTACCAGAGTTGTACACCAGTCGGCTGCAAGATACCTGATGCACGCGCTGAATAATATAGGTGACAGCTTGTCACAACATCAGACGTCTGTACTTGTAAGAAATTTCCTTGATTATAACATTATTAATCAGCACACCGCGAGATTGCTTCTGGCTGCAACATCTGATCAGGCACTTGTGACACTTGAGCCGCAGCTACGGGACAATGTTAGAATGAATATATTCAAAAATATGCTCATTAGCTTAATTACAACACAAGAGTCTACGTTTCAGAAATAGAAAAGGAGGAGCGCCAAATGAAATGCGATCATTGTAAAAAAAATGATGCTACGATACATATAAGCCAAACTGTAAACGGAAAAACTACAGAACAGCATTTATGTGCGCAATGTGCTGCTGAACTTGGTGTGAACAATTCTTTTAACCAGTATTTCAGTGAGTTGCTTGATCCAGGTAGCCCTGTGACGCAGAGTATTTTTGACACTGCTGGTGGTATTCCGGCTTTTGGTAGTTCAACAGCTCCAACAGCTGTATGCCCTGTTTGCGGACAACGATATGATGAGTTCAGACGTTCTGGTCTGCTTGGCTGCAGTAACTGCTATAAGGCTTTTGGTGACCGGCTCGATGCGATTTTTCGCAGAGTTCAAGGCGGAACCCGTCATACCGGACGCAAGGCTTGCGAAACTGCGGAACATCAGGAGATGCAGCTTTACAGACATAAGCTTCTCGAGCTTAAACAGCAGCTCCAGCAGTACGTTGCTGATGAAGAGTATGAGAAGGCTGCAAGTGTGAGAGATGAAATAAAAGAAGTTAGTAAACAGCTCGAAGACTTCGAAAAACAAATAGATAATAATGAAGATAATCATAATAAGGAGAGAGGTGAGGATAAATGACCTGGTATATTGATCAGGGACCGGATAGCGATGTGATTATCAGCAGCAGAATCAGGCTTGCGCGTAATCTGACTCTTTATCCTTTTCCTCATAAGATGGATGTACAGCAGGCGAAACAGGCCGGACAAGAAATTGAGGCGGCATTTTTCGACGAAAATCAGCTACTTAGAAAACAGTATCTGGCAGTTGAATTAGATAATTTATCCAATGAAGATCGTTTGTCTCTTGCTGAGAAACACTTGATATCTGATCAGCTGGCAAAAGGAGGCACCGGTC
>JAQVJP010000198.1 GCA_028695145.1 Eubacteriales bacterium
TTCGTCTGAAGAAGAAGTGAAGTGCTTTTTAAAAGCGTTAAAGGAATTACTATCTGACCCAGATTTTAATGTTAGTGTAGACTTGGATGTTTTATTAAAGAAGAAGTCAGAATCACCGATAGATCCGCACACAACTGGAAATACTTTGTTAGCACTCGATTATGACAAGCATGATGTGCTCAACCAATTATTGTCACTAGAAATAAGTGAATATATGGAAACTTTTATTGATGATTTAGATAGTACACTTCCACCATTTTATGCATTTGCAAAACAGATCAAGCATAAAGATGTTTATATTAAAGTGAAAGTGCGCGATAGACTGAGACGTAAAATTTTCTGTGTTTCATTTCATTTTGCGAGATATCCATTCCCACAGCGTTTACCCTATGCATTAACTAACTGATGGGAAATAGAGAGGGGTTTTATGAATGAGCAAAGAATATTTAATTGAAATGGTTGAGGTGGATTGCCCAGTATGCGAAAAAACTCATAAGATCGAAAAAAGAAAGAGAGAGACAGAAGGGATTGTTAAGGGAGATGTAGTGTGCTACGAAGAAATATTCTATATGTGTCCGACAACAAATGAGGAAGATAATGAGTTTGTAACAGCAGCTTTGATGGACGATAATCTTCTAAGAGCAAGGGATGCATACAGACATTGCAAAGGTTTATTGACTTCGTATGAGATTTCTGAAATACGTAAGCATTATGGAGTCACACAAAATGAGTTTTCAAATCTGCTTGGGTGGGGTGATATAACAGTTACTCGTTATGAAAGTAAGACCATACAAGATGAAACCTACGATAATCTCATGAGGATGGTAAAAGAGAATCCTTTATTTGCTTTGCAGAGTCTTGAGAAACACAAGGCTAAGTTTTTGGAAGAAAAGTTTCAAAAAATAAGAAGAAAAATTGTAGAAAGAGTAGAAGAATCAGGTATCCACTATTTGAAAATGCAAGAAATTAGTAGTGTTTACCTTAACTACGATAAAGAGAGTGATCTCAATGGATACAAGCTTTTAGACTTAGAAAAATTGGCGAGTGTAATAGGGTATTTTGCCCATTTTGTTAATAATTTATATAAAGTAAAACTTATGAAGCTATTGTGGTATGCAGATGTTATCCACTATAAAAGGCACGGAAAAGCGATGGTTGGTTTGGTGTATAAGCACATGACTTATGGTGCTTTGCCTCTTGCATATGATGAGATTATTCATTTGCCAACGATTAAAGTTGAGGAAGAAATTATATATGATGATATAAGTTATAAAATTGTTCCCAATGCAGAGGTTAATGTTTCAAAATTCACATTAGAAGAATTAAATATACTTGAGTTAATTTGTAGTAAATTCAAAGATTACCGTTCGAGAGAAATTGTTGACTACATGCACAAGGAGAAAGCATATAGAGAGACAGAACCATTTAACATCATTTCATATGAGCTTTCGAAAGAACTAAATGAGCTCAGTTAGTGTGCGAGGGTGTAGCATGCGATTTGTAATTTCCCAGCCGTTTGGCCAATCGCATGACCAACTCCATGGCCAGTTCCAAGGCCAGATCCTTGACCAGTTCCGTGACCAGTTCCAAGCGGTGGGAGGTGATGATATAATCTACAGTTATGAAGCTTTTTGAAGTCTTACCGGCTGAGTTTTTTCGTTTGCTGACTGGCAGTAACAGGGAAGTCTATGTTGAATCCCTGCTTATTTTGCACGATGTTTTTAAGCAGTCTATGCATATTCAAAGAGAAGAATATCTGACGAGGCTAACTGAGAAGCTGGTTGAATTAGAAGTGTTTCTGGAAGAAGAAGTGGAAGATGGAAACGATATAGCTTCTGATCAGCCTTCAAATTCGGAGAAAACTTCAGAAAAAACTTCGGATAAAAATTCGAATAAGGATTCGGATAAAACTTCGGATGAAGCTTCGGAGAAAGAGAAGTCTTGGTCTTCAATGGCGCATTTTATTTTAAGAAGGTTGATCCAGACTGGGTGGGTTGAACAGGAAACCAGACCGAATAGTTTTGAGATGCTTCTGACTTTGCCGCAATATACAATTGATATGCTTGAGCTTATTCGAAGTATTACCAGCCAGGATACACAGGTTTACAAGAACTATGCTTTTGCCACTTATTCTGCGTTGAAAACTCTGATTGATGAAGATGAAGCCGAGTACCGTTTGGCAGCTTTTTCTTCCGCCCGTGAGAATTCAAATAATTTGATGACTGCTCTGAAAGCACTTCTGAATAATATTCGTAGATATCACCGGTTGCTGGGAGAGTTGATCAGTGCGAATGATATTTTGCAGGGGCATTTTGAAGGGTATCAGGTGCTTGTAAATGAGCGTATTTTCCATCCTATGGTTACGAGAGATTCTGTTTTGCGTTTCAAGCAGCCTGTGCTTGCGATTATAAACAGTGTGATGGATTCTGATGAGATATTGGAGCAGATCGCGGCTCAGGCAGTCGCGGAGAAAAGGTATTCTGACGTTGATACGGCAATTGTCGCGATTTTGCCTGAACTTCAGGAGATGGCGGATATTTTTGACAGTATTGATGAGGTTATGACAGAAATTCAGCTGAAGAACCACAGCTATACAAAAGCTTCTACAGATAAGCTTATTTATTTGTTGAATCAGGATCGCAGCGTTAAGGAGCAACTGGCAAAAATTATCATGAACTTCGGCAGCTTAAGTAATGACACAAGAAGATATCTTGCTGATAATATTGCTATTTTCAAACAGGCAACGGTTGATGATAAGTCTATTTATGCCCGCAGCAGCCGCAAAATACGTTCGCAGGAGGAGCCGGTTAAGACGAAACCGGTTAAAATGAAAGAAGATGATTTGACCGATTTTATTAACAGCACCAGTAATCGCTTCAGTCATGCTCATGTTATGAAGTTTGTTCATGATTGTTTCGGTGCGGCAGATGTTTTTGATAGCCGTGACCTGAATCTTCAGGGCGATGATCAGTTTGTTATGCTGCTTCTGGCAGCTCTTAAGGACGGAGACAAGGGCTTGTTTTACCAAGTAGAATATCTTAGGGACAGCATTAGCTATGGTAGATATACTTATCCTCATATGCGTTTTATAAAAAAAGAAGTTTTGGAAGCAGGTGTTAAGAAGCGTGATAAATGAAATGTGGCTTGAGATATATGATAAAATGCCGTCTTCTGATAGGGGGCAAATTATTCGT
>JAQVJP010000199.1 GCA_028695145.1 Eubacteriales bacterium
GATAAAAAACCTTGAGGCCGCACGTAAGTCGATAGTTCTGCTAAAAAACGACGGTGTTCTGCCGCTTAACCGCGAGAATATAAAATCTATTGCCGTGATTGGTCCGACAGCCGACAGCAAGGTTGTCCTGAGTGGTAATTACAATGGAACAGCCTCGCGCTATACTACGATTCTTGACGGTATAAGCGATGCTGCCGGTGATGATATCAGAATTTACTATTCAGAGGGTAGCCATCTGTTTAAGGATCGAGTTGAGCCTCTGGCTCAGCCGGACGACAGAATTTCTGAAGCTGTAATTGTTGCCAAACAGTCTGATGTGGTCATTATGTGTCTGGGACTTGATTCAACAATTGAAGGTGAAGAAGGAGATACCGGTAACGCTTATGCTGCCGGGGATAAGCTTGATCTAAATTTACCGGCCGGACAGCGGCGCTTACTTGAAGCTGTTACGGCTGTCGGGAAACCTGTTGTAGTTGTTCTGACAGCAGGCAGCGCAATTGATTTGCGTTATGCCGATCGAAGCTGCAATGCCATTCTTAATGCTTGGTATCCAGGAAGTCGGGGCGGACAGGCTGTGGCCGATGTCCTTTTCGGGGAAGTTTCACCCAGCGGTAAATTGCCGGTTACCTTCTACAATAATACGGCAGATTTGCCTGATTTTACTGATTACTCAATGCGCGGCAGAACCTATAGATATCTTAAAAGCAGCTGTCTCTATCCTTTTGGCTATGGTCTGACATACGGCAAAACCGAGTTAAGCAATTTGCAGGTTGCCGGCGGAAATGTACTCGATTCAGGTGAGAACTGTGAAATAAGTGTTGCGATAAAAAACATAGGAGCATGTACAATTGAAGAGGTTGTACAATGCTACATCAAGGATCTCGAGAGTGAATTTGCTGTGCCTAATCATAATCTTTGTGCTTTTAAACGGGTTAAGATTGAACCTGGTACAAGTAAAACGGTCAGCTTATGTGTCAAGCCGCAGGCTTTTACCGTTGTCGATGATGATGGTGTGAGAAAAATTGATAGCAATAGATTCCGCTTGTGGGTAGGTATTTCACAGCCGGACGCAAGAAGTATAGAGCTTGTCGGCAGCTCGCCACTATCTGTTGATATTACTCTGCAGAGACAATGAATTCATAAATTTTGTAAATGAAAATAATTGATGAAGCGAATGAGGATTGAAAAAATGATCAGAAACAAAATCTATATCTGGCAGGAAAATGAATATGATTACAAACAGGCTTATGGTTTCAAACCATCTATCGATGGTTATCTGCACGAAGAGAAGACCGGGTTTGCAAAACCGTGCGTGCTGGTGGTGCCTGGTGGTGCCTATAAGTTTGTTTCGCCATCTGAGGCTGAGCTGGTAGCTGAAGCCTGGTTCGATAAGGGGTACAATGTTTTTGTTCTAACTTATTCGACTAATAACCTGCTGACAGATCCGCTGCATCTTCAGGCGCTGCAAGATATATCACGGGCTGTCAGAACCATTCGTGCCAAGGCAGATGAGTTTGCTATAGCAGTCGACCAGATTGCTGTTTGTGGTTTTTCTGCGGGCGGCCATCTTTGCGCAAGTCTGGCGGTACATCATCAGGACATAGAAGACGAGAACCCTGCTTTTGCCGGTGTTTCCAACAGACCGGACGCGGCGATTTTGTCATATCCGGTAATCACAACAGGTGAGTACACTCATAATGAATCATGCGCTGCTCTGACTGGAGCTCCACTTGATCCTGAGACTGGACTTGTAGATCGCGATTCCATGAGCGCTGAGCAACAGGCGGAAATGGCTTATATGTCACTTGAGAACCACGTGACTAAGCAAACACCTCCTTGTTTCGTCTGGCATACAATGACCGATGACGCTGTTCCGGTGAAGAACGCGTTTTTGTTCGCTGCCGCCTGTCGTCGCGCTGAAATTGTTTGTGCTCTGCATATTTTTTCTAAGGGAAAACATGGTTTATCAGTGGCTACTAAGCAATGGGCAGAAATGAAGTACAAGGAATCATATACTGCCGATCAGATGAGATGTATATACGCGGCTGTCGAGTCAGGAGATCTCAATGTCTCGGATGCTAAACGCGCGGAGCTTGGGTTCCTATCTGGTATGAATACCTCGCCGGAGATAATTGCGATGTTTGATAGAAAACCGGACGAAGAAGTAGCGATCTGGCCGCAAATAGCAAATAACTGGCTACAAGATTTATTCAAGAATAAGATGCAGCAGCCGTTGTAATTCGATAGCGTCATCCAATTTTAGATTAATGCATGAAGCTACTCTGTGAGGAACGGTTAGCGCTCTCTTCTTAAGCTGATTGCCTTCGTCTGTCAGATAAACTGAGACGTTACGTTCATCGTTTTTATCCCGCTGCCTGACAACTAAGCCCTGCTGCTCAAGTTTTTTGAGCAGCGGGGTTAGCGTACCGGAGTCAAGATAGAGTAGACGCCCCAGCTCCTTCACAGCGAGCCCATCATTTTCCCAGAGTGCCAGCATTGTAATGTATTGTGTGTAAGTTAATCCGAGCTCTTCAAGAATTGGTGTGTACAGACGTATCACCCGGCGCGACGCTGCGTATAGCGGGAAGCAAAGCTGATTACTCAGCAGAAGCGCTTCATCACCAGGTAACGTGCTGATGTCACCGCAGCTGATTACCCGTCTGTCTTCAGGTGTGCTGTTATCCTGCTTGCTATTTTGTTTTTTTGAGTTATCTGCGATGCTCTTTTTTTTCATACAACCACTCCCGACCTGATTCAGATTATTTATTAAGACGTATCATCCCGATTAACAACAGGGATTATACATCAAGAAGCTTCTTGATGTCCGCTTCGATGTCCTCTGGTTTAAAAGTTGGAGCATAGCGAGCCACTACTTTACCTTCGCGATTCACGAGAAATTTTGTGAAATTCCATTTGATATCTTTGCCTACAACTGCTTGTTTCAATCGCTTAAGTGTCTTCTTTAGTTCGCCTGCCTCACTATCTTCAAGATCAGCTGGGGCATTTTCTTTTAGCCAGGTGAACAATGGTTCGGCGTTTTTGCCATTTACATCGACCTTAGCAAAAGTCTTGAATTTGGTGCCGAAGTTGACTTTGCAGAAGCTCGCGAGTTGTTCATCACTGCCTGGCGCCTGATTGAGGAACTGGTTGCAGGGGAAGTCGAGAATTTCGAAACCTTGTCCCTGAT
>JAQVJP010000200.1 GCA_028695145.1 Eubacteriales bacterium
GACCAATGATGAGGTGGAGCGAACCGTTCATGGGACGGTGCCAACCGTGGACGAGGAAGGCACAGAGGGCAGCAAGGAGATTGATTTTACCTTTTCAGAGGTCGGACAGTCGGAATTGACGGTTACATACAAGATGAATGATGAAGAGGTCAAAACCTTTTATCCGAAAAAGACCTGTATAAACGGGAAGCACATCCTTACGCTGTTCCTACCAATCACGCAGGTCATTGCAAACAGTGAAAACACACTGGCGGTATATTTCAAAATAGCTGGCGGAACGCTGACTATCGGAGAATCACAAATCCGTGCAACCATCAGCGGACAGGGACTTGTGGCTGGCATCGGTGACTGGAATGGACGCATCAGCATTTCCGAGACCATTGACCGTGTTCCAATCGCGCAGACCACCTTTGGCTATGACGCCTTTATAGACACGGCAGCCATCGTATTCCCAAGGATTGTCCTTCGCCTGATTACACAGCCGCTGACTCGTATTCCGATTATGGAAAGCGAATTTACCTACCATCGTTTGAATGAGAGAGTGACGGCAGTGGAGGTTATCAAGACATTTACAATGGACAAGGACTTCCCACCGCACTATGACCAGACGGTTGTGGAATTGAATGAGGACAGTGCGTTCTGTATGATTAGCGATTACTCATTCGTATCCTCAGCAGAAGAAATCAATGCGGGTCAGCTGCAGCATCTGACCGTGGATACAGAGCCGTTCGAGCGTGTGGAGAGATTGGAGGTGACAACGTGCTGATAGATGAAACAAAATATATCTGGTCAAAGTGGCAGCAGCCTGCCTTCACGGATAATGAAACGTGGGGCATGGTTTCTGCCACTTCTGTTCATGAGGTATCCGGCATGGATTATTCAGCTTTCCATACATTGGATGGAAATGCAGATACCCATTGGGAGAGCGGCGAAGCTGTAACCAATGCACAGTTTATCTGGCGGTTTGAGAAGCCGCTGAAAATCTATCGGATAGAGCTGGTCAACAAACCGACCAGCAACATTCATATCACAAAATCCGTAGAGGTTTATGCAGACGAAGGAAGGACTGAACCGATTATTACTGGCGAGTTTCCGGCAGCATCGAAAAGCAAATGTAACTTGGAGCCGGCACAGCCTTTCTCCTGCGACTGCTTGGTACTGAATCTTTCTTCAGATGCAGAAGCCGGAGTGAAATATGTAGGTCTTACGGAAATTCGCCTGATTGCGGAGGTCGGACAGGAAAAAACAGTCCTTCTTCCATTCCTTAATACTGCGGAAAATATGGAGTACGTGAACAACGGCTACAACGATGACAGCACTTTTAATACCGAAGGTTTGGACGGCTTTATGTTTAACGGCATTGCTGCCAATCCGCTGTATATCTCAAGCAATCATTGGATCGGGTTTGGTACGAACACGGAGCAGCTTAGAATCCTGCGCAGGGACGGCTGCTCCACTGCAATTTACAGACAGCTTGGGGAAACCACCAATGGACTGCAATTCCTCAAAATCCGTTTTGAAGGCTACACGGCTTACAATAATCGAGTGGATGCTACAAGGCTGATTTTTGAGTTGTTTTTGCTCTCCAATAACGATATGTTCCTAAATGTCATTCAGACTCCGACCAACACCGGGTACTTGGGAACCTCGGATATGATATGCGGTGGAACTACCACAGCACTCACACTGGCAGACGGCAGTGGAGGCGGAGCGCAGGTCAGCTTTTATCATCAGGACGATGGTGGACGCACATGGAATATCGTGTATGCCATGTATGAGGAAACCGACACCTACTCTTTTGCCTATCTGGTGCGGCAGGCAGATGTTTTTTACACCTATGCAGATGGAGCATTGACCGAGGTGGCGATTGAAACGCTGTCGGCGGCAATGTTTCTGAAATATGGCTTTGAGGAAATCCCTTCCACAGAAATTCTGACACCAATCGACAATATGCAGATGTATCTGTGGAAAGCCGGAGGCGCAGAAGAACTGCTGAAAGCAAATGTGAAAGCCTATCCGTATCCGCAGGTGCTGGATGCCGTGGCGGATATGAGTCACATCTCCATTCTCGGTATCAAGATGATGACGGCAGAGTATTCCGGGGATGTTTTCGTGTCGATTTCTGTCGATAACGGTCAAACCTACTCAGAGGATATGCCCCTTGGAGATTGGCTGAATACCGATGTGGAGGAACTTTATAACAGTTTAAGTGAAGAAAAGCGGCTGCTTCTGTGCTTCACGCTCCATGACAATGCCGCCATCTCACGCTTCAAGATTACCTACATCAATTAAAGGAGGAGAACCAAATGCTGAAAGGTAAAATGAAAATAGAACTGACGGACGTCCATACGGGCGAAACCGAAACGGTGCTGGAACAGAATATGGTGACCAATGCACTGTCTAATATCTTCAAGCCGATGGGACTGGATAAGTCACCCGGCAAGATGATAAACGGCATGAATCCCTATTACCAGACTGTCCTTGGTGGTCTGCTGCTTTTCGATGCAGAGATTGAGGAGAATGCTGACAATCTGTATCCGCCCTCCGGGGTCAATCTGATTGGCTGTGCTTCCTACGGTGTTCAGAATAATACCACAGGAACGCTCCGGGGCGGTTTCAACCAGACGGAAAGCGAACTGAATATGACCGACCGCTATATGAAATATGTGTATGATTTTACCACCTCGCAGGCAAACGGCACGATTTCCTGTGTCTGCCTGACACATAAAAACGGCGGCTACACTTCCTATGGCGGTAAGGATGCACCATTTGGAAGCAACTACGGCCTTGGTATGCAGGTCTGTGATGGGCAGCTCCAATATGTTTACACCAACTATACGGGAGCAAGCACCGGGGATAAGTATTCCGGGATTAGCATAGGTACAACAGAAGCAATTTTCCTCATCAATATGGAAGAAGATGCTGTGTATTACTTCCGTATCGATAATAACAAAAAGATTACGATTACCAAACGCAGAGCCTATATGAAGTCGGTGTCTGTGCTGGAAAATCCCTACTCCAAGAAACCACTCATCGATTCCTTTGAGTTGGAGGAACTGAAAACGGAGCTGCCGACCAGTTACACCTCTTACAACTTCGATATCGCAGACAACTGCCTGTATATCGTAAGCTGTGGCAACTACTATCTTG
>JAQVJP010000004.1 GCA_028695145.1 Eubacteriales bacterium
TTAAGACTCATCGCCGATGCGATAGCTGACCCCACTAAATTTCGAGCACCGGATCCAACATGCAGCTTATATTCTTCGACTGCTAATGAAGGCAGATCCGCCTGATTTAGAGCATAATTACAACTATCTGCCAAATCCTCAAGTGTATCGAGCAGTGTACCATCAAGATCAAAAACCAATAATTTCAATTCCAATTTTCATATACCTCTTTTTTAAAAAATTCCAATGAATCTCAGTAAATAAAGTACAGCAAGCAGCAGTGGTTGATGAAGTATGTATACAATGAGAGCATTTCTGCCTAACCAGGTCAGCGGAGCAATGCTTCGCAAAAATTTAGGATGCACACCGGTGAATCTGCTGCAGCGGCTCTGATATAATAATCTACCCAAAACAGCTCCAATGAGAAAAAACCCAAGCCAGGGAAATATCGGCAGATAATCACCCATACCTACAAAATTTTCCGGCAGCAGACCAAACGGTATGAGCAGCGGGCTGTTGGTTTGAGGAACCTGCGGCAAAACGCTCCCGCCCCAGATTATCAAAGCCGCGCCAAACACCAACCAGCCAGAAAAACTCGAAGCATCAGTTATGATTTTTTCCATCAGTGCGTATATCAATGTTCCGAGAGCCAGCAGATGCAAAACATTGAAGAAAATAGCCAGTTCCAGTCCGCTAACCTGCCAGACTAATGTAGTAGCCACGGTCAGCAAAAATGCAGCCAACAGCATTCTTATTCCCCGTTTACTGTTGCTGCGCGAAAACGTACAGCAAATACCTGATACTGTCAGAAATACAAACAGAAATACGGGCCGCAGCAGGGCATCAAACCACCAGCTCTCCTGGAATGAAAAAACATCAAGCTCAAATAAATACCTGAGATCGAATATTAAATGATGCAGAATCATCATCAAAACTGCCAGGCCTCTGAGCATATCCAGCTCAAAGGCACGACAGTGTTTGTTTTCTGCAGTTGTATCAGGCTGTTTCAATCGATGCGGCCTCCTTGAGATTAAGGACTTCAACAGCCCATTCGCGAAGTTTATATTTCTGGATTTTGCCGCTTCCGGTCATCGGAAAACTATCGATAAACTTAACATATTTAGGGGTTTTGTGTTTCGCCATGTGGCTTCTGACAAACTCCATAATCGCTTCTTCTGTCACATCCGAGCCTTCCTTACGAATTATTATAGCCAAGACCGCTTCACCATAAGTTTTATCAGGCACACCGACAACCTGGACATCTTTTACCTCAGGATGAGTGTAAATGAAGTCTTCAATTTCCTTAGGATAAATATTTTCGCCACCGCGAATGATCATATCCTTGATACGCCCGGTAATACGAAAATTACCGTTTTCATCGCGAATAGCAAGATCACCCGTATGCAGCCAACCATCTTCATCGATAGCTGCTGCGGTAGCTTCCGGCATTTTATAGTAACCTTTCATGATATTATAGCCTTTTGCGACAAATTCACCGGCCGTACCATTTGGAACTTCCTTATTTGTTTCAGGATCAACGATTTTACAGCTAACACCAGGCAGAGCACGACCAACAGTGCCGACTCTTACATCAAGAGGATCATCAACTCTACTCTGAGTACAACCCGGCGAGCTCTCAGTCTGACCAAACACTATGGTTATTTCCGACATATTCATGCGGTCAACAACATCCTGCATAACCTTGACAGGGCATGGCGAACCAGCCATGATACCAGTTCTCATTGAAGAAAAATCTGTTTGGGCGAAGTCGGGATGCTCAAGTACGGCAATAAACATTGTCGGCACGCCATGCATAGCTGTGCAACGTTCCTTATTTATAGCTTCAATCACTCTCGTCGGCTGGAAATACTCCAGAGGCACCATGGTTGTACCATGCGTAACTGATGCCAGGATAGCAAGAACCATGCCGAAACAATGGAAGAAGGGCACAGGTATCAGCAGGCGGTCATCTGTTGTGAAATTCATGCAATCGCCAATACATTTGCCGTTATTTATAATATTGTAATGTGTCAGCATAACACCTTTTGGGAAACCGGTTGTACCGGAAGTGTATTGCATATTTACTACGTCATCATAATGAAGCGTCCTGCCAATTTCCGCGATTCTCTCAGCAGGTACTGATTGACCCATATCCATAAATTCCTGCCAGTCGTAACAGCCTGGCTGTCTACTGGTAAAATTAATAACATTTTTCAGCAATGGCAATTTAGCTGAATTAAGCTGACCTGGTTTGGATGATGCAAGCTCCGGACATATTTCATTCAGAATAGAAACATAATCGGAATCCTTGTAACCGTCCATCATGACCAGCGTATGGGTATCAGATTGATGCAGCAGATATTCCGCTTCATGAATCTTATATGATGTATTTACGGTTACCAGAACAGCTCCGATCCTGGCAGCCGCGAAAAACACAAGCAGCCATTGAGGATGGTTTGTTGCCCAGACAGCGACATGATCACCTTTTCTGACGCCAATAGCCAACAGAGCTCTTGCTGTCTGATCAATTTCCTGCAGAAACTCACTGTAAGTTCTTGTATAATTCTGCGTCGTATACTTAACCGCGTATTGATCAGGAAACTCACATGCGACTTTTTCCAGTAATTCGCCCATAGTCAGATCTATCAGAATATCTTTCTCAAATAGTCTGCGTCCGCCCGTACTTACGCCGATATGTTTCTCATCACGTGTTTTCGGTTCACAGATACCCGCACCGGGGCGATTGCGTTCCCAGCTGCGCATCCAATTGACATAGGCCGGAAAAACAATAGCCGCATCTTCAAGATCCTGACTCCAGCGCTTGACCCATTCAAGAGACACAAAACCATCATATTCGTTATCCGCAAGCAGATCGAGTGCTTCCTGAACAGGAAGATCACCTGAACCAAGCATGCGGTATTGAACTTTGCCATCAACAATAACAGAATCTTTTACATGGACATAAGCAATATAATCCGATATATTATTCCAGGTTGTCGCGGGAGACTCGGCAAAATACCTATACGGATGATGAATATCCCACAAAACTCTTACACTGTCATGATTTAACTTCTTCATTAAATCAGCAAGTCGTGCAGTATCTGCATAGACACCATTTGTCTCGATGAGGAGCACAACATCGCGCCAGGAAGCGTAGTCAGCCAGAGAGCGCAGAGCGGTAAGCACCACCTGATCATCTACTTCACCATCAGGAGCAGGAGCCAAATCTCCAAGAACACGAACATATGGCACACCGGCTCTGGACGCGAGATCAATGTATTCAAATCCTTCCGCCATTATTTCCTGACGTTTGTCTTCAAATTTCAAGCAGCAATCTGAAGAGAAACAAGTCAACTCTATATCGAGGTTTCTCATTCTCTCAAGCGTATCAGGCAAGGCCTCGGTGGTAAATGGCTTAGCCCGCGCTGCTCTGATTTCCTGTCCCAGACCTCTTATTTCAATTCCATTGAAACCGAGATCTTTTGCCATGGCAGTAATCTCTATCCAGGACCATTCTGGACATCCCAGGGTTGAAAACGCAATCTTCATACTGTCACACTCCTCATTTTTCGTTATTCCTAATCATATCTCCAGTCCTCGGGACGGATCATCAGGGTCACAAAGAGCAGCGCCGATCGCTGTCGCGAATTCAGCATGCTCAGGTACAATTATATCAACACCATATAATTTGGAAAAAGCCCCCAACACTCTTTTGCCCTGTGATACCAGCGTAAGATTCCCTGTGAAAACAATCTGACTGATATTTTTCAGTTTCGCTGATAGAACAGCTGCTGTCCCTACAGATTGAAAGACAAGATTAACAATACCCAGAGCAATATCAGATGATGTCGCGGTATCATTGACCTTGCCAAAATTCGAGGCTGTTGTATCACTCGATAATCCTGGAATCTCTTTGCGACTGATATCCCCTATGGTCAAATCAATATGACCGAGGTCGCCGGTCTCCGCTAGTTCAGTGAACATTTGAAAATCACGTACATTTGTCATTCTATTTGATAACCCAAGCAGCGTTCCTCCGCCAACACCTGAACCAATAATATGCTCGACACCACTCTCATCAGCGCTGATAAAAGCTGTACCTGTACCCATACTTACCACTATAGCCCGATCAAGGCCGGAAGCATAGAGTCCGCCAAGACCAATCGCTTGAAACTCCGGAGTTCTGATTGTTTTAATATGGAGAAGATCACCTGTAAGGTAAGAAGAACCTACACCGGTAACCATAACTCTATCAATATCTTTAAGATCTATTGCATGCTCGTTTGTAAATTTGCCAAAAGCACCAAAAGCGGAAGCAACTGGATCACTTGCTCTTACAAGAGTAGTTCCAAGCAACTCGTGCTTATTAATCCCGATTATTTTGGTAGTACTACCGCCAATGTCAAGGCCTATTACGATACCCATACAACCTCCTGTCACAACAGCACAAACATACTGTTCTCTAAAAAAATAACGGCAAAAGCTGCCGTTATAATTATCATTAACTACAGCTCAGCTTATCTTATATCAGCTGAACTTGAATATTCTCTTAGCTATATAGAAACCTGTTCTGGCAACCATCCGGCCACTTCTTCCAGGTAAGCTGGCTGCGCGGTTAATCTGGCTGCGCCGGATCCGTTTGTACATCGCCTGATCAAAATTACGGATATTTGCCCACAGGACAGGTATTTTATCAAGATTCTGTTGTTCCTTCGATAAAATCAGATGAACAAGACAAATCGCCACCATCATGGATAGATATCTGTACATGTAACGTCTCAAAGGTTTGTCAGTTATTCCTTCTTCCAAATGATAAGATTTAATCAGTATATTCGTAACTCTGATCTGCTGATCAATCCTCTTGATCATATTGACTGTATTTACTGATTGATCAGGCCGGCCAATAAAATAACGATAAAAATCAACATCAAGATAAAGCATTTTCTGAACATACGGCAATGGTTGATATGCTACAACATTATCAACATAAAAAGTATGTTCCGGAAGCTTAAGACCACAGTCTCTAAGAAGTTCCGTACGATAAATCATGCTATGCATCAAAAGAAGTTGACTGACTCTGAACTTGCGTGCGTGTTCCCATCCAAACAGCTGCTGCTGGGGGAAAACATTACGATAATGAACGGTATGTGATGTACCGTTATAGAAATACTCATAAACATAATTTGTTATCAGTAAATCAAGCGGCTCATTCTGTTCACGCAAACATTTGAGTACAGCCAGATAAGCTTCCTGATTCAGCCAGTCATCACTGTCAACAACTTTGAAATACTGCCCATTGGCAGCTGCCAGACCGCTGTTAACAGCAGAACCATGCCCACCATTTTCCTTGCTGATCACCCTGACAATATCCGGATATTCTTCCTGATATTTATGAGCAACCGCAGCGGTATCATCAGTAGAGCCGTCATCAACAATAATTATTTCAACTTCCGAACCGCCTGTAACGAGAGTGTCCAGGCAGCGGTGCAGATAATCCTGCGAATTGTAAGAAGGTACAGCAATTGATAGAAGTTTCATTCAGATTCTCCTCCAGTGAACCGATTATATCACAAAAAACGGCCGTCTTACATCATATAAGACAGCTGTTTGTTGAACGCGGAATCTTTTACCGGTATTTTACTAATCAACATCAAAAATTTGACTGACTATGCTCATTTAGCGGCGGTATGCTGCTGGACATAGTCCATACTCTGACCTGTTATACCACCCTCGAGTAAGGATGTGTTTCTGGGAGCCACAACGAAGATCACTGAAGAAACAGGCAGAACCTTGCCATCAAGGGCATAAGCCGCACCGGTAATAAAATCAATTACACGCTGAGCTACTTTCGGATCGACCTTCTCAATATTGCAGATTACGGTTTTACCCGATCTGATATGATCACAAGCTTGTTGTGCGGACTCAATATCCGCCGGTTGCATCACAACGACCTGCTGCTGACTGCCAGATTTGAAATCTACAACTCTGGACGAGGCTTGAGGACGACGTATATTCGATGTCATTGGTTCTTCTTCCATAATCTCTTCCTCATATACAGGCTCTTCATACATTTCCTGCTCATAAGAATCTTCATATGCGTATTCATCATCATAATTACCAAAACGATTAAAAATTCTGTCTAATATGGCTGCCATTGCATTACCCTCCAGCTCAAAAAACTGCTTTATGTGGACATTATAGGTTTGTCAGGACGGACACGCAATAAGCTTGGAACAAGAGTAAAGCGGTTGTAATCGCAATGAAATACAAACCGCCTTATATATCACAAATATTACAAGGACTTGCACAAGGCTCAGAAATTTCTTGGTCCGAAAATCGCTGTTCCGATACGAACATGTGTTGCTCCACAAGAGATTGCCTGGCGATAATCCTGACTCATTCCCATCGAGAGGATATTAAATACATCAGTCGAAGCTGACTTCTGAAGTGTGACAAGCAACTCTCTGGCACTGTCGAAAACAGGGAGAGTATTATCTGGATTATCAGTTAGAGGTGCCATAGTCATAAGACCACGCAGTCTGACCCCCGGCAGAAGAAGCAGTTCATCAATGCTGCTAATTATTTCTGCTGAAGAGAAACCATGCTTGCTCGTTTCTCCAGAGATATTAACCTGTAGCAGCACATCAGTCATTACATCGGCTTTACTGCTGCGCTTACTGATCTCTTCAAGCAGCGATCTTGAGTCAATTGAATGAATCAGATGAGTTTTGCCAATTATGTATTTAACTTTGTTCTTTTGCAAAGTTCCAATCAGATGCCATCTGGGCGCAACATTGTGATCCTGGAGATAATCATATTTCTCAAGCATTTCCTGAACTCGATTCTCACCAAGATCAATAAGTCCATTTTGACAAGCATTTAGAGCGTAGTCTGCCGGGAAAAATTTTGAAACTCCTACCAGTGTTATCTCGCTGGGCTCTCTGCCCGCGTTTTTCGCTGCTTCCGCGACTTGAGATCTAACCGAAGCGATTCTTCCCTTTAGTTCAGTAATCTGTTTTTCAGTCAGCAATGATTTGTCCCTCCTCCACCGAATCAGGATTTACTACAAGAATGGTAGAAACAACAGGTGCGTTTTCAGAGTCATCTATTGGTTCGATAATAGCATACTGATCATCATGATCAAGAATACGGACAGAACGCAGCTGTGTCAGGCCTTCACTGACAATCATAATAGATGCCTCTGTCTTCTTCTCTTTATAATCTACAAGAGAAACCAATGGTACTCTCAATCCGCTTGTTGACGATAGCACAATTTCAGCATCAAGAGTACGTCTATCAGAAAACCACTCCACCCTGCGACTTGTTTCAAAAGTAACCAAAGCTCCATTATCATAGTCTTGCGACCTGATTATCCTGCAGTCAGGTATAACAATACCATCAGAAGGAACCGACAAATCCTGATAAGTATCGGGCTCAAACTGAGCGGAGTCTTCACCTTCAAGCCAGAAAATCAGCTGTTGCGTGAGACTGCCGGTTATACGTAATACAGGGTCACCTGCCTCGACCTCAGTTTTAGTTTTCACGGAATCCTCCGCAAGTAGAATCAGCTCACTAAATCTCTCTGGAGTTATTTCCGGAACCGTTTCCATAGTCAACTCATTTTCAAGACCATCAAGTTCAAATGATAAAATACCTGGATATTGGCTATATATAGTACCTGTTTCTAAACCAAGACTCAACTCAAGCTGAGTCTTGCTGCTCTTAAGCTGATCTATTCTTGCGTCTTTAAAATCAATCGGTAGTAACTTGGTTGTTCTCTGATCAATCAAAACATCAAGTGACGTTGAATAGCCAGATACATTTGAAATGTCGGATCGTGTCAGATCTGCTCTGATCAGGTTAATTACAGATGACATCGCGGCATTTGACTCATCATATATCGCTCTGGCACCTGAACCCTTGCCACTATTCATAAGTTCAATTTGGAGTTCAACAATATCCTGTTCAAGCTTAGCCAGCTCTTTTATTTTTTCTTCCTGTTCAGCAGGAATAACCATTGCGGTTTTCTGACCGCGTGCTACCCTGCTTCCCTCTGTTGCCAGAGGTTTTAGAATTCCTGAAGCAGCCGATTCGATAACAGTTTCATTCCTTACTATAAGACCTGTGCTGCTGAGAATATGCTCGACTGTACCTTCCTGTAAGAAGATAAAACGCGGCCTCGGTTTTGTTTGACTCATCACATTGATAATCAAAACCGCTGTAATCAGCATAATAAGCAAAACCATAATTGACATGCTGACAGCCCTGCTACGAGCCTTACGCATCTCAATTCTGCGCAGACGCTGAGCATCGCTCGCAGGCTGTGGTTTCTGCTTATAGCTTGATCTCGGTTTATTCACACATTATTCTCCATTTTTTCCAAAGCCAGCATACAGGCCAGTTTAACATTCTCGAAACAAAGTCCACCTTGCATGTAAGCAGGATAAGGTGGTTTCAAAGGGCCATCGGCTGATAGCTCTATCGACGCACCTTGGACAAATGCACCGGCTGCCATAATAACATCACTATCATATCCGGGCATCGCCCATGGCTCCGGTCTGACAAAACTGTCAACAGGCGAGGCCTGTTGAACAGACTGGCAAAAATGAACCAATGATTCCGGATTTCCAAACTCAAGTGTCTGTACTATGTCGCCACGTTTATCATCAATTCCCGGATATGTTTTATACCCGGCTGCCGCAAACAGACCAGCAGCAAAAACAGCGCCTTTGAGACTCTCAGAAACTACATGCGGAGCCAAATAGAACCCCTGAGCTATCAACCTGTTAAAACCAAGAGAAGGTCCAACATGGCTGCCAAGCCCCGGAGCGGTCATTCGCGTCGCGACTTTTTCCACAAGATCACTTCTGCCAACTACATAACCGCCGGACGGACTTAGACCGCCACCTGGATTCTTAATAAGAGACCCGGCAGTCAGATCAGCTCCAACCATACAAGGTTCACTTATCTCAACAAATTCACCATAGCAGTTGTCTACCATAACAATTGCCTTTGCTGAATTGTTGTGAACCAGATCGCAGATTGCTTTTATATCTTCCGCAAGCAGTGATCTACGTGTTGTATAACCTCTTGATTTTTGAATAAAAACAACTTTGACATCATCAGTAAGCGCCGACTTGATCGCTTCGTAATCCGGATTTCCATCTGATCGCAGTTCCACCTGTCTGTATTTTACACCAAAATTATGCAGCGATCCTGTATCTTCAGTTTGATTTTCCGAACCGATTGTTTCCAGCAGTGTGTCATATGGTGAGCCGGTAACAGACAGCAAAGTATCTCCCGGGCGGAGCATGGCAAACAGGCACTGAGATAAAACCTGTGTTCCGGCGCTGATTTGTATTCGGACATAGGCCGATTCAGCACCAAAAGCAAGCGCATATGCTTGTTCTATTTGACTGCGCCCGGCATCATCATAACCATAACCGGTTGAACCACCAAACATGCTCTCAGAAACGCCAGCCTCCTGCATTGCTTTAATGACTCTAAGTTGATTTATCTCACGAATTTTTTCCAGTTCGGCAAATGCAGGCAAAACCGCCTGCATGACCTGTTCGGAAAGGTCATAGACGGTTTTGCTGATGCCAAACGAACTGTAAGCATCATAATTCAAGTACCATATACCTCCTTGCTTGAGAGAACACGTATGCCGGTTTGCTCAAGCTTATCGAGCGCGAGTTGTGGATTCTCTACTCTGATTATAACAATAGCATCTGTTGAAGCTCTACCGACAAAAGCGTATAGATAATCAACAGAAATAGACCCTTCGCTAAGAGTTTCTAATGCCTGATCAAGAGTTCCGGGATGGTCTTCAATAGCAATAGCGATAACATTAGTGGAGCTGACAGTGAAACCGCTGTCTGTAAGAGCCTGCAGAGCTTGATCCGGCTGATCGACAATCATTCTCAAAATGCCATACTCAGTCGTATCCGCGATATAAAGAGCTCTAATATCTATACCCTTACCTCCGAGAGTTTTAGTAACCTCAGCCAAACGGCCGGATTTATTTTCCAGGAAAACTGATATCTGTTTAACTAACATGGTCCGAATCCTCCTGTCATTTTGCTTCTATTATAGCAGAACCGAGCTCGAACGCATGCTGATTCATAGCCGCGAGTCCAGCCTTTTTACCGGAGAACAACTCTTGTATTGAATCCATGAAGATCTGCTTATCAATTTTAATGAAACGTGAGAGGGCTCCTGTCATGACAAAATTGACAGCCTTGACACTCCCGGCTTCTTCAGCCAGTCTCTGAGCATCAAAAGCATGCACACTTGTTCCGCCATCGGCAAGAGCCAGAATGCTCTCAATAATATTATCTGGATACTCAGCTTGACCCAGGGCTACAGGCATAGGTATAGTCCGCCTTGTATTAATTAGCAATGTCCCGCCGCGGCGCAGCAAATGAGCCCAGCGCATTGCTTCAAGTTCTTCAAAAGCGATAATAAAATCTGCTGCACCAGGTTCTATTACCGGAGAGAATACTCTTTTACCAATACGAACATAAGTTATTACGCTGCCACCACGCTGAGCCATACCGTGAACTTCAGAAACTTTGACATCGAGACCGAGGCGCGCCGCTACCAGGCCAAAAAGTTTGCCAGCCAGAAGTGTACCCTGGCCACCGACACCTGCCAAAACAATATTAAAAGAATCACTCATGCTTCATACCTCCTCTTTTCCCGGTATAAGGGCGTCAAAAGGACATACTCTAACGCAGAGATTACATCCGTTACATGTCACCGGGTCAATTTGCGGATAGCCATCTTCTCCCTTGGTCAGTGCGGGGCACATAATACGCAGACAAGCTCCACAGCGTGTACACTTATCACGATCAAGAGTAACAACCTGCTCAGGTGTACCACGTCCTGTTGGAATCAAAGCACATGGTCTTCTTGCGATAATTACAGTCACATGCGGTTCCTTCATCGCCTTACTTATGGTTTTACGACTTGCATCGGTGTCCGCTGGATCTACAGTATAAACTGACTGCACGCCTACAGAACGACACAGAGCCTCAAGGTCAACCGCCGGCGCCGGCTCAAGTCGGATATTTCTGCCTGTTGCTGGATTCTGCTGATGTCCAGTCATACCTGTTATAGAATTATCGAGAATTATAACCGTGCTGCGGCTGCCATTATAAACGCTGTTAATCAATCCGTTTATTCCTGTATGCAGAAAAGTTGAATCACCGATTACAGCAACTGTTTTTTCTGACATTTCACTGTCGGTAGCCTTATCAATGCCATGCGCCATACCAACAGAAGCGCCCATGCACACACAGACATCCATAGCGTTTGTCGGGCTGAGCGCACCGAGTGTATAGCAGCCGATATCACCTGTAACAACTGCTTTAAGTCTGCTGAGAGCCATAAACAAACCCTTATGAGGACAACCGGCACACATAACAGGGGGTCTACCGGGAGCGAGCGGCAATGCTGATTTATCAAAAGCCGAAAGAGGATTCTTGTTATCACTCAGAGCTTCACGAATCATTGCCGGAGTGTATTCTCCCTGTAGTGTAAACAACTCTTTTCCTTCACATTTTATGCCCGCGGCTTTGAGCTCGGTTTCAATAATAGGATCGAGTTCTTCAACAATAATCAGCCGTTTAACTGTCGCGGCAAATTTTCTGATAGCATCAAGCGGCAGCGGCCAGACCATTCCAAGCTTGAATACACTTGCGTCAGGCATGGCTTCTTTAACATATTGCCAAGCGATACCACTGGTAATAATGCCAATGTCTTTGCTGCCTTCTTCAACACGATATGCGTTTTCCAAAATCCCGTCGCTTGAGTCAGCGGCAATCTGTTTCTGCCTTGATTCAACCACGACATGCCTTTTGACTGCCATAGCCGGCATCATTACATTTTTCTGCATATTTTTAACATATGGAATCAGTTTCTGTTCCATTGGCTCGTGTATTTCTGTAAGCGTTCTGGAATGAGACACCCTTGTAGACAACCTGATCATTACAGGTGTGTCATACTTCTCAGAAATATCATAGGCCATACGCGTAAAATCAAGACATTCCTGACTATCTGCAGGTTCCAGCATCGGCAGCTTAGCACCTCTGGCATAGTTTCGACTGTCCTGCTCATTCTGCGAGCTGTGCATTCCGGGATCATCTGCCACAACTATAACCAACCCACCTGATACACCAGTGTAAGAAACAGTAAACAGAGGATCTGCCGCGACATTAAGACCAACATGCTTCATGCAGGTCATAGCTCTGGCACCGGCAAGACTCGCGCCAATGGCGACCTCCATACCAACCTTCTCATTTGATGACCATTCACAATAAACACGATCATATGAAGATACGGCCTGTGTTATTTCTGTACTTGGCGTTCCGGGATACGATGAAACAACTTTTACACCTGCTTCATAAGCACCTCTGGCAACGGCTTCATTCCCAAGAAAAATCTCTTTCAAAACTCTCACCTGTGTCCTTTCTTATATCTACCCATCTTGCTCGGACAAATCTCAAACAAGACGGCTTATCACCGAATAAAAATATAACATATATGAACCGCTTAACTCAATCAGAAGCATTTCTCGCGTTTATCAATTACACGTTTTGATTTGCCGGCAGTACGCTCGAGAGTTTGTGGATTAAGAAGAGTAACCTTAGCGTCAATTTGCAATACAACTCTCAGTTTTTGCCGAATTTCACGAATAAGACCTTCAAGACCGGCATAGCTTTCGAGTCTTTCACCATCAGTTATTTCGACCTGAATCTCCAAACGATCCATAAAATGCTCAGTCGTAACAATTATCTGATAATGTGGACCTATACCCTGAACAGTCATGAGAACCGCTTCAATTTGCGATGGGAAAACATTTACTCCACGAATTACCATCATATCATCTGAGCGACCTCTAACAAGAGACATCCGGACATTGGTTCTACCACAGGCACAGGGCTCATAATTTAGCTGAGATATATCTTTTGTTCTGTAGCGAATCATCGGAATGCCTTCTTTGCTAAGTGTTGTGAACACCAATTCACCCTGTTCACCCTCAGGCAAAGCTTCGCCGGTTACGGGGTCAATAATCTCGGGCAGGAAATGATCTTCATTGATATGCATACCGGCATTCTCAAGACACTCATAAGAAACGCCGGGACCACAAAGCTCGGTCAAACCATAATTTTGAGTATCCGCAATCCCCAGGCGTTCTTCAATCAACTCACGCATCTGCGGAGTATGTCCTTCGCCACCGAAGAGACCGACACGCAAGCTAAGGTCTGATGGTTTAATACCATTTTGAGCCATAACCTCCGTCAGATGCAAAACATAAGAAGGCGTTGCGATCAAGCCGGTAGTGCCAAAATCCTGCATGAACATCAGCTGACGTTCGGAATTTCCACTTGAAGCCGGTACAACGGTTGCTCCAACACGCTCAATACCATAATGCATACCGAATCCCCCGGTAAACATGCCATAACCAAACGCTATCTGACAGATATCATCCTGACCTATGCCGGCAGCTGAAGCAACACGCGCACAGCAATCAGTCCACATCTCCATATCATTTCTCGTATAACCCACAACAATAGGTTTTCCGGTAGTACCGGAAGAAGCGTGAAAACGCACAATCGAACGTTGGGGAGCAGCAAACAATCCATAAGGATAATTATCACGCAGATCATCTTTTACCGTTATTGGCAGCAGGGCAACATCCTTCAGTGTTTTGATATGCTCAGGCCTCACGCCCAACTCCTCCATTTTACGCCGGTAAAAGGGTACGTGCTCCCACACTCGATTTACAGTCTGCTTGAGACGCTCAAGCTGAAGTTCCTGCATTTCCTGCCGCTTAAGTTTTTCCGCCGGGTTCCAGATCATAGTACATTTGCTCCTTCAGGTATTTTTGACCACCTCTGAGAAATCAGACTGGCCACAGGTGTTACAACAAGGGATACAACCATAGCCAGAACAGCCAGACGAGGTGACCAGCTGGCCGCGGTGCTGCTGTTTGCCAAAAACGCGGCAGCAGCACCTGTAATTACCGTCGCAAGACCGCTAACCATACCGGCAGCAGCCCCAAAACGGGTGATTTTACGACTGTACAAGCCCCAAATATAGGGGCCTATAAATGAACCTGATACCGCTCCCCAGGAAAAAGCCATCAGAGTTACAATAGCGCTTGGGATAACGGCAACAAGCCAGGATACGAACACAAAAGCGATTGAAAGCAGGCGCAGCACCAACATATTATCTTTCTTGAGAATAGTTTTACTAAACGTAGGTGCCGATACCAGAACTATAGACGCAAGAGTCGACATGGACGCAGACAGCATCAATACTACCAGAACGGCCATAAATTCTTTTGTTAGTAAATTCTCAAAAATTAATGGCATCAATGTATCAAGACTATCACCCTGCTCAAATCCAAGATTGAGTTTTTGATTAAGCACACGCGAGAGGCCTCCCATAAAATAAGCGCCGCCACCGATTATCAGGGCAAAAACAGTACTCATTACTGTAGCCATTCTGACAGTTTTACGATCTCGCAAGCCTTTGAATTTTGAAACCATCTGCGGCAGACCAAATGTACCAAAACTGGTCATCAGAAGCAAAATCAGCAGATCAAATGGTGCCGGACCTGTAATTGAAGCCAAAGAACCAGTTGCGTCTCCTTCAGCCGCCAGGGCCAGAGTACCTGCACGTAAACCACCAACTATATCGAGAACTTTCCAGATCATATACACAGTACCAAACAACATGATTATTCCTTGAATCAAACTGTTGATAGCTGTAGAAACATAACCACCAAAATATAAATAGACAGCTGTTATCACTGCCATCAAAAACATACTAAGCGGAAGACTCTCAAGAGCGGTTCCGGCAAAAAACCTGGTAAATATATGACCGAGGCCCTGATAAACAGAAGCTGAATAGGGAATTAAAAACACAAATATAATCATGGCGGCAAACTTCTCAAGACCTTTGCTATCATATCTACGGCCAAAAAAATCAGCCATATTGTTGACATTAAGCGCAGATGATACTTTTCTTGTCTTTTCCGCCAGCAGAAGCCAGGCCAGAAGACTGCCGAATATCGCATTACCTATTCCAATCCAAGTAGAGGCAAGACCAAATGACCAGCCATACCTACCGGCATAACCAACAAAAACAACAGCGGAGAAATAAGTAGTACCATAGGAAAAAGCAGATAGCCAAGGTCCCATTTTACGGCCGCCGAGCACAAAATCATCAGTTGTTTTGATTTTTCTGCTGCTGACAATGCCAACCACAACCATAATCAGTATAAAAACTGCCAAAATTAAATAGTGCATAGAAAATCCGTCCTTCCGTATTACAATAAAAAAGAAACAGCCAGCTGTCTCTACTGTCCACACAGATCATTCTGTAACGGACGCTACTGAATAACTATATCCCTAATCATTTTTTTTTGCAATGGATGAAAAGATCGTTTATACACATTCGTACATGTTATAAAAAAACAATCCCAAGACAATACACGAGCAAAATAAAAAAGCCCGAGACCTTACAGTCTCAGACCTTTCTTCTGGTGCGGCCAATGGGACTTGAACCCATATGGTCTCCCACACGCCCCTCAAACGTGCGCGTCTGCCAGTTCCGCCATGGCCGCATCGTTTATTTAACTCAAGCTTAACTCCCGAACTCAAACGGAATGATCAGCTACTGATTTGAGGGTCTCGCCATCAGCAAGAGCAATTATAATCATCAACCCCAAGCTTTGTCAAGCTGCAATCAGGCAAAAACCAAAATTTCTTATCTGTTCATTCTGCCATCCCGGCTGTACGAACAATATACCCATCCGCAAATTCAAGCTGTCCGCTGTAACCTTCAAGTTCTATTGTTCGGCCAAGAACACGACAACTTCTTTTTTCCGGACTACGATTAAATGCTGCTATCACACTTGTTGAGCCACCTGATATAAAACCAAAAACGTCTTTGTTTTCCGGATCAAGAGTTCTCTCAAAAACGAATAAATCATTTTGTGCAAGTAATGGCAGATAGTGTCCCGTCTTAAGCACTTGATGCTCACTACGCAACTTACCAACTTGGCTAAACCAGGCTATCAGATCGGTATTTTGTTTATTCCAAGGATAAGGTCGGCGATTAAACGGATCCCTGTATCCTTCCATACCGGTTTCATCACCATAATAAATCGAAGCCATGCCCGGATAAGCGATCTGAAATAGGACAGCAAGTCGCATCAGCTTCTCGCCTCTTATTCTCGCTGCCGGTGAAAGCTTAGTTTTCATCTGAGCTTCTCTACTGCCGGGATCGGGTAATCCAACAATAGCAGTAATAGCTCGTGGTATATCGTGGCTGCTGATTAGATTCATACTGCTGTAGAAACTGACAACAGGATAATGCTCCCTTATTATTTCAAGATCATTGAACATTGCCTCGGCACTATGCTGTCCGGCCAGCCAATCCACAAGAGCATTACGAAAAGGATAGCCCATAATACAGTCATGTGTTCGTCCATAAATAAAATCTCTATAATGTCCGTAGCTAACCTTGCGGCTGGCATCTTCCCAGACCTCACCAAGAATGGCAGCATCCGGTCTTGCCTTAAGCGCTGACCTGCGAACATCGCGAAGGAAGCTGTCAGGTAACTCATCAGACACATCAAGACGCCATCCGGAAACACCTGCACTTAGCCACTTAGCGATTATTCCGTTATCTCCGGTCATATAATGTCTATATGTAAGATCGTGTTCATTCACACTTGGTAAATCAGGAAAACCCCACCAGGAATCATAGAAGAGATCGTTTCCTCTTCTATGGAAATTGTACCAGCTCGAATAATCGGAACAATGCTTCTCGCCATTATTATCTACTGCTTCCTGCCATGCTCCGTTACTATCATATCTGTTTAGCTTATTAAAATATCTACTATCCGCACCGGTATGACTGAACACACCGTCGAGCATTACTCTTATACCCCTATCCTGCGCAAGAGAACACAATTCACGTAAATCATCTTCTGTCCCGACAAGCGGATCAATCTGCTCATAATCACCTGTATCATATCTATGATTTGAACGGGCACGAAAAATTGGATTAAGATATATTACATCAATGCCCAAATTATCGATGTATTCAAGTTTCTCAATAATACCTCGCAATGAGCCGCCATAAAAATCACAGGCTATATAACCGGTTTCAGATTTTCCGTGTATGTCAACCTCTGAATTCCAGTCCTCATGCCAGATACGCTCTGGGTAGTCACCAAGTGATACCATTCTTTCATACGAATAATCTGATCCACGATTAAATCTATCCGGAAATATCTGATACATAACAGCACCGGGCAGCCAATTGGGTACCGAAAAACCTGATAAATGGACGGTTACCTGAAATGGCGCCGGAGTCATTGATTCACCAGGTTGAAAAGATGGTCGTGTCGGACTGAACCGTCCGCTTCCGTCTTTTCTCTCGAGATCAGCAGTATACCAGGTTTTGCTATTATTAACCTGAATCTCAAACCAATAGAAAAACAAACCCGGTTCGGAAGGCATATCGCAGATAGCCCGAAACCACAAAGGTCGTTCTGTCTTGTTACCATCAGCTTCTTGATTTTCAGCTTCGCCCAACAAATGACTGCGCATTCGCAGCCTGCTCTCCTGAAACCGATCCAGACCATACGCATAACACAAATAGACCGCCTGAATATTATCTCCCTGAGCGTCTATCCGCAAAGAAAACTGTACCGCTGTATCAATAGCCACCGCACCATATGGTTTGCGATAGCATAGAGCACGGCTGTTATGAACTGCAAACATTAAATACCATCCTGTTATGTATTAGCTCTGATTAAATCCTCATACAAGTCAGCGTATTTTTGTGCTGACCTGCTCCATGAATAATCTCCTGACATCGCACGTACGACCATTTCCTGCCAAGCCTCCGGTGTTTCTCTATATACCTCACAGGCATACTTCGTAGTAAAGAGAAATTCATGAGCATTAATATTGGCAAAAGAGAAACCTGTTCCGGTTCCGTCATACTGATTGTAAGGTAAAACTGTATCAACCAGACCACCAGTCTCGCGCACAACCGGTATTGTACCATACCTCATGGAAATAAGCTGAGACAACCCACAAGGTTCAAACAACGAAGGCATCAAAAACATGTCAGCAGCGGCATAAATTCTATTTGATAATGGCAAGCTAAATGTCAGTCTGGCTGCCATTTTTTCTGGTTTTTTCTCGGCAGCCTGACGCAAAGCTTCTTCATAATAAGGATTACCGGTACCAAGAAGCACAAATTGAATATCTTCTTCCAGAAGCTCATCGAGTATGTGCAGCAGAAGATCAAGACCCTTCTGATCTACCAATCGAGTAATCATCGCAGCCATGGGTGTGTCAGGTTTCTGCGGCAGGCCAAGTTCGGACTGCAGTGCTGATTTACAGGCGGCTTTACCATCTCGCCAGTTGTCCACCGAGTAATTTGCAATTAGTTCCTTATCACTTATAGGGTCATAAGCAGCCGTATCAATACCGTTCAAAATACCACTTAATTTCCAATTTTGCTCGCTGAGAACGCCATTTAGCCCCTCACCGTAATAATCTGTAAGAATCTCTCTGGCATAAGTCGGAGAAACAGTTGTAATACGATCAGCATAAACCAGGGCGCTCTTCATATAGTTTGGCACGCCATCTTTCAACACACCATTTTCAGTCAGATAGCGATCTGGAATATCAAGCAGATCAAGGATTCTTTCACGACCATGTATACCCTGATATTTCAAATTATGAATTGTGAAAACAGTTCTGACATTTTCATGCTTGCCATATGGTTTATAATTCGCGTCAAGCAGACAAGGAATCATACCACATTGCCAATCATTAAGGTGCAGGATATCTGGTTCAAAACTCATCGGCTCACCCATGGCATCAAGAACAGCAAGCTGAAAAAAGCTGAATCGTTCTATATCAAAAGAATACTCAATATAGAGCTGATCATGACCAAAATAATACTCGTTATCAATGAAATAAATCTGCACCCCATTGAAATCCATCGTCAACAGGCCACTGTACATGGTACGCCAGCCAAGCTTAATCATGGACCAACGAACAAACTTCAATTGATCTTCGTACTTGCTCTTAATGACTTTATACAAAGGCATGATAAGCTTGACCTCATGGCCAAGCTTAACCAGACTCTGCGGCAGAGCTCCGGCCACATCACCAAGTCCACCTGATTTTGCCAGAGGCGCAAGCTCTGATGTCGCAAACAGGATTTTCAAACAATCGCCCCCTTGCCAATTACTACAGGATAATCAGCCTGACCAAGCAGCTTAATCCCTGGTCTTATTACACAATTCTTATCGATTATGACATTTTCCAGCTCAACACTCTCTGAAATATGCACATCCTGCATGATAATACAATTTTTAATTTTGGCATACTTGGAAATTGTAACACCACGGAAGAGCATACTGTCACTTACTTCACCCATGATCTTACAACCATCCGAAACAACGGAATTTACAACTATGTTGTTTTCATCATACAGTGCCGGAGCTTCATCCTTAACCTTGGTATAAACCGGCAGCCCTGACCAGAAAAGATCCTTACGCACAGAGTCTTCAAGCAATCTCATGGTCGCGGAAAAATATGACGATACAGAATTAATTCTCAGAGTCAATCCTTTGAACTCATAACCCTTGATTTTATACTGTCCATATTTTTTAAGCAGATACTCGATCGAAAAATCGTGCTCACCTCTGGCAATTGACTGGCTTACCAGATCAATCAGCAGCTCGCGATCAAGCACAAGAACACCAAGTGAACAACGAGTTGTCGAAGGTTTTGCCGGATTAACCATCATATCGCGCAAATATCCGCGTCTATCAAGATCAAGCATCACGCTTGGCGAACCATACTTGATACCATCACGATTATACATAATTGACATATCTGCGCCCGACTCTTCATGCCGCGTGATAAACTCATTAAAAGTACTGTTAAATATGACATTGCTGTCTGCTATTATGACGTATTTCTGAGTATTTGATTGGAAGAAATTCAGCAAACCAGTCAGATCATCAATTTCACCGCCTTTTTCAACATTCACAGAATTAATATATGGCGGCAGCAGCGACAAGCCCTGCTTCTTACGATCCAAATCCCATGAACTGCCGGTTCCCAGATGATCCATCAACGATTTATATTTGTTCAAAGCGATAACGCCAACACTACTGATACCGGAATTCACCATATTGGATAACATAAAATCGATTATTCTGTAACGTCCGCCAATCGGCATCGCGGCAAGCGCACGCGGTTTACTTAACTCTCCAAGAGTTATTCTCTTATGATCTGCCAGAATCAGACCCATAGCGTTTATAAACATGGCATATACCTCCAGTTATTTCATTTTGATACCGGCAAAGCTCTCAGCGCACTCTAAATGAATATTCAATAATCTCATCAGATTCCACTCCCGACTTCAGCTCTACCATACAGTTTCCGGGAATTACAGCACCTTCTCTTATACAGAGGCCGCGCTCAAACACGGTAATGCCATCGCTGCAAAGTTTGGCGTTTTTGTATTTGCAATCACCTTCAACACTGGCACCAGCCTTCACATTTTTGCCGATTATCGTCTCGAAGCCTATAATGCACTTGTCAATATAAGCTCCTGACCTGATTGTCACACCCGGCATCAGTACGGAATCCTTAACTACGGCACCTTTTTCGACAGTTACACTGTTAGATAATACTGAATGCTCAACCGTACCATAAATGTTGCAGCCATCCGTAAGAGCACTGTTGATCACTCTGGCACCACTTGATATGTAATGTGCCGGCTTGATTGGATTACGGCTGTAAATTCGCCAACTACGATCCATCAAGTTTATCTGCTCAGGAGTATCCAGCAAATCCATATTCGATTCCCAAAGACTGCCAATTGTACCAACATCTTTCCAATAACCGCAAAACCTGTAAGCTGACAACTTCATACCTTCAGCTAACATAGCAGGTATAATATTTTTACCAAAATCATGACTGGATTCAGGATTGTTCTCATCTTCTGAAAGCATGCGGCGCAACGCTTCCCAATTAAATACATAAACACCCATTGACGCAAGATTACTCTTGGGATTTTTGGGTTTTTCTTCAAATTCAATAACATTGCCATTTTCATCAGTATTCATCAAACCGAAACGAGAAGCTTCCTCCCAGGGAACTTCAAACACGGCAATCGTAGCTTCGGCTTCCTCTTTTATATGATTGCGCAGCATTTTCGCGTAATTCATTTTGTAAATATGGTCGCCTGAAAGAATCAGTACATATTTAGGATCATAACTCTCAATAAACTCAATGTTCTGGTAAATCGCGTTGGCAGTACCCTTGTACCAGTCACTGCGCCCAGAACTCTGATAAGGCGGCAGAATATATGTACCGCCGTTGTTCCTGTCCAGATCCCATGAATGCCCATTACCGATATAGGTGTTAAGAGCCAGCGGCTGATACTGAGTAAGCACACCTACAGTCTCAATACCTGAGTTAGTACAATTACTCAGAGGAAAATCTATTATACGGTAACGACTACCGAAGGGAACCGCAGGTTTCGCGAGATGTTTGGTCAGCGCACCTAATCTTGAGCCTTGTCCGCCAGCCAGAATTAGAGCTACAACTTCCTGACGTGCCATGTGAATACCTCCTGAAATATGAAATCAAACAGTAAATACTACTTACTGTTATTATAGCTTATTAGAGATTTTGCACAAGAAAAAAGAGCGCTTAATGGCACTCTTTTGTCTTCATGCATATTATTTGCACAAAATTACTGTTATATCTTACTATTGAATTATGCTTACTTAACGTTCGCGTAGGTTTTGCCTCTGGCAAAAACCTCAAGCTCGGCGGGTATTAGGTGATGATGACGAGCAGGTAGAACATCCTTGAGAGCTTCTTCAAACTTCTCCTGACTGATACATTCGCTGGCTGCAGACAGGCAACCAAGCAGATACACAACAGCAAAATTCATATTGCCGTCTTGGTTGGCCAATTCTGACGCTGGTATAGGGAAAAATTTAATATCTTCGCGCTCAGGTACAGAAGTTACAAGCGTACTATCAACTATAACAACCCCACCTGGTTTGACCTGCCTGGAAAATTTCTCTAATGAGGGATTATTCAAGGCAATCAAAACATCAATATCATTAATTACCGGTGAACCGATAATTGAATCAGAAATAACTACACCACAATTAGCGGTACCACCACGCATCTCAGGTCCATAAGATGGAAACCAAGAGACCTCATGATTATCAAGAAGGGCAGCAGTAGCTACTATTCTGCCTGCTGATAAAATACCCTGTCCGCCGAACCCGGCAAGAATGATTGAGAAATCTGTCATAGTCATCAGCTTACACCTCCAAGTCCTTGCCTCTAAATACCCCAAGTGGATATTTCTTCTTCATATTCTCTTCAAGCCATTCAATCGCGCCTACAGGATCTATCCCCCAATTGGTAGGACATGTCGATAGAATTTCGACCATTGAGAAACCAAGACCTGCCTGCTGCACACGAAAAGCTTTGCGAATAGCCTTCGCCGCGTTTTTGATATCTTTGAAACTACTGACAGAAACGCGTTCGACGTAAACAGCCCCTTCAAGCGTGGCGATCATTTCACTAACATTAATCGGATAACCCTGTACCTGAGGATCTCTGCCAAAAGGTGAAGTCGTTGTTTTCTGTCCAATCAGAGTAGTCGGTGCCATCTGACCAGATGTCATACCATAAATCGCGTTATTAACAAAAAAAGTGCTGATTTTCTCACCACGGGCTGCGGCGTGAACAATTTCAGCTGTACCAATAGCCGCAAGATCGCCATCGCCCTGGTAAGTGAAAACCATCCGTTCAGGATGAACCCTCTTAATACCGGTACCGACCGCAGGTGCACGGCCGTGAGAAGCCTGAACCATATCGCAAGCAAAATACTCATAATTATTATAAGTACAACCGACGGGCGAAACACCAATTGTTTCTTCAAGAATATCAAGCTCACACATAGCTTCGGCAATCAAACGATGAATAATCCCATGTGTACAACCGGGGCAATAATGCATAGGCTTGTCAAGAAGACCTTCTGTTCTGCTGAATACTTTTTCCATATCTATATCTCCCTTATTTGCCGGCCATTGTTCTGATTTTCTCGAGAATCTCCTTCTGAGAAGGAAGATTTCCGCCCATTCTGCCATAGAACTCAACTGGCTTGCTGCCATTGACCGCAAGTCTTACATCTTCAACCATTTGACCTGCGTTAAGCTCAACTGTAAGGAAAGAACTAACCGATTCAATCGAAGCAACCGCAGAAATTGTTTTACTGGGAAAAGGCCAGAGAGTTATCGGTCTGATCATACCTACCTTGATACCCTCAGCTCTCGCCTGACGGATAACATTGCGACAAATACGGCTGGCAATACCAAACGCGGTAATCACAATCTCGGCATCCTCACACTGCAGAACCTCTACCCTAACTTCATTTTTCTCGATTTCTCGATATTTGGCCTGAAGTTTATTATTAAGAGCTTCCATAATATCAGGGTTAATGTATATAGATGTTATCTCATTGTGTTCCTTGCGCCCTTGTCTGCCGGAAACAGCCCAATCTTTTGCCACGGTCTCAATTGATTCCTCATCACGGAAAGCAACAGGCTCCATCATCTGACCGAGAGTTCCGTCACCAAGAATCATTACAAGATTGCGATATTTATCAGCCAGATTAAAAGCCTCAACAGTCAGCTCATAGAGCTCCTGAATACTTGCCGGAGCAAGTACTATATTACGATAATCACCGTGTCCTCCACCTTTTGTCGCTTGGAAATAATCACCCTGCGCCGGCAAGATCCCGCCAAGTCCGGGACCTGTTCTGACTATATTAACAACTACGGCCGGCAGCTCAGCACCGGCAATATATGAGAAACCTTCCTGTTTCAAACTTATACCCGGACTTGAACTTGTAGTCATGACCCTGGCACCGGCAGCTGCGGCACCATATACCATATTAATGGCCGCTACTTCACTCTCAGCCTGCAGTATAGTCCCGGAAACCTCAGGCATACGTCTGGCCATATAATGCATAATTTCCGTCTGTGGCGTAATGGGGTAGCCAAAATAATGTCGGCAGCCTGCTCTCACAGCAGCCTCGGCAATAACCTCATTGCCTTTCATCAAAACTCTCTTAGTCATTTGACCGTACCTCCTATTTCCAAACCTCGATAACATTATCGGGGCATATTGTTGCACACATGGTACAGCCTATACATTTGTCCATCTCTTCAACACCAGCCGGGTGATACCCCTTGGAATTAAGTACTGTAGTTTTTAAACTGATAATCTTCTTAGGACAAACAGCCACACACAACCCACAGCCTTTACAGCGCTCTTCCCTGAATTCAACCTTCGCCATTTTGACCTCCTGATAATAATTCATCAAACATCGTTTAATTATATGACTGCGACTGCAGTTTATCAACTAAGCATCAGCCAAATAAGGATTTTTATAACTGTAGAAACCTTATTCTTCCTGAAAATCGGATGGATAGTGGATTGTCCTCTTCATTTTAAGAATTGGCAAATCCGCCGGGAGAAATCGATAGTGTTCGAGGGCATATTCAGACATAACAGTAGCGAATTTAATACCAAGACCGGTTTGTAAGCATGCATCCATCATAATTGGCCAACCCTCATCAAGCAGCATTGAATCACTTGCTTCGAGCAGATTTGGATTATATATGAAGCCACCAAGTGGTAGCTTACACGCGGCACTTAGTGAATGAGCGGCCTCCGCGATTTTACCAGCTGTATCTGTATAAGGCCTGAAAGGATTAACAGCCATCAACAAATCATAAGAACATTGTTCGATTTGTGGCCTTAGGGAGCCTACAATCCTCGCGCCGAGATCTTCACCACCAATGTCAAGAACCGCATAGGTTTCCTTATCAACAAAAACCCTATTTACTTCTGCGGGAACAGCCGGCACATCTACGTTGGTTCCGGCATATACCGAAGAGATCAGTGTAACATTTGCTGTTTTGAGCATGGCAGCGGTATCGGCAGATCTATAAAAAGGATTTATAATATCAAGATCAGCCAGATAGGTCTGACGTTCTGCTGCCAAAGACAGCGCCAGGTTTACGCTTATCTCTGACTTGCCACTGCCATAGGCTCCGACAATGATCGTGAGATGTCTGGTAATATAACCGGAAAAATCATTCATGAAACTCACCTCGTCATAAACTTATTTCAATTTATGTTTGCGTCTGTACGAATCATCAGGTAAAATGGTACTCGGAATTCTTTGGGCTTGCAAAAGTCCCTGAACCATTCTAACGCAGGAGGACGTTTTATGCCAATTGTCTCATTAACTCACTGGACTCAGCAATTCAGCACACCAGGAGAACAAGCTTTTCTCGGAATTACGATGATGCTTGTTGGTGTATTGCTTGTACTAACAATACTTGTATTAATCAGTTTCGCCGTAGGTTTGATGTCAAATCTGATCAGCAAACCGAGTAAGAAGGAATCTGAGAATACTGCTCCAATCAGCAAACAACCTGAAGTTGTTAAACAGAATCCAATAGTTTCTGCTCAGGCTGCTGCTGGAAATGATCAGGCTGTCATCGCTGCCATTGCAGCAGCTGTACAAATGATGATGCAAAACGAAGGATCTGCCGGCGCAAATGCCGGATTCAGAATTCGTTCGATCCGCAGAGTCTGATAGTTCTGCTAATATCGCGTGAAACAGGCCATTATTTGGACCTGATTTTATATGTCGTAATGCTAAACAGCATCACGGCAATGACTGGAGGAACTTAGATGCAAACTATTATCACCGTATTCCAGGCCTTCGGCGAAACGATAGGCAGACTGTGGGATGTTTCAGGTTTCGCAAATATGCAGCTGAATCAGCTGGGCATGATCCTGATCTCATTTGTCCTGCTTTATCTGGCCATTGCCAAAAAATTCGAACCACTTCTTCTTCTGCCGATAGCCTTCGGTATGATGATGTCTAACCTGCCGATGGGCGGCGTTATACATATGGAGTTTTTCAGCCCTGATTATATAAAAGAACTCGGCTACGCCGACGGTACTTTGTTTGCCGTAAACGAGCTGATCAGTAAGGGTGGTCTGCTTGACTTCCTATATCTTGGTGTCAAGCTTGGTATTTATCCACCACTGATCTTCCTCGGCATTGGTGCCATGACTGACTTCGGTCCGCTTCTGGCCAATCCTAAGTCATTGATCCTCGGAGCCGCCGCGCAGTTTGGTATATTCCTGACTTTTCTCGGTGCTTTGTTCCTTGGTTTCACACCTGATCAGGCAGCTTCAATCGGTATTATCGGTGGTGCTGATGGACCGACAGCGATATTTGTTACTAAGACGCTGGCACCTGAGCTATTGGGCGCGATAGCTGTCGCGGCCTATTCCTACATGGCGCTTGTTCCAGTTATTCAGCCTCCGATTATGCGTGCTCTAACATCAAAAAAAGAGAGAAATGTTGTGATGGGTCAGCTGCGCGAGGTCAGCCGCAAAGAGCGTATTCTCTTCCCTATTATCGTTACAGTTATTGTCGCTCTGATCGTACCTGACGCTCTGACACTTGTTGGTATGCTGATGCTTGGTAATCTGCTCAAAGAGAGTGGTGTCGCGGAACGTCTGGTTAAAACAGCAAGTAATGAGTTAATGAACATTATCACAATTATGCTTGGTGTATCCGTTGGCGCGACTGCTACGGCTGAAACATTCCTGCGAGTTGAAACCCTTATGATCATTGTACTCGGTGTTATCGCCTTCGGTTTCAGTACTGCCAGCGGCGTTCTGATCGGTAAGGTTATGTATAAGGTAACAGGCGGCAAGATCAACCCGCTCATAGGTTCTGCTGGTGTTTCCGCCGTACCTATGGCCGCACGTGTTTCACAAAAAGTCGGGCAGCAGGAAAACCCGAACAACTTCCTGCTGATGCATGCTATGGGACCAAATGTTGCCGGCGTTATCGGTTCTGCGGTTGCAGCCGGTATCCTGCTCGCTTTGCTTAAATAAGCACGAAACATTCGTGATAATAAACAGAATAGTGTTATCCACGATACAAACGAGAGGACTTCTTTTCAGAAGTCCTCTTTTTTGCTAAGATAAACAAGCTGAATGATATGCCAAATGACTTTGACAGAAAGAGAGAAACGAAATGAAGTATATTGTTTTTTTAGGTGACGGTATGGCAGATCTGCCTCTACCGCAATATGATAATAGAACCCCTCTGATGATAGCAGCAAAACCAGGTATGGACGCTATAGCTTCCCAAGGTCTTGCGGGCATGGTAAAAACAGTCCCTGATACACTTGCTCCCGGCAGTGACACTGCTAATATGAGTGTTATGGGTTTCGATCCGGAAAAATATTACAGCGGCAGATCTCCATTGGAAGCAGTCAGTATGGGAATTAAGCTGGCGGATGATGATATCGCCTTCCGATGCAATCTTGTAACATTGAGCGGACTTGATACTGAGACTGATATCAGCATGGAAGATTACAGCTCCGACGAAATCACAAGCGAAGAAGCAGCTCAACTGATCGCAAGCCTGCAGAATAAGCTAAGCGACAGCAGTATTAGTTTCCATGCAGGTAAGAGCTACCGCCATTGTGTGGTCTGGCATGGCGGCCCATCCGATATGAAACTGACACCTCCACACGACATTCTTACTCAGAAGATCGAAAACTGGCTGCCCCAAGGTAACGGTTCAGATAAGATTATGCAGCTGATGTTGAGTAGTCGTGAAATTCTAAAAAATCATCCCGTTAACCTTGATCGTGTTAACAGAGGTTTAAGGCCGGCAAACAGCATCTGGATTTGGGGACAAGGTACCAGACCGCAGCTGCCTGTTATCAGCGACACATACGGGCTCAAGGGCGCGGTTATTTCAGCAGTAGATCTGATATTCGGTCTTGGCATCTGTGCCGGAATGGAACTGATAGAGGTTCCAGGGGCAACTGGCAATATACACACAAACTTCTCCGGCAAGGCAGATGCCGCGATTGATGCTTTTGCCAGGGGTGTAGATTATGTTTATCTGCATCTTGAAGCACCAGATGAGTGTGGTCACCGTGCGGAAACCGAAAATAAAATAAAAGCAATTGAACTGCTCGACAGTAAAATCATTAAACCAGTATGGGATTATCTTGAAAGAAACCGGAAAGAAACCGGTGAAGATTACAGAGTGATGGTGCTGCCTGATCATCCGACCCCACTTAAACTGCGCACACATACTTCTGACCCGGTGCCGTTTGCCATCTTCAGTAGTGACGGGAAACTATTGCATAAACCGGCTGCTGCATATGACGAAGCATCATGCAGCAAGACAGGTCTGTTGATTGATCCAGGACATGAATTGTTTGGCAAATTTGTCAGAGGTGATTTCTGATAATCTGTCTAAATGGGTTTAGATTTATGCTATGTGCTAATTAAACTGATTATTAGTGATAAAAAAAGGATCGGATTAACTCCGGTCCTTTTTTATTTGAGGTCAACAATTGTAACACCGCTATCGCCTTCACCAAAAGCCGCCAATCTGAATCCGGCTACACGGCTGTCGCGTTTTAGCATTTGATGAACCGCGGTACGTAAGGCGCCGGTGCCTTTACCATGTACAACTCTTATTTGGTGCAGACCGGAAAGAACAGCTTGATCCATAAACTGATCAAGATTACTGACAGCGTCTAATGATGTCTGTCCCAGAAGTTTGATTTCAGTGGTCTGATTTAGTTTTGTGCTCATACTAACACTGTCGCCACCACTGGAGCGTTCACGTCTACGTGCGGCTCTATTGGCTATTTTAGCAGCCGGCGAAGATGTCTGGCCATCAAATGATGTCATATTCATATCAGCGTCACCATCAGGAAGACGCAAAGACGCAGCATCAACTCTTACGCGTAATGATCCCTGCTGTAAGACACATTGCCCCTTATTGTCCGGTCCTTCTACTAATTTGCCGTTAATTCCCAGAGACGGCGCAAAATAAGTTTCGCCTTCCCGTATTAGTTCCGCCGGTAGTGGCTTGCCACGAACTGCGGATAGTGTCGCGGCGCCAATTTCCTGCTCGATACGTCCGCGTCCGCTACGCAGCTGCTGCCTTGTTTGCGTGCTCAAATGATGCTGCTTTCGCGCATCCTGTTTCTTCATTTTCTGTTTTAGATCTTGAATCTGGTTTTGAATATCATCTTCTGCCTCCTGATAGAGACTTCTGGCCTCTTCTCTGGCCTTCTGAATGATTTCCTTCTTCTTATCCCGCAGATTCTTTTTTTCTTGCTCGAGCTGATCACGTAAAGCCTCGACTTCACGATGCAGTTTTTCAGATTCCATTTTCAATCGATCGGCTTCAGAACGGCTCTGCTCCATTGACTGAACCAGATCCTCAAATCTCATACCCTCTTCGGAGATCAGAGATCTTGCCTGCTCAATAATTTCTGGCATCAAACCAAGTCTGCTCGATATAGCAAAAGCATTGCTGACACCTGGAACCCCAATAAGCAAGCGATAAGTCGGTCTTAGTGTTTCTGTATCGAATTCACAGCAAGCATTCTCTACATCAGGAGTGTGAATAGCATATCCTTTTAGTTCTTTGTAATGAGTAGTCGCTACGGTCACACACCCACGCATATGCAAATGATCAAGAATAGCTATAGCAAGTGCGGCACCTTCTGACGGATCTGTACCGGAACCAAGCTCATCTACCAAAACAAGAGTACCTGGCCGGGCTTGTTCCGTTATCTGTATCAATTGTTTAAGATGTGAAGAAAAGGTACTGAGATCCTGCTCAATACTCTGTTCATCACCAATATCAGCAAGCACCTGGCTAAAAACAGCAAGCTCAGAACGCTCGCGGGCAGGGATCTGCAGCCCCGACATAGCCATAAGAGTAAATAGACCTACAGTTTTTAAAGTAACAGTCTTACCACCTGTATTAGGGCCTGTGATTACCAATGTATGGAAGTCGATACCAAGTTCAACATCAATCGGCACCACACGATCTGCAGGGATCAATGGATGGCGCGCAGCTTTGAGCCTGACACGGTTTTCTGTATTGATCACGGGCGGCATAGCCTTCATCTTAAGTGCGAGGCGGGCTTTTGCCATCATAAAATCAAGCTCTGTCAGAACACGGAAATCTGACAGGAGTGTGTCAGCATCAGCTGCCGTCAGAGCTGATAATTCTTGTAGTATACGCTCAATCTCGTCGCGCTCCTGGCTGATCAGTTCACGAATTTTGTTATTTAACTCAACAACTGCGATTGGCTCAATGAACAAAGTAGCGCCGCTGGAAGAAGTATCATGAACTATACCTTGAATGTCACCACGATGATCTGCCTTAACAGGCACTACATACCGATCTGAACGCAGTGTAACAAGCTGATCCTGCAGCGAATGGGCGTGGCTTCTGATAATTCTGGCCAGATGATCCTTCACATCCTGCTGCGTCTCCTTGATGCGGCGCCTGATATTATACAATTCATTGGTCGCGCGATCGTGAATTTCATCTTCACCGGCTATACACTCTTCAAGTCGCATGAGCAACGGTCTGAGCGCTACAAGTTGTTTAACCCGATCATAGACTAACCAAGGATAATCATCTTCGGTGTGAACATTATTATCTTGAGGTATCTGAGCTTTTACCTTGGCGACAGCTCGTAAAAATGCCGAAATACGCAGCAATTCCGGTGCACTGAGTATCGATCCTGTCTCAGCACGCCGAACTGATGCCGATATGTCACTAATACCACCAAGTGGTAGCACACCACGCTCAAAAATAACACGCACCGCGTGGTCAGTTTCAAGCTGTAATTGTCTGATTTCATCAGGATTGTCAACTGGAAGCAGATCCTCGCAGCGCTGCCGGCCGGCAGCCGTCTGAGCCATTTTTGCAAGTTCAAGTAATATTTTATCGTATTCGAGAGTTATCAGAGTTTTTTTATTAATCATTTTTCAGCTTTCCATAATTTTATATAAGCAAGTCCATATACAACATAAGATACAAGCGACCAGATTACAGGCGGCATAAACAATACACTTGCCAGCCAAACCGGTTCAGATGGTATCCAGAAGAGAGCGGCAAAAGCAGCAACAAACAATACTGTTGTAACCTTACCATACCATTTAGCATAAACTACCATTTCATGCCTGCGGTAAATCAAAGCGCTGCCTATGATCATCATCAGCTCACGTACAGCCAAAAAAATTGGCACCCATAGCGGCAGACGTCCGGTTAGACACATGACAACAGCCAATGTTAACTGAAAAATCTTATCGACAAGCGGATCAAATAATTTGCCGAAATCAGAAGTCTGATTGAAATTTCTGGCAATGTAGCCATCAAGAAGATCTGTCAGCCAAATTGCTATAAACATTACAAAGGACAGGAGATTATATTGATCTCCTGCCTGTATAAACCATGCCATTACCGGGATCGCGAGGAATCGCAGCAATGTCAGGAAATTAGGTATTGTTGCCTCAAATTTCAGTCTCATGAAGCCATTTTGACATAAGAGAGACTATTTAGCAATAAGCGTAATGTTACGCTTTACACTTACAACGCAAGAATTTTCGCTCTGTCGAGCTCTTCCTGACTGATTGTTTTACTTGCCTTCAGCGCTTCTTCAATATCAAGATCGATTATTTCACCATGCTTATAAGCTACAACTCGATTATATCTGGCTTCATGCAGGCATTCGACTGCTCTTACACCCATCATGCTGGCCATATGACGATCTCTTACTGTCGGACTGCCACCTCGCTGTAAATGTCCAAGAATAGTTGGTCTTGACTCAATTCCTGTAGCCGCCTCAATCTTCTGCGCTATATCGGTAGCGTCACCGGCACCCTCGGCAACTATTACTATGTAATGACGTTTACCTTGATTTCTGCCTTGAAGCATCATTTTAACAACATCACGTTCGAAATCACTCTTACGTTCAGGAATAAGTACAACCTCCGCACCGGTTGATATACTTACATTGAGAGCAATGTAGCCGGCATGCCTGCCCATTACTTCGATAACGCTGCAGCGCTCATGTGATGAGGCTGTATCGCGTAGCTTATCAATAGCTTCCATAGCTGTATTCATTGCCGTGTCATAACCAATTGTATAATCAGAGCAAGCAATATCATTATCAATTGTACCCGGTATGCCGATAACCGGAACACCTTTACGTGCCAGATCAAGGGCACCTCTGAATGTTCCGTCACCACCAATTGTTACAACAGCGTCAAGATTAAATATCCTGCACATCTCGACGGCTTTATCTACACCCTCCGGTGTATTGAAGGTCTTACTTCGTGCCGTCATCAGGAAGGTTCCGCCTCTCTGAAGTGTCTCTGACACTGAACGACCATTTAACTCTTCAATATCACCACGCCACAATCCATGATAACCACGTCTTACACCAAATACTCTATAGCCATAATAAATACCGCTTCGAACAACCGCCCGTATGGCAGCGTTCATACCCGGAGCATCACCACCACTTGTAAGAACACCAATATTTCTAATTACTTTTTCATCACTCATAAACAAATCTCCTTGCTCAAAAACTGACGCAATCTGCGTACTATTATAACAGGCTGATGTTTCTCGCGCCATATCTCATGGCCAATTCCTGCAAAACAGCGTTATCAGGCTGAATCCAGAAATCAGGCGCCAAATCAATTAGACGGTTTTGCGCAGGCAGAAATATTTTTACCGGGCAATCTCCCTGAAAATATTGCAGCATGGACGTTAATCTATTGTAGCCAGCGTCATCTGCCAGCCCGTTATACCTGATAACTACAGGTCTGTTGATTATTCTTGTGGAATTATTTGTCATTTGCTGGCCTCCGGCATTTTTGAAATTTCCATGAGCATGTCCTGCATTTTTTTGATAGACTCCACTTGCGGATTTATCAGTATCATGATAGGATCTTCTGCCATTACTGATAATACCACGCATACTGTCCGGCAACTGACGCAGGTCTGATGACAGAGCTACAAGCTGCTCAGCGATCAACTTGGGAGCTTCATCTTCCCTGACACTCAAATGACCACCGACCAGTATTATACTACCTTCAAATAACAAATTAACATTATTCCTGTAAACACTCGGAAATACGATCATCTCATAACTGCCGCTAAGATCTTCAAGCAAAACGAAACTCATAGTCTCGTTATTGCGTGTCATTTTGTTTCGCTTCTCCATCACTATTCCAGCCATTATGACACGCATATCATCTCTAATTGTGATGGGAACAGACTGCCCGGCAGCAGCAACAGCCCCGGCAAGCTCCTCAGCTTCGTCAGAATTCCGGCCAAAAGCGCTACTATCAAGAGTTGTAAATTTTGCGATTGCCTCTTTGCTGTCATCAAGCGGATGACCTGTAACATACAACCCAAGCATCTCGCGCTCCATTGTCAGCAGTTCCATGTGTGAGAACTCACGTAAATCAGGATAGACAGGCTCAGACTGGTCAGCCCCGGTCTCAGATCCATCCATTTCAAATAAACTCAACTGACCTTCCATACTATTTCTGCGAGCTGACGCCAGTTGATTTAGAAACGGCTCGGACGCCGCGATCATTTTAACTCTCGGAATTCCGAAACAATCAAGGGCTGAAGATCTTATTAGGCTCTCTATCATTTTTTTATTCATATCTGATTCACTAACGCGGCGTAGAAAATCACCAAAACTGGCAAAAGCTCCGCTCTCGGAACGCAGTTCTATCAACTGTCTGATTGCACCGCCACCTACATTTTTGACTGCAGCCAGAGAGAACCTTATCGCCCCATTTTCAGGTGTAAATCGTGCATAACTGCGATTTATATCCGGCGGCAAAACTTCAATACCCATACGTCTGCAAGCATTAACATAGTTGGCCGCTTGCGACAGATTCCCCAGATAGCTGTTAAGCATTGCAGCCATAAACTCTACAGGATGATAATACTTCAGCCAGGCAGTATAATAAGCTACGACAGCATAAGCAGCCGCGTGTGATTTATTGAAAGCATAACCGGCAAAAGCCATAACATCATCAAATATTTTTTCAGCTATGGCCAGGCTGACACCATGAGCGATAGCTCCGGGTACTTTTCTTCCTTTTTCATCTTCACCACCATGAATAAATAATTTACGATAACGAGCCAGCTCATCTGGCTTTTTCTTGGACATAGCACGTCTGACATTATCGGACTGCCCCATGGAAAAACCAGCGAGATCACGTACAATCTGCATAACCTGTTCCTGATAAACAATACAGCCATAAGTCACATTCAGAATTGGTTCCAAAAGTGGATGATCGTACCTGATTTTCCCTGGATCATGCCTTGCCTGTACATAGCGAGGAATTTGTTCCATAGGACCCGGACGATACAATGAAATACCAGCGATGATATCCTCAAGTGACTCGGGCTTCAGTTCTTTCATAAACGAAGTCATTCCGGGACTCTCAAGTTGGAAAATACCATCGGTATTTCCATCACTGATCATCCTGTAGATGTTATCATCATCCATGAGTATTTTCTCAAAATCGATTTCAGGACCACCACTTGCCAACACAAGATCAGCAGTCTCACGCATAACGGTCAGCGTTCTCAGCCCAAGAAAATCAAATTTCAACAGACCGACTTTCTCAATATTATTTTTGGCAAACTGGACAACAATCGCATCTTCATTACGAGAAAGAGGAGCAAGCTCTGTCAGCGGCTGACTGGAAATAACGACACCGGCTGCATGAGTTGAAGCGTGACGCGGCATACCTTCAAACTTCATCGCCAAGTCTATTACCTGCTTTGTAATCTCATTTTCTTCGTAATCCTTGCGCAGTTCAGGATTAACATCAAGCGCCTTCTTCAGCGTAATACCAAGAGATGTCGGCACCATACGCGCGATTCGGTCTGTATCAGCATATGAAACATCGAGCGCTCTGCCTACATCACGTATGCAAGCTCTTGCGGCCAGAGTACCGAAGGTGATAACCTGAGCTACTCTATCCTGTCCATACTTCTCGACAACATAATTCATAACTTCAGGACGTCTCTCATAACAAAAATCAATATCGAAATCAGGCATACTGACACGCTCTGCATTCAAAAAGCGCTCAAATATCAATTTGTATTTCAGCGGATCAATATCCGTGATATGAAGACACCAAGCAGCTACAGATCCGGCACCGGAACCTCGCCCAGGGCCAACCATAATATCGTTTTCCCGTGCGAAACGGATGAAATCCCAAACAATCAGATAATAATCGGTATAGCCCATGCTGTTGATAACGCTTAGCTCATATTCAAGCCGGCGCTCGTACTCAGAAACAGGGATATCCGAACCAGATACAACCAGCCGTTCGGTCAATCCTGCACGGCATAATTGATAAAGATAAGTCTCATGATCAAGGCCATCCGGAACATCAAATGATGGCAGATGCAGCTGATCGAAGCGAAAAGTCACATTGCAGCGCTCAGCAATACGTGCGGTATTGGCAATAGCGTCAGGAATACTGGCAAAAGCACGGGCCATTTCCTCTCCTGATTTCAGATAGAATTCAGAAGAATTCATGCGCATACGATCAGGATCACTCATTCTTTTGCCGGTTTGCATACATAGCAAAACCTCATGTGCTGTAGCATCCTCTGGCATCAAATAATGGCAATCATTTGTCGCAACAAGTGGAATGCCTGTTTCTCTGCTGATCCTGATCAGAGAACTGTTGACCAGATTCTGCTCTTCGATACCATTACTCTGCAGCTCCAGATAAAAATTGCCGCGCCCGAATACATCATCGTAATACTTGGCAAGACGAATAGCTTCCTCCATATTACCGTTGAGAATCGCTTGAGGAATTTCTCCTCCAAGGCAGGCAGAAAGAGCGATTATCCCCTCATGATACTGCTCCATGAGTTCGTGATCAATGCGCGGTTTATAATAAAAACCATCGGTGAAGCCAGCAGATACAAGCTTGATCAGGTTACGATAGCCATTGTCGTTCTCAGCCAGAAGCACGAGATGCGAAGGCTCTTTGTCCATGCCTGCTTCTTTGTCAGTATGACGACGCGGAGCTACATAAACTTCCGAGCCGATAATCGGCTTAATATCGTGCTTGATCATCTCAGTATAAAAATCAATCGCACCAAACAGGACACCATGGTCGGTCATGGCACAAGCCTTCATGCCAAGCTGCTCAAGCCTGCCCGGCAAGTCACGAAGTCGGATTGCTCCATCAAGCAAACTGTATTCGGTATGTAGATGCAGATGAACAAAATTTGCTCCATCCTCATCAGATACGTTTGATTTGTGTATACGTTCCAGGGAATCTATCATAAATACTTCTGCAATGCCTCTCTGACAGCGTCTTCCAAAGAATCAAGCTTATCGGAGCAATGGCTGCTGTCCTGCCCATAAACACCAAGATAAATCTTGATCTTAGGCTCCGTGCCACTTGGTCTGATGCAGAACCAATCAATATCCTCAAGATCATACATCAGAACATCCGCTGAAGGAAAATCTATCTTCTCCATACTGCCGTCAGCCATATTAATTATGGTGCCATCAGCGTAATCAATAACTCGTTTAATATCGACATCGGCAATTCCTGATGTTTTTTCAGAACGCAAAGAACTCATTGCCGATTTGATTTTCTCAATGCCGGCCTTACCTTCAAGTGTAATGGAAATCGTTTTCTCAGCCGCGTAGCCGAATCGTTTATACAACTCCTGCAGCAAATCATAAATGGTTTTACCTGACAAGGCGGCATTGGCAGCCATCTCAGCAATAAGCATACTGGCTACTACCGCGTCCTTGTCGCGTACATCCGTACCGGCCAAATATCCGAAGCTCTCTTCGAAGCCGAACTGGAAATGACAATCCCCAAACTCGTCCTTATGTTTAATCATCTCTCCAATATATTTAAATCCTGTCAAAACCTCGTAAGCAGCTACACCATAGGCCGCTGCCACTCTTCTGCTAAGTCTGGTTGATACTATGCTGTTAACGACAAAAGACTTCTCAGGCAGTCTGCCGGTTTCCTGTTTTCCACGCAATATATAATCCATCAGCAGCAGCCCAATCTGATTGCCACTAAGCACTTGATAATTACCCTGGCGGTCACGCACACATAATCCGGTACGGTCAGCATCGGGATCAGTTGCGATCACAAGATCAGCTCCTTCTTCGGCAGCAAGGGCAATCGCCAGATTAAGAGCGTCTCTCTCCTCCGGATTCGGATAAGAAACCGTCGGGAAATTACCGTCCGGTTGTTCCTGTTCAGGCACTACTAACACCTTCTCAAAACCCATCGATGCCAAAATTCTTCTAACCGGCTTATTTCCGGCGCCATGAAGCGGAGTATAAACTATTTTTAACCCGCTCTGCTGTTTAACAGCCTCAGGATGCACGGTCAGCTCAAGCAGCATTTTGTTATAAGAATCATCAAGCTCCGGCCCAAAATCGTGCCAGAATGAAGTGCTTCTGGCCAGCTGCTCCTCATGAACATCAAGCAAAGCCGGTAAATCTCTATTAGCCTGCATATTCCTGGCAATGACATCGGCAGCTTCCGGAGGCATCTGTCCGCCATCCTCACCATAAGCCTTGAAGCCATTATATTTCGCCGGGTTATGGCTTGCTGTAATCATAACACCGCCATATGTCTTGAAATATCTGATGGCATAAGACAGAAGCGGCACAGGCCTGAGTTCATCTGACAAATAAACAGCGACACCATGCGCGGTAAAAATTCTCGCTGTCAAAACAGCGAACTCGCGTGAGAAGAGACGTGAATCATAAGAAATCGCAATCCCACGGCTGCAAGCTTGTTCTCCTTCAGAAACTATATATCTGGCAAAAGCATCCGCCGCGCTGGCTACAGTATAATAATTCATTCTATTTGTACCCGCGCCGAGCACACCTCTTAGTCCGGCAGTACCGAAACTCAAGCTTGTATAGAAACGATCTTCAATCTCAGAAGGCTGATCTGCTATTGCCGCCAGCTCATTCCTTGTCGCAGCATCAAAAGCTTCATTCGCGAGCCATTCTTGATAGATTTTATTCGCTGTTGACATATTCATATCCTCCGATTTTTCTGCGGATTCTGTTTAATTAATCTTAACAAATTATATCATAGTTCAAGTCGAGCTGCCGATTTTTCCCCGGACCGAAACCAGGAGATCACGAAGTCTGGCCGCCTCTTCAAATGCCAATGCAGCAGCAGCCTGTTTCATGTCTTTTTCCAGTTTCTCAGCTAACTTTTCCAACTCTTTCTTCTTGAGCTTATCAAATTTATTTTCAAGAACAGCCTCTGCGAAACTATCATCAAAACCTTCATCTTCAGCTACTTCCGTCAGCGTATCAATAACATCTCTTACATCCTTGCGTATGCTCTGTGGAGTAATGCCGTTAACGCGATTATATTCCTGTTGAACACTACGTCTGCGGTTAGTCTCTTCCACAGCTCTATGCATAGACTCAGTGACCTCATCAGCATACATGATGACATGACCGTTAACATTACGGGCGGCACGACCAATCATCTGAATAAGAGATGTCGTCGAACGCAGGAAGCCTTCCTTGTCGGCATCAAGTATAGTTATAAGTGATACCTCAGGCAGATCAAGTCCTTCTCTAAGCAGGTTAATACCAACAAGCACATCGAATTCGCCCTTGCGTAATGATTTTAATATCTTCAAACGCTCAACTGTATGAATATCCGAATGCAGATATTTAACTCGCAGCTGTTCTTCGCGCAGGAACGCTGTCAAATCCTCAGCCATTTTTTTCGTAAGTGTCAAAACAAGTGTGCGTTCCTGTCTGGCCACAGCTTTGGAAATCTCACCAAGCAGATCCTCAATCTGATTTTCTACCGGACGGATTGATATCTCAGGATCAACCAGACCCGTTGGGCGAATAATTTGTTCGACGATCTGTTTGCTATGAGCACTCTCATACTTGGATGGAGTGGCGCTTACGAACAGAGTCTGCCCCATTCGCTGTTCAAATTCGGTAAAATTGAGTGGCCTGTTATCGAGAGCTGATGGGAGTCTAAAACCGTAATCCACCAATGATTGTTTACGCGAACGATCGCCATTATACATAGCACCAATTTGCGGTATTGTCACATGAGATTCGTCAATCATCAGCAGATAATCATCCGGGAAAAAATCAATCAGGGTAAAAGGCGGCTCTCCTTCTCCCCGTCCGGTAAGGTGTCTGGAATAATTCTCGATTCCCTTGCAGAAACCTGTTTCTCTGAGCATTTCCAGATCATAACGTGTTCGCTGCTCGAGTCGATACGCTTCTACAAGCTTACCCTGACTGCGCAGAAGAGACAGCTGATCCTCAAGCTCTTCTTCGATCCGAATTGCTGCCTGTCTAATATTTTCCTGCGAAGTCGCGTAATGTGAAGCCGGGAAAATACTGGCATAGTTTCGATGGTTGCGAACCTTGCCGCTTATATAATCTATTTCGGAAATCCGTTCAATTTCATCTCCGAAGAAGCTTACTCTTGTTATGATATTCTCTGAGTTCGCCGGAAATATATCAAGCGTATCTCCCCTTACCCGGAAATTTCCTCGTTTAGTTTCATAATCATTGCGACCATACTGAATATCTACAAGTTCTCTGATAACCTGGTCACGATCCTTACGCATGCCGGGGCGAAGCGAAACCATCAGGCTCTTGTATTCCTGGGGATCACCCAGACCATAAATACAAGAAACCGAAGCCACAACAATGACATCTCGTCTCTCCAGCAGTGAAGAAGTCGCTGAATGACGCAAACGATCTATCTCGTCGTTGATCGCGGAATCTTTCTCAATATATGTATCAGTAGTTGGTATATACGCTTCCGGTTGATAATAGTCATAATAGGAGACAAAATACTCCACCGCGTTATCCGGAAAAAAAGACATAAACTCAGCGCAAAGCTGCCCTGCGAGTGTCTTGTTATGTGCGATTATCAAAGCAGGCCGCTGAGTTTTCTCAATAATATTTGCCATTGTATATGTCTTGCCCGAACCGGTAACACCAAGCAAAGTCTGAGACGGCAGACCACGGCCAAATCCCGCAGCCAGCCTATCTATGGCTTCCGGCTGATCACCACGCGGTTTCATATCAGAATTTATCACAAACTTGTTCATGTTCTTACCTTCACCTGAATTAATGCAAATACGCAAAACAAAAATATGTTCTATTGATTAAACTGATTATAGCATAGCATCGACCTGAGGTGAACAATCTTACTTCCCAGTAATATGCAATTTCTTGCCTCTCAGCCTGCAAAGTATTATAATGCTCTGTAAACTTGTACGTAATTGGAGGAAAATGTTATGTATCCTGAGATTCCAGTCACCAAAACAGCAAACCCCAAGGCCAAACCTGTTTCTGAAAATTCACTTGGTTTCGGACAGCTTTTTACAGATCATATGTTCATCATGGATTATATTGAGGGTCAAGGCTGGATTGAACCCAGGATCGTGCCATACGGCCCGATTGAAATGGAGCCTTCAGCAATGGTTCTTCATTATGGCCAGGCAATTTTCGAAGGACTCAAGGCTTACAGAGGTCCGGATGGAGACATCATGCTATTCCGTCCGCGTTTGAATTTCGAACGAGTAAACAAATCCAACGAACGTATGGTAATTCCTCAGGTCGACCCTGATTTTTGTGTGTACGCCCTCAAGGAGCTGTTGCAGCTGGAGAAAGACTGGGTACCTTCAGCACCTGACACTTCATTGTACGTAAGGCCTTTTATCATTGCCATGGATCCTTTTCTTGGTGTAAGACCAGCACATCATTACAGATTTATGATTATCCTATCACCTTCAGGGGCATATTATCCACACGGCCTTAATCCAGTAGATATATTTGTCGAAGACGAGTATGTCAGAGCAGTTCGCGGTGGTACGGGCTTCGCCAAGACACCCGGTAACTACGCCGCCAGTCTGATCGGCCAGGCAAAAGCTTATAAGCAGGGTTTTGTTCAAGTTCTCTGGCTGGATGGAGTTCATCGTAAATATATTGAAGAAGTCGGTGCCATGAACGTCTTTTTTGTCATAGATGGCAAACTCATTACTCCAGAGCTAAATGGCAGCATATTACCTGGTATTACCAGACGAACTGTTCTTGAACTGGCTCAGAAACTCGGATATGAAACACAAGAACGTCAGATCTCAATTGATGAACTGGCAGAACTCTACAAGCAGGGACGCGTCAGTGAAGTCTTCGGCTCAGGAACCGCTGCAGTTATCTCACCAGTTGGCAAATTACGTTATGAAGATATGGAAATGGTATTTAATAACGGTGAGATTGGTGAAATCAGTCAGAAAATGTATGATATTATTACCGGTGTTCAATTCGGCAAAATGCCTGATGATTATAATTGGATGCTCAAAATCTGATCAGAGTCATTTGCCTGAATCAGCTTAACAGTGACATTTAGAAGTTTAAGAAAAGAGCACTCTCACAAGGAGTGCTCTTTTCAAATCCTATGTACCATTTGCAGAAAATTGATCTATAGAAGTAGATTTTATTTAAGCGACTTCTTGTTTTTTTGCAAGGTAACAAGCATTTCTGTAAGATCCTCTTCAACAGCACCAAGGAGGTTGCGGGCATACTCCATTGCTCCACCTCTAATCTGTCTGCTGTTAATATCAGCATCTTCAATAATCTGCGCGGCTTGCTGTCTGGCTTGCTGTGTAATCTCATGCTCATCTACCATTCTGGCCATTCTCGACTCGGTCTCGCGCATAATATTCTCAGCTTCCTTACGAGCCTCAGCGATCAGCTGTTTATTCTGCTGAAGCAGCCATCTGGCCTGCTTCAGCTCTCCGGGAAGATTCTCACGAATCATACTAAGCAACAGAAGCATCTCCTCGCGATCGACCATGCAGTTATCTGAGAAGGGCACGTTTCTGGCAGAGCTTACCGCTTCTTCCATACGAATCAACAGAGCTTCTACATCGTGCTCCTGATTTCTGCCACTGGTTTTACCCTCATACATATAATCAAATCCTCCTGGACTCAGTTAATTATCTTTCTTCACAAGTAATCTCTGTATTATGCGATCTTTTACCATCGGCGGAACCATTCCTGAAATATCTCCACCGTATGAAGCTACCTCTTTTACAATTGTCGAACTGGTAAAAGCCAGATCAATCCTGCAAGGCAGCAAAAAGGTTTCATATTGCGGAAGGAGCAATTTATTCGCTGCGGCTATCTCTGCCTCGAAACGAAAATCCGACTCACTTCTGAGACCTCGAACTACAGCACTGGCTCCAAGTTCACGATATAAATCAACCAAAAGGCCATCGTACGAAACAACTTCAAGCGATGGCAGATCTATAAGCGCGTCTTCAGCCATCTGCTTGCGTTCAGCTGTGTTAAAAACAGGACGCTTATTATTGTTGGACAAAACCGCGACAATCAGCTTGTCACATAACCCGGCTGCCCTGCGCGCTATGTCCACATGACCGTTGGTAAAAGGATCAAATGTACCAGGATATATAAAAATGCGCAAAACATACCTCCTGCTGCTCAAATCATCGTCAGATCATACGTAATCTAATTGATAAAATGATAGCATTGCAGAACCATACTGGCAACGTCTGAAGCATTTCAGTTTTGTAACATAATCCGGGAATTGTTGTTTGCTGTCATGCTCAATAATTAATAATCCATCACTCGTGAGTAGTTCACTCAGCAATTGTGACAATTTGAGGAACTCAGATTCCGCCTGCTTCCAGGGTGGATCCATGTATATCAAATCAAATAATCTATTCTCCTGTTTTAAACTCTTAAGAGCTTGCGACGCTGAACGCGTCAGCAGACTGACCCGGTCAGTCAATCGGGTTTTCTCGAGATTATGTCTGATGCAGGCAAGTGCCGGGCCGGCATTTTCGACCATCCAGGCATGAGCAGCCCCGCGGCTGACAGCTTCGAGAGCTACCTGACCGGAACCGGCAAATATATCGAGGAAGTTACTATCCATTACTCTACTCATTAAAATAGAAAATAGCGCTTCTTTGGTTTTATCAGCTGTAGGTCTGGTTTTTTGACCATTAGGCGAAGTCAAATGAATTCCTCCAGCTTCACCAGCAATTATTCTTGGCATTTAACACTCCATTCACGGAAATCGCGATTTTACAGCGCAAGCTCAGAAAAAGCTTCGCCGTAGCGGTCTCCAAGCACTTTCATTACATTTTTGTGTTCGGATTCTTGTAAATCCGGATCACGTTCAAAAAGCAGATCAAGACTTCTGCTGACTTCAGCGATTATATCACGATCCTGATAAAGATTGGCAAGTTTAAAAACTGGAAGCCCGTGTTGCCTCGTACCGAAAAAATCGCCTGGTCCGCGCAGCTGTAAATCTTTCTCAGCGATTTCAAAACCATCCTGACTGTGGCATAAGGTTTTAAGTCTTTCTCTGGCAATTTCATCGCTGCTGTCGCTTATAAGAACACAGATTGATCTATGTGATCCACGACCGATTCTTCCGCGAAGCTGATGCAATTGTGCCAAACCAAACCTCTCAGCGTTCTCAATCACCATAACAGCGGCATTTGGCTGATCTACTCCAACTTCGATAACTGTTGTACTAACAAGTATATCGAGCTTACGATCATAAAATTCCTGCATGACCTGGTCTTTTGCCGCTGGTTTAAGCGATCCATGCATCAGGCCAACTTTGTATTCAGGAAACACATTCTGCGCCAAATTATTGTAAACACCAGTGGCTGAACTGAGTTCAGTAGCTTCTCCATCTTCAATCATAGGACAAATCACATAGGCCTGTCTTCCTTGACTTATCATTTTGCGTATAAGCGCATAAACCCGCTCTTGATCAGCAGATGTCGCGGTATAGGTTTCAATTGGCTGCCTGCCGGCAGGCAGCTCATCAATGATGGAAATATCAAGATCGCCGTAAAGAATCAAACCAAGTGTTCTTGGAATCGGGGTCGCCGACATTACAAGGTTATGCGGAACATATTGCTGATCTTCATCAGCCTTATTTAGTCTGGCACGCTGGCGCACACCAAAACGATGCTGTTCATCAGTTACAGTCAAGAGCAATTTATCAAAAACCACCCGATCTTCAAGTAACGCATGTGTACCAACAATCAATTTATACCTTCCGTCAGCAATACCGCTCAATACTTGTCTGCGCTCAGCGGTTTTGGTCTGACCAGTCAGCAAGATAATATCCTGTCCACAGTTCCCAAGCAAACTCCGCAGTGAAGCATAATGCTGATTCGCCAAAACCGAGGTTGGAGCCATCATCACAGCCTGCCCGCCGGCCAAGGCACACACATACATGGCGGCAGCAGCTACAACAGTTTTCCCACTACCCACGTCACCCTGAATCAAACGATTCATAGGTCGATTCAAACACATATCAGCCAAAACTTCTTGAATTGCTCTTCGCTGAGCACCGGTCAAACTAAACGGCAACGAGGCAATCATCGTTTCCAATTGAGATTGATGTGCAGATTCAAGCTGCACACATCTGCTGACTCTGCTGAATAATCGCTGCTGCTTAAGCAATCGTAGTCCGGCCTGAACCAGAAATAGTTCTTCGAAGGCTAAACGCCTTCGGCTGATGTCAGCCTCTTCAGAATCATCAGGCTGATGAATCTTACTGATAGCATAATCCGCAGCACACAGCTTGTTATCTCTTCTGACCCAGAATGGCAATGGTTCTGGCATTCTATCCTTGAGCGACTGAATTACAGTACTGATCCATAGCCTCATCATAGTCTGGCTTATTCCCTCAGTAAGTGGGTAAAGAGGTTTCAGACTCGGCATAGTAATTGCTTCATCATACGGGTCAAAAGCGGGATTCTGAACAGAAAAAAATCTTCCGTCTCTTCTAATTTTTCCATGAAAAATGTATTCATTGCCCGGCTGCAGCTTATTTGTCAGCCAAGGTTGATTAAACCAGACAGCGGAGATAGCAGAATTACCCATGCGCAGCGAAGTTTTTTGCACTGACAGACGACCGCGCTGACTGCTTTGTATTTTACGCGACACAGAAGCGACAAAAGTCTGTTCAAGTCCATTCTTGAGGTCAGCTGGATCAGAAACAGGCGTCCAATCCTCATACCCACGAGGAAACCAGGTAAGAAGATCATACCAGGTTTCAATTCCAAGTTTCCTCAGAGCCGCTGCTCTCTTGGTCGAGATACCTTTTAGCGCAGAAACCGGTGTATAAAACAGACTTGATCCATACGATTTATCATCAGGCATCACCGGCTCCTCGCAGATCTGTTTTTACTCCGAGAGCATACAAACACAATTTATTTACAGGGCATTCTTCACAAACTGGTTGTCTGGCCTTGCAGATCTCACGGCCATGGGCAACCATCAGATGTCCCCAACTCGTCCATATTTCCTTCGGCAGAATGGCCATCAAATCACGCTCTATCCGTACAGGATCACTATGAGAAGTTAGGCCGAGCAATCTGGTTATTCGCGCGCAATGTGTGTCAACCACAACAGCAGGAACACCGAAACTATCTCCCATAATTAAATTAGCGATTTTCCGGCCGATACCTGGAAGGCGAAGCAGAGCATCCATATCAGATGGCACTTCTCCGGCATAACGTTCCAGCAGCATACTACTGCTGGCGATGATAGCTTTTGCCTTGTTTCTGAACAAACCACAAGAGCGAATATCTTCTTCCATGTCAGATTGAGAAGCACTGGCAAAAGCTTCAAGATCAGGATATTTTTCGAATAAATCCGCGGTTATTATATTGACTCTGGCATCCGTACATTGAGCTGCCAAAATAGCAGCTATCATAAGCTGCCAAGGATATTTAAAATTAAGTGTGCATTCGGCATCTGGATATTTCTTCTTAAGTATACGGGCTATTTCTGAAGCCCTGTTTTGATCGGTCATTAACGCTGATACTCCTGCAGGTAAACTTTGAGCTGGTGATAATTCCCATCACTCTTGCGATAGACTTCAATATCTACCATAGCACCTATCGCCTGGCTCTGAAGAAACAACATTAAACTCTCATGTGTTTCGACATCATTGCCATTAATCCTGGTTATTATATCACCTTTTCTCAAATCTGCGGTATAAGCTGGACTATCCTTGATTACACTACTGACATACAATCCATCAGGGAACCTGTACAATTTCTGCAATTCAAGGAAATTGCTCTCCTGCAAAACAGTCACACCGAGCCAGGCTCTGCCGGAAACATATCCTTGCGTAACCAGATTTTTAGCTATCTGCTGCACAACAGCTATCGGCATGGCATAACCCATTGCGTCACTGATATCGCGACTAATATTGCAATTAGTCAAACCAATAACCTCGCCGTCAAGATTAAGCAGCGGACCGCCTGAACAATGCTGGCTTATATGAGCATCAGTCTGAATCATACTGACACCAGTACCATCCTCAAGCTTCATTTCGCGATTTATGGCAGTTATCAGACCGTTACTTAAACCGCCTTCCTGTGACATCATATCCGGATAGCCAAGCGACAGAATCATTTGACCTACTTGCAGTTTTGTATCTTCAGCCATAACTGCAGGTATCAATTTCACTTGAGTAGAATCAACACTGAGAACTGATAATCCTGTCAACACATCATTGCCAATCAGCTCAGCGGTTAGTGCCTGATGATGGTTAAGCAGATAAACCTCAATTTCAGCCTCATTTTTCAACTCACCATTTCTATTAAGAGCGATATCAATCGTTCCAGTATTAATGACTATGATTCCATCCTCACTCATTATGAGACCAGAACCAAAATTGCTTCTTGCGTTCGTGGTAGTTGTAGCGGCAACCTCAACATTTACTCCAACTACAGAAGGCGAAACAGTTTCATAAATAGTTTCTATCTGTTCCTGAACCTGCCACAACGAAAGCTGCCAAGCAGCCTGATGCTCAGGATTTGTCGGTTCTGTTGTTGTACTCACGGTGGGTTGGACTGTTGTAGGTCGTGTTGTAGACAGGGTCACTCTTGTAGTCGGCTTACGCGTGGTAACAGCAGCAAGTGAACCAGTTGTAGATTCAGTAATATTATCCGCGGTTGTACCTGATTGCCAGATTAGACTCTGACGGAAATATCCGCGAATGAAAAAAACAGCGGTAAGCAGGCTGGCAGCGATTGCTGAAACAAGACACAACGCCACAAGTCCAAACAGCCATTTAGTTTTTCCTCTCACAAATTGTCCTCCTACGCAAATTCTGTTCTAACAAACATGTTGAATCAGATCAGACGGATACAAACTTTATTGTAAGCAAAATAAATGAATGGTTTATGAACATTCTGCTTTTTTATAGTGAAAATAGACAAATTCGATTTAGCTGTCATTAAGGAGTAGAAAGTGTAAAAGAGAATTTCGCACCGCCCAATTCGCTGCGCGAAGCATGTATACGCTGACCATGTGCTGTCAGAATTGTCCGGCTGATATATAAGCCAAGACCTGATCCTTTGACATTTCTTGATTTATCAGCCTTATAAAATCTATCGAAAATGTACGGCATATCCTGTTCCGGAATACCAGCTCCGCTATCTTCAATAATAACTTCAATTTCTCGTGAACGCGAAGTGCGTCTTGTTGTTAGCGCAATAATACCATCATCCGGCGTAAATTTGATAGCGTTCGAGATAATATTGTATATTACCCTGCTGATAGCTTCTCTGTCACCGGTCACCATCAGCCGTCCTTGCTGTTCTTCCAAAAAATCTGTCTGTACACCAAGATTTTTCTCTGTAAGCAAAGATTCCAACCCTATGACATCTTCTTTTATAAGTACGTTAATATCAAATACAGATTGATGCAAACCACTGCCACTCTCAAGGAGAGCAGCTTCAAATATCGTTTGAACAAGGCTCTGCAGCCTGAGAACTTCCTGCTTGACTATATCAAGATAATGTTGATAACGATCAGGAGGAACTGTACCATCTATCATGCCCTCAATAAAACCCTTGATAGACGTTATAGGCGTACGCAAGTCATGTGAAACACTGGACATGAAATCTTTACGATCCCGTTCCTGATTTTCCAGTTTTTCTATCATAGTGTTCATAGTATGAACAAGCACAGTCAAATCATCTGTCACAACAGCCTCGTGCTCCGGATCATCTGTAGAACTATGTCCAGATATACCTGGCAATTCAACTCTTGCTGACAAATCACCACGATAGACACGATCAGCAGTTTGTGTCAGCAGCCTGATTGGCCGTGTTATATTTCTTGACAAAATCAGCACAAACACAAGAGCAACCACAAAGGCAATAAAAAACGATACAAGAAGACTATTGGTCATCAGAAAACTATTGATTGTTCTGGCACTAACTACTCTATGCAGCTGAACCTCACCGGCAAAAGCTCCGGTAGGAGATGAGATTGGCCAGACCGCGCTTAGCCAGCGCGAACTACCATCAAGAAGGCCATTATAATTACCTGTCTGAGATACACCATTTCCAGCACTATTCAAAGTACCCAGATACTTCTGATCAAGCTTATAGTAACCATTGTCGGCTCTTTCAAGTTGACGTGCTGCCTCTGTCGGCACACCGGTCTGCATTATAATCTCACCATATGAATTAACAACCCATACTACTGAGCCGGTTGATCTGGCCGCGAAATTGACATAACTTCTGACAGAGCCATCATTGATCTCTCCGGTAACAGGATTATAAACATCCACAACAACGTCAGCAACGGCTTGAGCGGAGCCAAGAAGCTGTTCAGCCTGCTGGCGCTGCGACGTTACACTGACTATACCATAATAAACAACACCCAGGATAATAAATACAACCAATATCGATAGAGACAGGAGCATTATAGTCCTGGCATACAAAGAATGTACCAAACGGGTTTTCTTCATATGTATTAACCTCAGCCCGCGGTCTCAAACTTATAGCCCACACCCCAGACAGTTTTAATCTGCCAAGCAGGATGATCACCCGCATCGTCGAGTTTTTCGCGAATACGCTTAATATGAACGTCGACAGTTCTTGATTCACCGTAAAAATCGAAGCCCCAGATATTCTCAAGCAGCTGTTCACGTGTAAATACTCTATTAGGATGACTTGCGAGAAAAAACAACAGCTCCAGCTCTTTTGGCGGCATTTCTATTTCAAGCTGATTAACTCTGACCGAATATCTTGAACGATCGACTATCAGACCAGGATGCGAAACCGCATCTTTCGATTCATCATTGGAATTGGTTTGCTTGACTTCCATTGATCCGTCAGTTCTTCTAAGAACAGCCTTCACTCGAGCTAATAGTTCTTTTGGCTCAAATGGCTTCTGAACGTAATCATCAGCTCCAAGCTCCAAACCCACCACCTTATCAAGCGTATCACCTCTGGCAGTAAGCATAATTACCGGTACCTCAGACACTCTGCGTATCTCCCGCAAGACATCATAGCCATCCTTGCCTGGAAGCATCAGATCTAAAATAACAACATCAGGTCTGGATTGAACAAATGTATCAAACGCTCTGTCCCCATCAAGACAAGTTATAACAGCAAAACCGTCTTTGTCGAAATAAAGACGCAGCAGTTCACTTATATTCGGATCATCATCAACTATCATTGCTTTTTTAATTTTGGCCACCCCCTGATGTAATCAGCAGAAGCCAGGCTCTGCCAAATTATTAATTTCATGAGCATTCAGGATTTATTTCTTATTAAGTAAATCATTCAATTCCTGCATAAACGAATTTACATCTTTGAATTGACGATATACCGAAGCAAACCTGACATATGCTATCTCATCAATATCCTTCAACAGTTCCATAACCATCTCACCGATCTCGCCGGAAGAAATCTCACGACGCATCGAATTCTGAATCTGCAATTCTACCTTGTCAGCAAGTTTTTCTAGTTGTTCTGTTGAAACAGGTCTTTTCTCACAGCTCTTCAACAAACCTGAAATCAGTTTGTCTCTATCGTAAGGTTGACGTGTTCCATCTTTCTTGATAATTATTAATGGCAGATTTTCGACCTTCTCATAAGTCGTAAATCTCTTACCACATGATATACATTCCCGGCGACGTCTGATCGCGGACCCCTCATCAGCCGGTCGTGAATCTATTACCTTATCTTCGTCATGACCGCAATATGGGCACTTCAATCTCATTTCCTCCGTCTGAATCTTGCAAGAATTTCTACATCGGGCGTATATGATGCTGAATTATCTTATCAGTTATCGTGATCTTGTAAAAACCACGGAAGTATTCGGCCTCCGCGACCCTTCTCTTTTGAACCTTCACGACTTGAACCATGATTCTGATTACCAGATCCCGGGTTCGGGGTCTGTTCATGATTGCCCGCAGATTTCTCATATGCAGGTTTATAAGGAGCTGTATCCGATGAATACTTCCTTGCAGCTGATGACTCTTCTTTGTTGTCATTAAAACTTGGGATTGAAAGTTGCTGAGGATTATTATCAGATCTCGAATCAGATGATGACGGATATTTCCCGCGCGTATCAGGCTCATCGCCACCCACCTGATGGAAACTCGGACCGACAGGTTTATCTTCTGATTTTATGGCATCAGATGCCGAATTCTGCTCTGATTTATTTGTTCCACCAAGAAAATCAGGCAAATCAGGCAGAGAGCTTCTTCCTGCCTCTGAGCTGTTCATACCTTGCTGATAAGGTTTAACAGATGGTGCCTGAGTTGAAAAAGGCGAACCAAATGAGGGAACATTTTGCTCTTCAACCTGCTTACCGCCTCTTACCGGCTTACTCTCACGATCGAAACCACTGGCGATTACAGTTATCATGATTTCGTCCTGCATGTTCTCATCTATAACCGCACCAAAAATAATATCGGCATCAGGCGATACAGCATCACGAACCACAGAAGCCGCGTCGTCGACCTCACGTATACGCATATCTCTGCCGCCGGTAAAATTGATAATGACTCCACAAGCTCCATCAATCGTCGTGTCAAGCAACGGACTGTTTATGGCCTGTCTGATAGCCGCAGCCGCTCTCCCTTCGCCTGAGGCACGGCCTATGCCCATATGGCATACACCGGCTTCGGTCATGACACGTCTGACATCAGCCAGATCCAAATTAATAAGACCGGGAACAGCTACAAGATCTGAAATACCGGATACTCCATATTTTAAAACCTGATCAGCCATGGTAAAAGCTTCATCAACTGTTGTATCATCTGATGCGATCTCAAGCAGCTTATCATTGGGAACAACGATCAGTGAATCAACAAATTTTTCCAATTCTCTGATCCCTCGCTCCGCGTTCTGCATACGACGCGAACCTTCAAATCTGAAAGGTCTTGTAACAACTCCGACAGTCAGGATTCCAAGCTCCCTGGCTATCTGAGCGATTACAGGAGCACCACCGGTTCCGGTACCGCCGCCCATACCAGCTGTAATAAACAGCATGTCAGTGCCGCTGATAAGCTGTGAAATCTCGTCTTTGGACTCATTCGCGGCTTTTTCACCGATCTCCGGATTAGCACCGGCGCCAAGGCCGCGTGTTATTTTCTCACCAATTTGTATTCTGTTACTGGCTTTGGTCCTTAGCAGAGCCTGATTATCAGTATTAACTGTAATGAATTCAATTCCTTGAACTTCACCTTCTATCATGCGGTCAACAGCGTTGCAGCCGCCCCCACCTATACCAATAACTTTAATAGTCGCGAAATGATCATTATCCATACCGAAGCCCATTTTATAATCAACCAAAATAACATCTCCTCTCGAATATAAAAATCAGAAACAGATTCTGTTATATTATTTATTCATTCCAATCAGAATATTTCTGACGAATTTACTCATGTTTATACATTTTATTAATTTTACACTAACTGAGGATAACAGACAACAATTGACCTGATAAGGTTCTTTATCTAATTCCGTGAAAAGTTTAGGCGAGGAACGGAAGAGGGTAAGAAAGATGAAGACGACCCACAGCAAGATAAATCATTATTCGGTATCCTTTAAATGTTCGAAATCCTCTGGCT
>JAQVJP010000067.1 GCA_028695145.1 Eubacteriales bacterium
TCAAGGTACATGGTGTTTTTGTCGATCCCTGGGCTGTTTCAATTTCAGATTACAGGGCTGTTTCAATGTTTCCTGTTATTCTTTTACCCGTTTTCTTCGTTTCTTCTCATAGTTTTCGAATGAGCTCTATATAACGAATGCTCTAATAGAAATGTTTCAGTATTGATTATATTTCGTCAAATATGCCATATACAGGAGGTGATTTTTGGTAATAGTGCCAGTTGCTCGAGGTTTTTTGTGTTTTGTCCGCACCCCCCCAAAACAGATGGTACAAAAAATGCATTCGTACCTTGGCTATAAGTAACATAGCAAGTACGAATGCTCTTCAAATTTGACAAGTTTATTAATTATTTAATTTAGGCTGACCACTTCAAAACTTCCGCACCTATCTACGGACATTATGAGATGGCAGAAGCTGTGTGGGAGGTCTCCCAGTCAAATAATGACCGGGATTCTGCCCGTTCGATCTGCTTTTGGTTGTTTCTTATCTTATGATATCCGGATCAGTGAAGATATCCTTGTCGTCACGGCTTGTGGTCGAGAATTCCGAGACAATCGCACCCTCTGGTCCGCCCTGGAACCAGTGTTTTGTGTTTGGCATCAGTGTATATTGCTCGCCTGGTTTGAGAACGATTTCGTGCCAGACAGTGTAGTTTTGTTCTCTGCCTCTTGGCGGTTGTGCCTTGGGATTTGCGGCAGGTTCGCCTTCAACATATAGGTAAACTGTTCCGAAGCGACAGCGAAAAGTTTCTTCTTTACCGTCTGTGCTGTCGATGTTTGGATGACGATGTTCGGGGCAGGTCATGCCCGGAAGTAGAACAAGCTCCTTAGCGCAGACTTTTGCCGTGTTTACATAAGTAATAAGGATTAATCCTGTTTGCTCGATCTCACCAAGTCCAAAATCGGCGAATTCAAGGTTGTTTTGCTCTTCAGGTGTTAGTACGATTTTTGCTTGATTGAAATATTCCATTGCCTGCTGACGATAATACTCTTTTTGTTTTGCGTCCATCACAAATGACCTCCTGATAATCTGTTTATCTAATCTAAGATTAACACGGATTGAGGTTATAGTAAATACTCTTTACAAATGAAGATGGATTAAGCATTATCCTACCCGGCTGGAGTACAGATGTACCAGCTTGCTCTCTTACCGACATCTATCACTTCCACATGTGAGAAACATTTCCGCATTTGTGACAGGCAATTGCGCATTTCTGTTTCAGCTGTCTGTATGAAATTGAAATAGTCACCGCGCTCAAGCCATTCTATAAGAGAGGTCAGCGGTGCTCTCTTATCGTTATAATCATGAATTATGACATAGCCGCGTGTTATGCGACTCATCTCGGCATACATCGCAGCCCTCTCTTCAGATTTCAGGCCATGTGCGACGTAAGAAGATATGGAGATGTCGAAGCTGTTATCAGCGTACGGCAATCCATTAAGAATATTTGCCTGCAGGTAGCTTATGTCCTGACCGGCTGTTTTTCTCCTGGCTATCTTGAGCATCTTGTTTGCGGGATCGACACCTGTTACTTGAAGATTCGGGTAGTTATGCGCGAGGATTGAACATAGCGCACCGGTTCCGCAGCCCGCGTCGAGAATTGCTTCTTGCTCAGTGAGCTTGACATAAGGAGCGGCGAGCTCAACAATCCGTTGGAAGTTCCTGGTCTGCATCCGGAAGAACAGACCGTAAATCGGTGCGATAAAATCAAACAAGGCTATACCGGTTTTCTTCTTGCGCGTCATTCCTGATCCTCCGTGCTTATATCTATTATATTTTTCCGTTAAAACTTCTGCTTGAACCAGGCGTCTATTATGCCGGCCGTGCTGGCTTCTGCGGCGGTTTTATCATCATAACCGGACGCGTATACCTCGACCTGGTGAGCCCTACTGATCAGAGAGCGCTGATTTACACGCTTGCGAATCATATCCATTAGCAGCTGCGGGCGGTAATTGAGTTCGCCATATATGACAACAGCGTCAAGATCGAAGAGATTAACGGCGTTCACCAGTGCAGCACTTAGCCATTCGGCGATCTGCTCGATTATGGCGATCGTTTTACTTATTCCATTATACGCGAGATCAACCACAACTTCATAACTGTCGAAGCCAAAAAAATTCTTGAGCTCTTGCAGAGTGGCATAGCGCTCAAGGCAGCCAAAATTGCCACATGAGCAGGGTCTGCCGGTGCTGTTGATGCTTGTATGTCCGAGCTCGCCGGCATACCCCGCCGCGCCGCGATATATCTGTCCGTTATTGATCAGACAACTACCGATGCCGCGTGAAATTGTTACGAACAGTATGTGCCGATGCCTGGCGATCTGTCCCGCAACCTGATAGAGTTCACGCATTGCCAGCAGAACGGCGTTGTTATCGAGTGACACATTAAGAGCCGCCCTTGCGTCGTGGTCACTGTTGACTAAGTCTTCCGTGTCATCCGCGAACATAAAATGACAGTCCTGAACCTTCGCCACTACCGGATAATTATGAAACAGAGGGAAATCAATAGGTTCAAGTATAAGTCCTTCTGACAATCGCAATGGCCCGGGACTGCTTATGCCGACGCCAACAAGATCGCTTCTCTTAAGTCCATGGCGTGTAATCATGCCCTGCATTGCATCTTGCGCCCATTCAAGTACGCCGTCAGCGCCATCAGCGCGGTCGCCAACAACTGCTTCACCATTAGATATACCGGCAAAAGCTCGCGTCAGCTTACTTGTTTTTTCTATTTGCCGACAGCGCAGATCAGTTAGCACGACAGTGATTTCCTGCCTGTGCAGTGACAGACCCAGCGCGAGTTTGTGATCATCAACGATATCAAGCAGAACCTGACGCCTACCTCTACCGGAATGCAGCGCTTGTGTTTCTTTTAATATATCTTCCTCGATTAGTTCCTGAACGATCATGGTTATAGCGGAGCGGGTTAAATGTGTGGTCTCAGCTAACTGGGCACGCGAACAAGGAGTCTTCCTGATTTCGTCCAGAATCAGCGCTCGATTATCACTCTTAAGTGATTTGATATTGGAAGCCTGCATACGCATTATGTTACCTGCTTTCGAGTAGATGCCTGATGGTTTTAATCTTGTTGTTATTTCTCTGAGAATCATATACAATCAGGATAAATAATTCAAGGCTTGAACTAAATGATAGGAGAAAATTACCGCGATGAAGCTGACATATTTTGAAAAAGGCTTCAATTTCAGTCAGGACGGTCCGGGGAACCGGCTTGTTTATCATTTGCAGGGCTGCAATATGCGTTGCCCCTGGTGTGCTAACCCTGAAGGCATTCCGCTTGAGGCACCATTGATGGTTGATCGGTCACGCCTTGTTGATGATGTTTGTCCCTATGGGGCGATCAGAAATGGTGTGCTCGATCGAAGCCGCTGTGCCGAGTGCGCGGACAGGCCGTGTCTTAGTGTCAGCCGTAATCAAGGAATCACGGTACGAGCTTCTACATTAGAGATTGATGCTGTCTGGCAGGAAATCAACCGTAGCCGGCCGCTCTTCTTCGGCGGCGGGGGTGTTACTTTTACCGGTGGCGAGGCTTCTCTTCAGTTTGAAGCTCTTAGTGATTTGCTGCGGCGCTGCCAGGCTGCCGGTATCAATACAGCGCTGGAGACTAATGGGACAAATCCGCGATTGCCCGAGCTCTATCCTTATATAGATCATTTGATAATGGATGTGAAGCACGGCTCAAGCGAGCAACTGCAGGCAGTTGTCGGACAGCCTTCGACTCATATCGCGGCAAATCTCACTGCGGCAGTAAGTTTCGGCAAAAATGTGCTTGTTAGACTTCCTGTGGTTGGTGGTTTCAATGACGATGATCAGGCGAAGGATGATTTTCTTGAGTTCATGAATCAGTTTGATAAGCGATTCATCCATCTTGAGTTCTTAAGATTTCATGAGTATGGAATCTCTAAATGGCAAGCCAGCGGCCAAGAGTACACTCTTGATGAGCGTGCGCGAGTATCGACAGATCAGGTGAGAGATTGGCAGGATTTTATGAGGTCTGCGGGCTGGCAGGTCATAACAACTTAAGCAGATGGAATAAGTGAAACAGTTTTAGTATTGATATAATTTGGAGGCGGACATGAACATTTCAGAATTATATAACTCGGATCAATTGGAACATTTGGCTAAACAGCTTTTTGCTGAAGAAAAAGCACGGACAAGACTTGATGGCTGGTTCCTGGCCAAGGAAATTCAGTTCGCGTCTGATCAGGAAAACGCAGATAAGCCCTCATCTATAAGGGCCGCGCTCTCGCTTTTGGAGATAGCCAGGAAGCTTCCGCTTGAGATCAGCGAAAACGCTATATTCGCAGGCACTCAGCGCGATGCTTTTGCCAGGAGCTACGCGCTTATAAATCCGAGCTTCGAAGTTGAGACATTCAGCGGATATTGCGATCCAACCGCTGTTTATAACGACATAGAACCAAATGAAGAGTTTACTGTTGAGCGAATTGAATCGGCACGCGCGAAGCAACGCCAGCATCCTTTTGTCCAGGCGCTTGACACGACTTATGGTGCTGTTGAGGATTATACATCTGAGGTCAGTTTCTTCGTTGAGCAGGTTACCGGCCATGTAATTCCAGATCTTCGTCCGCTGCTGGCACATGGAACCACAGCCATAGGCACTGATCTGCGTGGCCGAATTAGCGAGCTGCGTGCGGAAGTGGGAAATTCTGATAATTCGCAAAATGACGCTGATGGGAGTGCTCGGCTGCGTATTGAGAACTATGAAGCGATGCTGATCACACTTGAAGCCTTGGAAATTCTTGCTGATCGGTATCGTGAACTGGCACTTGAACAGCTTGGTTTGCAGCCTGACAATGGACGCCTCAAAAAGTTAACGGCTGCGTTAGAACGTGTGCCGCGTCAGGGAGCTGACGGCTTATTCTCTGCTATTCAGAGTTTCCTGCTGGTCTGGCAGCTGATGTGTCTTGAACAGGCGCCTAACCCCTTCGCTTTTTCCGTTGGCAATGCTGACAGGATATTCGAACCATACCGTCAGTTGAGCAAATTAAGCAGGGAACAGGCTGCCGGCCTGTTTAAACATTTCCTTGTCTTTTTCAATATAGGTGACCGCAGCTGGGCGATATCACAAAATATTCTAATCGGCGGACGAGATACCGTCGGACAGGATCTAACAAATCAGACGACATACGCGCTGCTTGATGCTTACTACGCGATGAATCTGCCGCAGCCGATACTATCGGTGAAACTGCATCGGAATACTCCGCAGGAGTTGTACCGTGAGTTGGGCCGTTTCTTCTTCACGCCGGGAACTCTGACGCCATCGCTATTTAATGATGATTCACTATTTCAGGTGCTTGAACGTGCCGGTGTTGAAGGTGATGATCTGCCGGATTACGCGATCGCCGGCTGCCAGGAACCTCTGATTATGGGGCTTGATAATGGTAATACCACCAACAGTTGGCTGAACCTGGCCAAGATTCTCGAACTGACTCTGAATAATGGTAAATCGGCCATAACCGGGGCGCGGATGGGCGTCGAAGATGACGTCGAAGATGATCTAACCCGACTTAAAAACCTGCGTGATCTGTTTGAAGAACGCTTGCGTTTCTACGTTAAAAAAATGGTTGGGGCGGCAAATGGTGCCACAGAAGCACTGTCGCTGCTGCCGGTACCGTTTCTCAGTACCATGATGGGTGGAGTTGAGAGTGGTTTCGATATGCGTGATACTAGTCATCAAGGAACAAAATACAACGGTGCCGGCTGCCTGATCCACGGACTTGCCGTCGTAGCGGATTCATTTGTTGCTGTTGATCATTTGCTAAATGATAGGCCTCAAGACGCTTCTTTGTTACTGCAGGCTCTCAGAGAAGATTTTCGCGGACCCGGTCAGGAAGCCCTTCGCCAGTATCTTGCTTCTTGTCCCAAATATGGTAATCATGATGCTGAAGCTGATCAGGAAGCAGCTCGAATAGTTACACTTGTTTCAGATATTGTTGCCTCTCATAAAAATAATCTTGGCAACCCCTTCCGCCCTGACTACGCGACACCGTCGACGCATCTCCTTTATGGCTACTGGGTAGCTGCCACACCAGATGGACGTCACGCCAGAGAAATGCTCAATTATGGTACTGATCCGCTGGCGGGTGATGCCGGTAACGGACTCGGTCTACGTATACTATCCGGATTCTGTCTGCCATACGAGAAAATGTGCGGTGGATATGCTTCGCATTTTGGTATTGACCCCAAGTATTTCCCAGAAGAGAGCATGGACGAACGTGGGCTGGCTTTTGCCGAGAGGGTAATAAGTCCACTGTTTTTCAATGATTATTTCAGCAACCAGAAAACACCAGGATCACAAGAGAAACCTGCTCCATTTTATCTCTATGTTAACGTTACAACAGCTGAAACCCTGCGCAAAGTCTTAGCCAATCCAGCGAAATACGCGCCTTCAGGCGTTTATATTATGCGAATTCATGGGACTTTTGTTAATTTCCTTGATCTCTCGCCAGCGATACAACAAGATATAATCCTGCGGCTTGATCCACAGGCCTCAAACCTCGGCTGAAAATTGCATCCATATAAGATATAAACACATAATGTGTTTATATCTTATATGGATTATGATACAATTGGATTATGATACAAAGTTTTTAGTTTTAAGCCCAGTTTAATCAGTTGTGATTGGACTTGAAACATCATTGTTCGAGGGGTGATTGCCGTGAAGTTATTGCGAATAGCGTACAAAAATATTGATCTGTTCGATGACGGTTTTGAAATAGACTTGACGACGGCCGACAAGGTAATAGATAGTGAGAGCGCAACGAATATTTTTAGATCGATATACTCTCAGAATGTAATAAGCTTCGTTGGTGCTAATGCAAGCGGAAAAACAACTGCGCTTAAACTAATCAAGGCAGCTATTAGTATTGTTATTAGCAATCAAGGTCTTGATCAAATTGACATATCTCCCGGTATACTCAAAGATGAATCCGTGCTGACAGTGGACTTCTTTAACGATGATAAATTTTATCGGTTGGAATCCAAAATAGGAATTAAAAATAATTTGGCAAAACAAGAATACTATTTCATAGATGAAGTGATTTATTATAAGAATAAATCAGAAATAACATCAAAAAAATCAATATCAGAATTTAAAAAAATTCTGAGAAGAAGAAGCGAATTGGAAGAGTCTTTGACCAAATCAAAAATCAAGCTTCTAAAACCACAGGATAGCATAGCAGTAACTGTAAACGAAAACTCACTTGGATGTTATGATACCCTGTTTACGACTAATTTTAATATTTACATTAGACGTAATCAGCAAGTAATGCCCTTCGTTAATTTGTTCGATGATAGTATAGAATCTCTTAGCTCAAGTGATGATGAAATTGTCATCAAGTTTAAGAATGATGACAGAATATATAGAAGCAATAATTTGATTGAGGCTGAGAATTTTCTTTCGTCAGGAACTATCAAAGGAAGCAACTTAATTACTTACGCCATGATGGTTATGCAAACAGGCGGTTACTTAATTGTTGATGAAATTGAAAACCATCTTCACAAGAAACTTGTGCAAACAATAATAAATTTGTTTAATGATAATAAAATTAACCGAAATGGAGCTACTTTAATATTCTCGACGCATTATTCTGAAATAATTGATTGTCTTAATCGAAAAGATAACATTTTCGTTATGTTGAGAAATAATAAATATATTAGCAGCGCTGTAAGATATTCAAAATTAGTTAAACGAAATGACGTTAAGAAGAGTGAAGTTTTAATATCGAACTACATAGATGGAACCGCACCTAATTATGAGAGTATTAAATTAGTAAGGGAGATGTTATGCGGATTCAAGATAAGTACTTGAATTACAGCTTCGACAAGCCTTTATATATTTTGAGAATAATTGATTCTAAAAATGAAAAATTTAAGTTGAGTAAATTGTACATTGATAGATTTGGTTCAAGTATCATAAATGTCCAGACCTGTCCTGAAATAGAAATTTTACTAATTATAAGTAGCGATAACTATTCCAAGTATACCAATCAATTTAAGTCAAAAATGAAACCGAGTGAATATTGTAAACAAGTTCTTGGAATGAAAAATGTAAAACAAAAAAGTTGTTTTGAAAGTGTTTTTGCAGATATAAATAAATTAAAAGAAGCAATAAACAAATATGCACGTTATACGAAAAAATCATTCAAGTTTTATACATTGAATGATCTGTTAAAATAACTAATCCTGCGGCTTGATCCACAGGCCTCAAACCTCGGCTGAAAAAATGTAATGGAGTGTTATAGCGATGAAAGCAATTGGTCTTGATATTGGTACTACTTCCATAAGCGCGATAGTCCTGCATGCTGAGTCCGGCGAAGTTCTCGAAGCTGTAACTCTCGAAAATGACGCTGCTATTGTATCGCGCAATCATTGGGAGAGTCTGCAGGACGCGGACGCGATCTGGGAGCGCACAATCCAACTTCTCAACCGACTGATCGCGGAACATCGTCCGGTCGGCGCGATTGGCCTTACAGGTCAAATGCATGGAATCGTTTATGCTGACAGCAACGGTCAAGCAGTTGGCCCCCTCTGCAATTGGCAGGATGGACGTGGTGATCTGCCTATGGCTGATGGGAAAACCACATATGCAGCGTATCTCAGTAGCGGACAGTACAAGCTGTCTACAGGATATGGCGCTGTTACCCATTTTTACAATACAATTAACAATCTGATACCGGCAGAAGCGGCAAGCTTATGTACTATTCATAGTTATATTGGCATGCGGCTTACCGGAGCACATAAACCACTGCTGCACAGTTCTGATGCTGCCAGTATTGGTTTTTTGCGGGATTGTAATTTTAGCGGCAAAAGTGGCAACAAATTCTCATGTTTCGACAAATCAGAAATTGAGAAATATGCCATGAATTCTGAGTTTTTTCCTGAAGTAACTGACAGCTTCACTGTTCTGGGTGAAACTGAACAAGGCATACCCGTAGTTGTAGCGATCGGTGACAATCAAGCCAGTTTCATCGGTAGCGTCAGGGATATGGCTGACTCCATCGTGCTGAATATCGGAACAAGCGGACAACTCTCTGTACTTGCTGCTCACGAGCGGTCTTATCCTTATATGGAACTGCGCCCTCTCAAAGATAAACAAAAAATAGCTGTTGGCGCGGCGCTGTGTGGCGGCAAATCTTATGCCCTGCTGGAAAACTTTTTCCGTTCTGTTCTTGAAATGGCAGAGGTTCCGGCAGAGATTATCTCAAAAAAACTCTATGCAAAGATGAACGGTTATGCGCAACAAGTATTAAACGGAGACAAGAACACATTTGACAGCGATAATGATAAAATTATGTTCAGGACACAGTTTGCGGGTACCCGTCTGGATCCTGAGCAGCGAGCGGTTATCAGCGGGCTGGGCATGCACAATTTTGACGCGAGTCACCTGATAATTGGTGTGCTTGAGGGAATGGTCGAAGAACTGTATGAATATTATCAGAAATTTAGCGAGGCGGGCGAATCTCAGGCTTATACCAGGGTTATCGGTTCAGGTAACGCTCTGCGCAATAATCCCGTACTTCAGAAAATAGCAAGCCGACGCTTCGGGTTGCCTCTGCTGATACCGATGCACCATGAGGAAGCCGCCTACGGAGCTGCGCTGACAGCGCTTGCAGGGACTGGGATTTTTGCCACAATAGAGGAGGCTCAACGCCTGATCCGGTATGAGTCCGAGTGAGTACAAAGCCTCGCTAAGGGGGGAAGGTTATGAAAGCAATATCTGATTTTAGCAGAGGTCTGCCGGTGCGAATCCTGACTGTGCTTCTTGTGCTTGCGCTGACTGTTCCTGCTATCAGTGGTTGTTTTGCTTACGATATTATTAAGTTGCTGCCGTTTAAAACCGAGGAGACTGTCGAGTCTGAAGAGTCTTCCGGCGCGTCGATTGAGATAACTACGGAAAACACGACTATCGCTACAACAGAGCCGGAACCGGAGCCTGTTTTTGTTCAGGATCTGGCAGTGCTTGAGCGCTACGGAGTCGGTGTTGATGGTAAAACTAATAGCAGCAAAGTCAGTTCCGGGGATATGTTTGAGCTGATGGTTGAGTCCTATGAAGCGATCGCCGGTGAGGTTGACATATCTCTGATGAGCCCCTTTTATGAGACGAGTGAGCATATCCGTAAATTGACCCGGCTTGAAGTCTACTACAGTGATTATTTTTATCCTTCTGAGGATCCGGCGGAGATAAGCTACAGCGGTGCGTCTTTCTGGTTATTTGAGATTTATCGCGCCCTTCTTGAGAAAACTCCGGAACGTGTGGATGAGCGTGCTTATCCGTCCGATCTGCTTGCGTATATTAATATGAGCTCAGCGCTGTCTTCCTGGCGGCCGGAAGCTATTGAGAAAAATGTGTTCAGCTTGAGCAATCTGCTCAGACCTCTTGGTGCTTTTAAGGCGTCGCAGCCGCTTACCAGGTTGAACGCGGCGCGTATGATGGTTGCGGCCTATGAGCAGTCAACTAATAAATCGCTTGAGACCTGGCCGGCCAACAAGCCGGTGGATACTGAGGATATTTCAGCCTGGAAAGCTAACAATTTTTTTGTCTGGCCTGAGAGTGAATATTTTGAGCCTGATTTGACAGGCGCGTGGAATGATCTTTATTTTCTGGGTGCCGATAGTTATGATTGGCAGCTGCGTTCAGAGCTGCAGCCGGCCGACCAAGCCTGCCCATATGGTGCGGTTGTCTCTGCTTTTGCCGTTTTGCTTGAAACTGCTGCGGAATTTGAGATAACGACGGATACGGAGCTTATTGTTCTAAACGAGCGGCCGTATCCCTGGTATATCAATCAACGGGAAACCGGTGAATATGGCGCAGTCAACTGCATGCCTTCTTGTATAGAGATGTCCATGCGCTATCAGAATTTAACTGTAGTTCCTTCGGCTGAGAGCCTAAGGGCGGCTTGGCCGCTTGATGGTATGGGCTGGACAGATATTCTGGCTGAGGACTTGATGATTGAGCATGGCCTCGTTTTCGGGACGGCCTACGCAACGGACGTTGAGACGACTCTTCAACAGATGATGGTGGAGCTTGATGCCGGAAATATTCTCTATGTCATGTATATCGAGGATTACGCGACTGAAGGGCATGCCGTTATTCTAAAAGGTTATCGCGTTCAAGGTGATATAATTGAGTTCGTTGTCTCGGATCCTGACTCATCGCAGATTGGACCCTTCGGATATGTTGAATATCTGCGCGACGCGCGTATTATGATAGAGGGTATCCTTAAGCATGTACCGAGATATTTTGTTATACCGCCGGAAGAAAATGTCGATGAGGCGATGGGGTAATCGTTATTAAGCATGACATTAAAAGATATTCATATAATTATAAAGGGAGAGTATTTTGAGAAGTATTAATTTTTTGATCAAGCCAGCTTCGAGCTTGTGCAACATGCGCTGCCGCTACTGTTTTTATGCTGATGTCGCCGAGAATAGGGAAGTAGCGAATATGGGATTGATGTCGCATGAAACCGCTGAAAATCTAATTCGCGCCAGCTTCGCGGACGTTGATAAAAATGGCCAGGTAAATTTCTCTTTTCAAGGTGGAGAGCCGACTATGGCCGGTCTGGACTTCTACCGGGATTTTGTAAGTATGGTAGAAGCTTATAAACCGGAAAAAGTTTCAGTTAATTACGCGTTGCAGACAAACGGACTTGTGATTGACGAGGCGTGGGCGCGCCTGCTGCATGATAATCATTTTCTTGTGGGTGTGTCTGTGGATGGTGATAAAGAACTTCATGATCTGCATAGGGTTGATGCTAAGCAGAAGGGTACTTATAATCGCGTTGCAAAAACTGTGCGTCTTCTGGCGAAATACGAAGTAGATACGAACGCGCTCTGTGTGGTTACCGGCAGAATCGCCAGGCATCCACAGCGGGTTTATCAGGCTATAAGAAAAATTGGCCTCGGATATATGCAGTTTATTCCTTGTCTTGATCCGCTTGAAGATGAGCGTGGCGGCGAGAAATATTCGCTCAAGCCGGATGCTTACGGTGATTTTCTCTGTGGTTTATTCGATATTTGGTATCGTGATTGGGAGAGCGGAAATTATGCCAGTGTCAGATTGTTTGATGACTATGTGCACCTGGCTATGGGTTTGCCGCCCGGTACTTGCGCGACTTCAGGCAGCTGTGGCAGTTATTTTGTCGTTGAGGGTGACGGAAGCCTGTATCCTTGTGATTTTTATGTTCTTGATGAGTGGAAGCTTGGCAATATTAATGATTTTGAGTCGAGCCCTTATCTTGAGCTTCTTGCCAACAGTCCCCGGGCGAGAGAGTTTCTCGCCGAGGGTGAGCAAAAACCGCAGGAATGCACAAGCTGTCCTTGGGTCGCTCTCTGTAATGGCGGCTGTAAACGTGACTGGGCAGTTTCCGGCACTCAGCAGCACAACTATTATTGCGCTGCTTTTAAGAAGTTTTTTGAACATTCAGCCGAGCGTATTTATCATATTGCCAGACTGGAAACTATGGCCAGACGGGGCAGGTGAAACGATGGAACTCAAACCTGTAGGTGTGAAATACACAGCTGAAGCGCTGGAAGTCAGATATAAGAACTAAAGGCCGAGCTCAGCTCTCATTTCACTTATTTGCACAGGTCTGCCGAGTTTGAGACTCTTCTCCATAGCCGCGAGAATTATCAATGTGCCGATTCCTTCATCAACGTCTGGATAAGGTGTTTCATCATTATCCAGGCAGCGAGCGAAGTACTCAATGTAGTTTTGATATTCCCCGGCATGATGAGATTCACCTTCAAAACGGAAATAATAGTCGTGCCGATCATTGTAATCAAGTATTTCAGTTTGTTCATCAAATCTTCTGACATATTGCAGTTTTGAGTATTCGGCGCGGCTTGTGCCTTTGCTGCCTCTAAGTAGACAGGATATGGTCGGTTCTGTTTCGCGTCCAAGCGGCGGAGCTGTATATGAACCGCGAATCAGACCCATTCTGCCGGTGCTGTCTTTTGCCAGGAACATCATAGTATCAGGACAGTCAAGTCCGTATTCTGTTGTGTTTTCACTGGCTGTGCCA
>JAQVJP010000201.1 GCA_028695145.1 Eubacteriales bacterium
CGAGCATCAATAATACCACCGTTGATTGTAATTGAACCGGCAGCTCCACCACCACCACTACCACCAATACCGGCACCTTCTGACATATTAATAACATTCAAACTGCCCTCGCCAACGATAGTTATAGCTGCATCAGCAGGAACATGCACATTGGCATATGCCTCTGTCTCAATAAACTCATTATCACCCATCAGTTCAAGCTCACAGACAGCACCCGCTGCGACAGAAAAAGCATTGTCGTTACTTGGGTCAATATTCAAACCATTTATCCTAACTTCAGCCGTAACTCCACTCGCAACCACGATCACATCTGTCGCCACATCGACCCCGTCAGCCATACTGACCTCATAAGCTCCGTCACTGGCAAAAGTCAACACCCCGTCAGTATATGTATAGCCATCTTCAGCGCCCTCAATAACACGCACAACGAAATCATTGGCCACATCTCCAGACACCGGAACAGAGAAGAAGACAAAACATAAACACAGAAGAACAGACATCAGACGCTTAATCATCACAAAATCTCCTTAACACATTCGCTTAACGAGTCGCCCCAGCAATTGTTGCCCAAAACTAAGGAAGCGACTACTTCTTTATTCCATCGATCAGCAGCTTCATAAACAACCTTCATTCCCAAGAAACCACACTGCACACAGCCATATTGAATGACCGCGGTCAATTAATTCTACCACTCATCCAATCGCTTTGCATAGTCAATAAAGATAGAACAATTTGAGATTTTCATATCAATTTCAAATAATAAAAATAATTTTAAATCTCAGTTCAAAATATTAAATGATTCCACAAAAAAATAAAATATATGGTAATAAGTTAAACAAAAAGGTAAAATGTTAAATATAAAGTTAAAATTTAAACAGAAAAGAGGCGTATATTAAATGACAACTGAAGAGTTATTTGATATTCTTGAAGCGATTGCGAAGATGAAGTGTGAAACTCAAACTCTTGAACTAAAGAGCGCAAAAAACGGTTGTCCTAAGCATTTGTACGATACCCTTTCAAGTTTTTCAAACCAGGATGAGGGCGGCATTATCATCTTTGGCATTGAAGAGGAGAATGACTTCTCAGAAACAGGTGTCTATGATCCTCAGGATATTCAGAAAAAGATTAACGAGCAATGTCTTCAAATGGAACCAATTATTCGTCCTTTGATAACTGTAGCAAAAAAGAATGATAAATACTTCGTGTCTGCAGAAATACCAGGGATCGATATAGCTGATAGACCCTGTTACTACAAAGGGCGAGGAAGGATGAAGGGCTCATATACTCGAATCGGAGATAGTGACGAACCCATGACTGAATACGAAATATACAGTTATGAGGCCTTTAGAAGAAAGTACCAGGATGATATTCGAGAAGTTCCAAGAGCAACAATCGCAACACTAGACAAGGGTGGAATTCATAAATATATCAACGCCCTCAAAAACGGTAAGCCCAATTTATCCCTGATGAGTAATGATGAAATATATGAATTGATGAGCATTACCAGAAATGGCAAAGTTACATTAAGTGCTGTCCTAATGTTTAGCCCGTACCCCCAAGCATATTTCCCACAATTATGCATAACAGCGATCAGTGTACCCGGAACCGAGATTGGGATGACTGGTGATTCAGGCGAACGATTTCTGGACAACCAAAGAATTGAAGGGAATATCTCAGATATGCTCAACGAAGCTTTACACTTCGTTAAGCGAAACATGAAAACTAAAACTATAATTAATCCCAAAACCGGTGAAAGAGAAGACAGAACTGATTATCCAATCACGGCTGTCAGAGAAGCAGTACTTAATGCCTTGGTTCATAGGGATTACAGCATTCATACAGAAGGCATGCCCGTACAGTTGAACATTTATGAAAACAGACTCGAGATATCCAGCCCAGGTGGGATTTATGGCCGAATTAACGTAGATCAATTGGGAAAAGTCCAGCCGGACACAAGAAATCCTGTACTGGCAAAAGGACTTGAGATACTTAGAATTACAGAAAATAGATACTCCGGCATACCTACGATTCAGCGGGAAATGAAGCAAAACAATTTACCACCCGCTCAGTTCCATGACAAACGAGGGAGTTTCGTTGTTGAGTTCTACAAAAACGAGATAGCCACAACGCAAGAGACATCTCTACGTGACGACCAGCTGGAACTAATTGCATTTTGCCAAACTCCACGAACAAGACATGAAATCAGCAAATTTCTCGGACTAACCTCAATCACTTACGCGATTCAAACTCATGTCATGCCACTTGTACAAGCCGGCAAAATTCATCTGAGCATCCCAGAAAAACCAACCAGCTCGAAACAACTTTACTATAGTGACAACAAGTCGAACTGATTCTCAGAAAACGCCGTTTATCTGTAAGCGTAAAAAAATAGCAGGTAGTAACCTATCTGCTAGTGTGTAAAAATGTTGGGAGATGTTCCGACCAAGGGACGAGAGCCTTAAGATTCGGAATCCTGTCAGCGGCAATATCGGATGACATAGACTGTAATACATAGAGCAAGTAATCAAATACTTTTAGCTTGTTCTCCTTGGCAGTTACTATTAGGCTAAAGATCATAGCACTGCTGCTGGCGCCACGTGGCGAGTTAGAGAAAAGCCAGGCTTTTCTACCCATTACAAAGGGCTTAATGCTCCGTTCAGCGCGATTATTATCAATTTCGCAGCTAGGGTTTTCAAGGAAGATTCTTAGTTTAGTTTCTTCGTTTAAGCTGTAATTAATAGCATTAAGCAGCTTGCCAGAAACTAAACTTCTATTCTCCCTGCACCATTTGAAATATTCATCACAGATCGGCAGACTCTGTTGTTGTCTTGTAGCTAATATTTCAGCAAGACTCTGCTCGTCAACAAACGCAGCCTCTATCTTGTTGTTTAGTTCTTTTTCCACCGCATACAATCTACCTATCATTTTCAAAGCTTGCTCTGTGTGACTACCTTTTATTTGTGCATCCTTTGGTAAGCTCGCAACAATATCAGTATAACAACGCCTTACATG
>JAQVJP010000202.1 GCA_028695145.1 Eubacteriales bacterium
TGGAAGCCGCCGAATCCCAACAAACTGCATTTTAAACCTGTTTTGCCAAAATTTCTTGTTTCCATACTAATAATCCCCCTTGTCTCTTACTATTAATAGTCTAACACCTTATGGAGCAAAATACATAGAAAGTTGGTCATTTCTGCCTGCTGCGTTTAAAGAGGACTATGTTAAGAACGAGCGCGTATATTGCGCATGCAGCCAGTGTTAACCAGAGGAATAGTATTGACTGTGGCGCCAGTCCAACCATAATCAATAGCGGTAGACCGACTATTATAGCTACAGAACTTCCTGTTACCAGATTCATTGACGCAGGTGTCTTAAAATGAGGGTCGGCTTCGCGCAGAAGCAGAATGCCGGTGCTGACTGTTCCGGTCATCATGCCATAAATTGAGAGCAAGCCTTCGATGGGGTAATCGGGATAGATCATGCGGGACATCTTGATGTTATAGAACAAAGTCCAGGCTCCTCCGATCAAACTCAAAAGAATAAACGGCACCCAAAGACCAGTCAGATCGCCAATTTCTATGGCGCAAATCGCAGCGACAATCATCAGATCGAAGGCTAATCCGGCGATTCTATTAAGCAGATAATTATTTGGGTACTGATGAGTCATTATTCCAGTTTTACGCAGGAAACTGAAGCTGCCGCGCAAGAGTAACGCCAGTGAGGATCCGATAAGGAAATTAAATCCCCAGATTAATGGTGACAATGTGTTTTTCAATCCTTCGAGTGCAGGCGTGCTGCCAAGAAGTTTGACGAACCCATGTGACAGGATCCAGGTTATAAAATATACACTCATGATCAGCGCAAACTGTATTGTAAATCTGTCGGCAGCCTCTGATAATGGGATTTCGTCCGGCTCTTCAACCTGGGGCAATGTCTGCCTGGAAGTGTAGTTGCCATCCTGATGATTAAATACTCCCTTACGCTTCATGTAATTTATATAAATAATCCCACCAATACTGGCCCAGAGGAACCCCATCGTAGCAAGTGCAAGGCCGAAGCTGGCGCCGCCGCTGAAACCGTAGCCTATTTCATATGACGTACCGATATTATTGGCCTGGCCAGGTCCTTGGCCGAAGCTTAAAGGAAGCAGGAGGCCGGCAGCCGTGAAGATATCCGGCATGACAGTAACAGATAAAATAAGCATGATTGTTAAGCCGACTACTCCTTGCAGCAGATAATTAGAAACAATAAGCAGCCCCGTATTTGTCCCATCTCGCATTGTGCTGCCGCTTGCGCGTTCTGCTGCCGTTAGTTTGGGTACACGAAGCCCGATAGCGATAAAACCGATAGCAATCATATGATAGGTAACTCCCTCAAGGAAGAAGGTATTCAAATCAATTATTCCGATCTGTCGTAGAATTAAGCCTGTGAAACCCGCGATGACAGCAGTTGGCAGCAGGCTACGCTGCAGTAGTGGAATTTTTCTTCGCAGAAGATTAGCGAATAGCAGCAATAACGAGAGTGCGCCGCCCTGAACTATAATTAGCCACAGTTGCGAGTTAGAAGATGAAAAATCCATTATATGGCTTCCTCCTTAAGTCCTTTGCAATACGTCTTTAACATTTCATAAGCGACAACATATTTATATGCAGATCTTGGACTGTCTGATTTAAGTTCATATACAGAATCGGTTTCCTTAGCATAAAATTGCAAGACCTGAGGCCCGTGCACGGACATACCGCCAATAGAACACAGCATAAATTCTAAGCTTTCATGTTCGTTGCTGATTACTAATCTATCTGAGTACATTTCTAATCTGCCTTGAAAACAAAATTGATTTTTAGTTGCCCGTAGTGTTTTAAAGAGCCTTTCATTATCATCACTAAATAAGGGCTTCATTAAATAACCACGACGATTTGCTGGGTTTTGCAGCAAATTTGCAAGAAGTTCGCGCTGAAATCTGTCGAAGGCAGCTGTATCAGGTAATCTCTCAACTATATATCTGTACTTAGAGTTTTCAACATCAAAATGACCATCGGGTCTGTATTGAACATTAAACCCACAAGAGCAGCTCAGAGTATTATTGTTCGACCTAAGAGTGGAAAACTCACGGCAAGAAGGGCAGGCGAAGAGTACTCTCTCAAGATATTCAGCCAGCCTACGTCCTTTGAATTTTTGATACGATTGTGAAGATGACCGGGGAGTTGGTGTCCTGTAGGGATTTGTTTCAAGCTCCTGCAGAATTATTTGATTTAATTCTACAGGCGTCATTTGAGCGATTTCTTCTTTCGAGAGAACTCGAACAACCCGACCGCTCATTTTACCTCGACGCTCATAATGTGCCCATCGTGGTGTGCTTAGATAACCGCCTTCAAAACGATAAAGCAATACAGTACAACGCATGTGACGAATCAGTTTGCCTGTTGCCTCAGGTATAGGTAATTCAGGACCAACAAACGATCTGTTGCCAGATGGGAAAAGGCAAATGTTACCGCCTTCTTGATTAATACTGATGATTTTTCTCATGGCTTGAAGGTCAATTTGCGATTTGACTATTGGTACAGGAGCTACCAGATAACTTATTAATCTGCTTATCCAGCCAAGTCGAAACAGATGATCGCTGGCAACGAAGTAGATGGGATGTCTGAAGCTCTGTGCAAGCATAAAAGGATCGAGTGCACCTGAATGGCTTGAGAGAATAAAATATGGCGGTTGCTGGTCAGGCTTATTGAGATACTCTTTTGCATGATAGTTATAGCGAATCAGCAGATAAAGTTTTAAAAATGGTCTGAGCAGCCAGAAAACAAAATTATGTCTGAGCGCTGTATGCCTCAGAACCTTATCTGAAATTTTTCTGCTCTTCAATTTATCCTTTGTTTTTTTGCTTTCTGCCAAGATTTTTCTCCTTAATCAGTCAGCGGAATAATCAACCGTAAAAATGATGCCAGCCTTCAAGAATACCGGCAGCGTATTTCCCTGTTGCCTTGTAAATCAACTGTGATTCTTCTATTGACGCGAGCTCAGGTCTGGCATTGCCGACAATTACCGCCGG
>JAQVJP010000203.1 GCA_028695145.1 Eubacteriales bacterium
CGTTTCTCATAATCCGGAAACAACCGGCTGAGATAATCTCTATTCCGCTGAATAATTCACTGAGGTGTATTCGCACAATATCTTCAAGCAATATGTAGCTTCTACTACCTGGCAAATCCGGCAGCTGCAAGAGTCGAGGTATGACAGAAGGTATCTGAATTATCGCAAAATCAGGGTGTACCGGATCCAGATTGTCATCATCCTCCGACTCAGAGGTAAGCTGTTCTGGCTTCTCTACGCGTACACATAAATTGATAGAGCGGTTGCCAATCAAAGGGAAAGGCCGACCGGCATCAACAGCCAGTGGTGTTAGTATCGGGTAAACTGTAGAATTATAATAATTCCTGACAAATTCAGCTTGTTTTGTTGTAAGATTATCAGGCTTAACTATTCTTATATCTTCACGTTCGAGGGCAGGAATTAACGCTCTATTGTACGTTGAATATTGTTTTTGAATCATCTTGTGTGTGCGCCTTGAAATAGCAGTCAGTTGCTGAACCGGAGTCATCCCGGCCGGATCACCTTCGCGATATCCAGCGTTGACAAGGTCTTTTAGCGAGGCGACTCTAATCATAAAAAACTCATCAAGATTAGAGCTGGTAATTGCCAGAAATTTCAGTCTCTCTATCAAAGGATTACTCTTATCTCTCGCTTCTTCCAACACACGCTCATTAAATTCAAGCCAGCTCAACTCACGATTAATATACTCAACAGAACCCATTTGTGATTGTTTATCAACTCTATTTTCAGCAAGACTATCCGGCCCAATATTTTTTTTATCTATCTTATCTATCTTATCTTTATTAATTTTCTGTTTTGGCTGTTTTTTCATTTATCTCTGCGCCTCCTGAGCTTAATAGTTGGGTGAAGTCCAAAAACATCAACAAATAGATCACTGTTTTTTTCCATATTCCAGCGTTCAAGAGTTGTTTCAGTCCCGGCATCGAGAATTATAGTCAGCTCATGGTCTTCAAGCTGCACTTCAAGATTATCAAGCTTATGCTTGTGGCCTGTATCAAGAGCATTAGCCAGACGAAATATGGCGATTAGCTTGAACGCCATCAATTTCTCTTCAGGATCAAGCTCGGCAAGATCCGGATCATCAAGATTTACCGGGCCGCTATGGAACCTGGCAACAAGCGCGATTATTTGTTGTTCTCTTCTATTTATACCGATAATTTCCGAAGCCATTATCACATGGTAAGACCTGTAAGCATGTCTCGACATACTTATGTACTTGCCAATATCGTGAAGGATAGCAGCTGCCCGCAGCATAGTTTGGCAACGAGGTTTTAATCTGTGAAGTTTCATAGTCTGTCGGAATAGCATCAACGCAAGTCTCTCAACAGTATCTCCATGAGAGGTATCTGTTTTAAATCTGCTGGCAAGATGACGACAGGCAGAAATCGTATCTTCTTCTGGATCATGTTTGAAACTGTAACGTCCCACTGAACAAGCGGTTTCAAGTAACAGTCCATCACACAGACCGGCTGAAGGTAAATGTATACTGCTAACACCGGTAAAAGTCATGAACTTCTTGACTATCAAAGCAACCGGCAGAAGCAGCGGAGCATGATCAGCAGGAATACTCTCATCTATCGCCAAAGAAAAAGACTGCTCACGAAGCAGTTTTTGATACAGCTTCTCAAACTGGCCGTTGCTGATCCGTGCATATGGTTCCGGCGCAAGTCCGGCCAGCTTCTTGAGATATATATTTTCTCCGCCAAGTACAATCAGGTTGGCATATGTTGTGCCTTTTGGTTCAAGCATCCGGTAATTCTCAAGATCACCGGAAATATATTCAGCCATCAGACTGCCAAAATCAGCAGCCTGACGCTCGAGATCTGCCAGTATTTCCCTGACACGTAATGAACCAAGAAGCATATTTTGCGTGAAAATAAATTCACCTTTGTCGTAAACCGAAGCCTGTATGCTGCCGGCACCAATATCCAGTATCAATGTACCTTTATTAATCATCTGTTCGAAATCAGGCACAAGTTCAGAAGCGGCCAGCATGTGATAATATCGTTCTTCACTGTTACTTAAGACTTGAATCTCCAAACCACAAGCTCGATCAATCTGGTCTATCACAAATAATTGATTTTTCGCCTCGCGAAAAGCACTTGTAGCGACCACACGACAGTCATGAATTCGATATTCATTAAGCTTGTCAGCCAGACCAATCATGACCTCGCTACAGGAATTAATCAAGCCCTGGCTGATCATGCCACTGTTATAAGTGTCAGTACCTATCGCCAGTGTTCGCCTTACAGTCTCAATCTCTCTTGGGGCCTCACCCCTGGCCAGCTCAACAATTTTCATGTGAATCTCATGTGATCCTACATCTATTGCCGCGGCAAGTTTCTTCCTGCTCATAAAACCTCACTTAATCAATCAGCTCATCGCCAAATACTGTTCCAATTGCTCTGGCTGAATTTATCAGTAACGAATCAAATGGAACAGTCTTAATTTTACCGGCTACTTCATCAAGTGGCACAGGTACAATCTGATGGTTTTGCAAACCCATCATTACACCAAATCTGTTCTTCAAGATCTGTTCAGCCGCTGCTGTTCCCAGAGATGTCGCAAGCACACGGTCATAAGGACTCGGCTGTCCACCACGCTGGAAATGCCCCGGTACTGTCACTCTTATTTCCTGACCCATTTTTCGTTCAAGCTCGTTAGCAAGATGATAACCTATAGACGGAGCGGACATGTCTGCCCGATGACGCTTAAATTCTTTCTTGCTCATTTCAGCCTCATCAGTACTAATAGCGCCTTCCGCGATAGCAATGATAGAAAATTTCTTCTTTTGAGCCTGACGTTTCTCCAAGCCCATCATCAGCGAATCCAGACTATATGGAATCTCAGGAATCAGAATAATATCCGCTCCTCCGGCAATTCCGGCATGAAGTGTCAGCCAGCCGGCTTTGTGCCCCATCAATTCAATTATAAAAACTCG
>JAQVJP010000005.1 GCA_028695145.1 Eubacteriales bacterium
CACAGTCGCCGCAATTTACCACTTCGCCATTACTAATATCTGCCAGCGCAACAGCGACATTATCTTTTTCATGAATTCGAATCAGTTTCATAGTTTTTCCCTCACTAATACCATCAAATCAAACTCTTCATCACCGCGTAAGATCCTTCGGCGCGAATCTGCTCAAGATAGCGGGCTGCCTGCTCGGCAAATCCCGGCAGATTAAGCAAACTATCATCCCACATGCGTTCATTGGCAACAACAGCAGACATCAAATCGCCAGAGTTTTTACCAATCTGCTCAGTGAAAAAATCAATTACCCACTGATCATCTTTAATCTCGTATTTATCGTTATCCCGACTACCCTGGAAGCTGCCATCATCGATTTTGCGGCCACGGCTGTAAAACTCAATAAGCGCGGCAAAAGAGAAAGTCAGCAGTTTAGGCAGTTCACCTTTTACCTTATGATAACCAAGCACAGACGGCATCACTCTCGCCTTCCACTTGGAAATCGAGTTCAGTGAAATGGCCAGCAAAGAGTGATCGATATAAGGGTTACGGAATCTCTCAGCCACCGACGCCGCAAAATCACGCAGCTCAGCCTCCGGCAGTGACAAAGTAGGAATAATCTCAGCAAAAATAGCCTGATTCATATAATCCGCGATCACTTCATCCTGCATGCACTCACGAACAATATTCTGTCCGGCAAGCCAGGCAGCAGGCACCATTGAAGTATGAGCACCGTTTAGAATCCTGACTTTGCGCTGCTTATATGGCGAGTGATCATCAGTCACAATCACCGGCAGACCAGCGGCGGCAAACGGCATTTCTTCAGCAATATGCTGCGGCCCCTCAATTACCCAAAAAGCAAAAATCTCACAAGTATCAACTATATTGTCAATATAGCCATTCTGCTCATTTATCTGATTTACTTCAGCGCGTGGATAGCCGGTTACTATTCGATCAACCAGCGTCGAGCAAAAAACATTTTCACTGTTGTTCCAACTGGCAAAAGCCTCCGGCAACTGCCACAGCTTAATATACTGATCAACACAGCGTTTCAATTCAAGACCATTATTATCTATAAGTTCACATGACAATATGATAAAGCCGGGCAGGCCTTTTTGATATCGCTCATAGAGAAATCTTGTTAATTTCGCTGGGAAAGAGGATGGTGGTTCCTGGTCAAATTTCGAATCATCCTCAAACACTATGCCAGCTTCGGTCGTGTTGGAAACTATAAATCTCAGATCCGGATTGGCTGCACATGCAAGCAGAGCTTGATAATCTTCATAAGGATTTATGCAGCGTGATACGCTGGAAACAACTCTCCGGTCATTTACCTGTTCTCCATTTTGAACACCGCGTTGATAGAGTGTGAACAAACCATCTTGAGCATTGATCAGCTCAGCTGTACCCTGGGCGATTGGCTGAGTCAGTACGACCTTGCCATTGAAGCCGGCTTTCTCATTCATTATATCTATAAAATAGTCAACAAAAGCCCGCAGGAAATTGCCCTCGCCGAATTGCAGAACTTTTTCCGGTGCCTCTTTAAGATACCAGTCTTTCTGCTTAGCTTTATTCTCAAGATACTTGTAACTTAAAACTTCCATTTGTCGTCCATCCTTTCTCAAACTTCGAAGCCGAAAAATCTTACAGTATTGTTGTAGCAGATATCCTGCACAAGCTGTCCAAGGCCTTCAATATCATTGTGAAGCTCGCCATTTTCGACCCAGCCGCCAATCAAGTTGCAGAGAATACGGCGGAAATATTCGTGTCTTGTATATGACAAAAATGAGCGGCTGTCAGTCAGCATGCCAATGAAGTTTCCAAGTGTTCCCAGATTAGCCAGATCGGTCAGCTGTTTGGTCATCCCTGTTTTGTGATCATTAAACCACCAGGCGGAACCGAGCTGAATCTTCGAAGGACATTCACCATCTGTCTGGAAACTTCCGGCAATCGTAGCGATAGTTTCATTGTCGTATTGATTAAGCGAATACAGAACCATTTTAGGCAAATTACCCTGTACCTGCATGCTATTGAGAAGAGCTACAAGGTTTTTGGCTCCGCCGGCATCTGAAGCGCAATCAAATCCAGTATCCGGACCAAGTTTGTTGAACATAATTTCTGAATTATTACGCAAACAGCCATAATGAATCTGCATGACCCAGCCGTATTCATGATACTTTTTGGCAACAGCCTGCAGGACAGCAGTTCTGAATTTATCACCGTCCTCTACACTAACCGGTGCGGACATACCGTTTTGCAGAATTTTGTCCAGCTCCGTTTCTGAAGCCGGCGAGCAGACTGGATACTCAAGCGCATGGTCGGAAGCGCGACAACCGTGTTTAGCAAAATAATCTATACGACGGTTCAAGGCCTCAGTCAAATCAGCGAAATTTTCAATCTTCATACCGGCAGACGCGGCCAGAGAAGCAATATAGTCAGGGAACCCCGGTTTATCAATGTTCATAGCTTTGTCAGGTCTGAAGGCCGGAAGAACCTTAACTTCACAACTCTTGTCTTCTGCTATCTTCTTATGCCAGTGCAGATCGTCGATCGGATCATCAGTAGTGCAAATCAATTTGACATCAGACTGTCTAATTAATCCGCGCACACTCATATCGTCCTCAGCAAGACGCTTATTACAAACTTCATAGATCTCAGCCGAGTTTGCGGGCGTCAGAGCATCAGTTATAGCGAAGTATTTTTTCAGTTCAAGGTAGGTCCAGTGATAGAGCGGATTACCGATACATTTGGGCAGAGTTTCCGCCCAACGGGCAAAAGTTTTATAAGGATCGGTGTCTTTACTGCCGGTTATGTCAGCTTCAGGTACGCCGTTGCAGCGCATAGCCCGCCATTTGTAATGATCACCGCCGAGCCAGACTTCTGTAATTGTTTGATAGCGCTTATCTACGGCAATATCTTCAGGATTGATATGGCAGTGATAGTCGATAATTGGCATTTTTGCCGCGTAATCATGGTAGAGTTTCTGTGCTGTTTCTGTCTGGAGTAGAAAATTTTCATCCATAAATTGTTTCATTGGTTTTACCTCTTCTCTTCTCAGTTTTGCTCATGAATAGATATTTTGTTTTGCTAATGTTTAATATCTTTTGACTAATACATATGTAAACCGCTGCGAAAAATCACATTTGATTCGGTAAGGATTTTATCTTCCAGCGGTTTATCACCGCGCAGCAGAAAATCGGTCAGAGTTTTGGCGGCCAACCAGGCCTGTCTTGATGGATTTTTGTACATAATATTATGCATTACGCCCTGTTTCATGCTTTCAACATTTTCGGGGAATATGTCACTACCAACAAATCTGATTTTACCTGCCATACCGGATTCTGCTAAAATATTGCTCATAAGAACACTAATACGCGAAGTTACGCTGAATACAGCTGTGATATCTGTACGATTCCTAAGAAGCTCTCGAATCTTTCTGGCGGTATCTTCACTGTTGTTATAGCCGTAAACTTTTGCCAGTTTCCAAGACTGGTTGTTTTCCGCCAGATATTTTTCGAATCCTTCCGTCACAAGATAATGCGAAGGTATCAGCTGATCACCTGCCAGTATCATTATTGTGTCTCCTGCAGTCGTCTGCGAGGCAAGAAGTTCAGCGGCAATTCGGCCTGTGACTTCATAATCCGGCTGTACAACCGCCAGCCGTGCACTTGCGGAAATATCGTCGCAGGTCAGGACAACCGGGATATTCAGCTCATTGTAACGCTCAATCGATCTTCGCAGATTCTCATCATCTTCATTCATCCCAACAGTTATCAGACCAGATATTTCGTTATTATAGCGTTTGAGAACATCGATGAGCTCGGAACTCTGACTATTAGGAGAGCCATTGTAAAACGGCAGCTCTATCAGATCGATATTAAGATCATTCATTTCGGCAAAATACTGGCGCACGCCCTGCCAGACATACGTATAATAAAATCTGCCTTCAGCTGCCGCGCCCGGCAGGCACACAACAATGCGCAGCGGCTTACGTTTAAGTGAAGCGGCAACAGTATTGATTCTGAAATTATGTTCACGGGCAGCAGCGATAATTTTCTCACGCATAGCCGGACTCACACCCTTCTTGCCGTTGAGAGCGTTATGAACTGTTCCAGCCGAAACACCGCAATATTCCGCGATATCTTTTATCGTTGTTCTTCTGCCATCCATCGAGGTGTAACCTCCTGCCTAAAAAATAATCACAGATAGATAAAACGTTTTATCTATTTGTGATTCTAAATCCGGGACCATATCAAGTCAATACTCATCACAATTTTGCTGATATTTTTATGTATTTAGCATAACTTAGTTGTTCTTTTTTGTTCATGTACGCATTTTTACTATAACGTTTTATGCATGCAGTCACCACTCGATAATATATCAACTCAAACCGGCACAAACCCGCAGAAATTCACGAATACTCTCATCACTCGTTTTACTATCTATGCCAACGCAGGATATCGATGCCGGACAAGATTCAGCTGCGCCCACAGCTTCGTACAGTCGGCAAACCTCCTGCTCAATCTCAACCGCTGACGAGGTTTGCAATGCTACCGGGCTGAACCTGGCATTGATATGTACATTTGGGAACGCAGCTCGCACCTTGGCAACATCAGAACCTGCGCCTGCTTCAAGAAAATCTACAGGCACCTGGCTGTAACCGGCAAGCACATGCTCCATGGTAGCCCCGCAGTGGTGTATACCGAAGCTGCCAAAAGCAGCCGCCAGCTTCAGGTCATATCGCAGAAGGAACTGTTCATATAATTCATTGGAAATCATTTCAACAGAACAATTCGATGTCAGATAGCAACCGGGAACAGTCTGCCGAACAATCGCGGTTACTCCACCGGAAATATCCGGCGACAGCCTGCGAAATACTTGACCGGTTTGCATTAATGTCGCGGTAATTTTCGCAAGAAGCTCATCTATAGACTCCGGCTCGATATAATAGCCGGTAAAGAGATTTTGCCCCATCAAGTCAAGAGCGATATTTTGCACGCCCATCAGATTAACATAACATTCAACGCGTCCGTAATTATCTTGAAGCCATTCGATCTGCTTGAGAGTTTTCTGCCAGACCAAATTTGAATCAAGCTCCGGCAGTGAAACATCAGCAATATTGTCTTCATCAAAATCACGGCAGATAACCTGAGGCGAATCATTGGGAGCATAACGAATTTCACAACCCATAATTTCCGACTGCAAATACCCGGCAGCCAACAGATCACTGCCCAGCAGCGGTCGTGGCAGAGGTTTTTTCTCACCAAGACCATAATCGCCAAAATGGTCATAAAGACAACGTCGCATTTTAACATCGGCTTCCATACGATACTTCGGCTCATCAAAAAAATCCTGTGTAAACTCAATGCCCGCGTTCTTGTGCCACCAGGAAGGGTGGAAAGTAATATCATATTTCATCTTCATTCACCTGCCATTTCATGAAGCATGTTGTATATCTGTGTCTGTTCCTGTACATCCCGCCCATATGTCACCGCGATCAGTTTAAGTCCGGGGCGCCAGATACGGCCGAACTGTTCCTGTACCTGCCGCAAATCACCTACACACCGTGCGTTTAGCACAATCTGGCTGCAGGCGAATTCGCGGCCAAATATTTCAGGATCATTGGGGGACGGATCAGTCTGAGCGCCAAAAGCAGCGTCAACCGTTCTCAGTCCGGCAATAGCTTGTACCAAATCTATTTTATTCTCCCAATTACCACACGAATGAAAAACCGCACCACCAAACTCAGCTCCCAGCAGCTCATCATACGGTTTGAAGATCTCACCGTAATCATCAGCAGATATCATGATGGCATTATCATCACTGAAGCCAATACCGGCAAAAGCCCGGCTCGAGGCGAACCCGTGCCCGGGAAGTGCCAGACAATCGCCGATCAAATCCTTCTGCTTGCGCACAAAATCAATCAGCAGATTCGTGCAAACGCCGGCAGCAGCCCGTACTTGTTCCGGATCATCATATATTTCCAAAAAAAGATTAGTAATCGGCAGCAAATAACTGAGCATATTAAAAGGCGACTGAATATCTGTGTATGATATCGGCACTCTGCCCTTGGTTTTATCAAGAAAGTATTCGATCATCTCCAGCATATGCCGGCCAACGGATGTTTTCTCGATCGGCAGCGGTTCATGTTTGAGTATTTCAGCACAAGACTCAAATTGTGGATTTACAGCTGGAGCTTGTCCGGGATGCCATGTATACTCAGAACCAAAACAGGCACTGATATAACCAATCCCGTACCAAGGTTCGAGAAAATTAGCAATATCGGCTGGATAATCCATACTGGCAGCAAGCGCGCTTAGCTGCAGCTCAAGAGACTGTTTTCTGTCAGCACATTTATCATAAAACACGCCATCAGCTCGAAACCGCCTGTACACCAGCAGACCCTCACTGGCTGAGGCAAAATTCCTGTTACGCTCAAGAAGCGCTGACTCATATTCAGCATATGCGGATAAATCAAACTGATCCGACGATAACGGTTTTACGTAAGTGCTCTGGGCATCACGAAGAGAAGTATCGAAACTTGCGGACATCTCAGCCTCCTGTAATTTCAGTCTGTAAAATATTTCTGACTGATATTATAGATGTCCTGAAGCCGCCTGAAACTACAAGGAATTATATATTATGAAACAATCTTTGAACATATTGCCTCTGTCGTGTTAATCAATACTGAACATTAGACAATGATGATCTCTCCGGGGCCGCCGGTTACACACTCTGTCGCATCAGCACCGATAACAAAAGTCTCTTCCACACCTGTCATACCAATTCCGGTAAGTCCGCTCTTAGGTTCAACAGCGATCACCATACCCTCAGCCAGCGGATTTTTGAAACCTCGTGCCAGAACCGGAGGTTCATCAACCTGTAACCCAACACCGTGACCAAGAAAATTCACCTTCCCGGAGCCATACCCCATAAAATTATCTTCAAGCTGAGGCGGCAGATCCGCGATGATCTTGTTATATATATCTTCAGGCAGCGCCCCCGGGCGCATCAAATCGGCGGTTCTCCGGAGAACTTCCATACAGGCACGATGAACTGTCACCGCTTCTTCCGGTGGTTTGGCGCCAAAACAATATACTTGTGTTTTATCACTGTGATAACCATCAATACCATAAGCTACATCTACAAAAACAAGGTCACCCTTTTTCAATAATCTTTCACGACTGCCAATACCGGGAACAGCAGGACTCATACCACGCATACCGCCCGGACCGTCGAAACTGGTCGGATACAAGGAATTCTCGCCAAAACCAATCTGACCTGCTATCATATCCATCTGAAACATACCGAAACGAGAAACACCGTGGTGCCCGCCTTTTACCATGGTCGCGAAAACATCGGCAAGAAGTTCAGCTTCCGACATGCCCTCGCGCAGCAGCCCCGGCACAAGCTCAGTCAACAGCTGATTATGCAGTCGACCAGATTCACGAATGAGATCAAGCTCCCGCTGACTCTTAAACATACGCAGCGACATGACATAAGGCTCCGCCGCACGGATATGTCCCAGCCTAAACACCCGCTTCAATCTATCCAGCATCGCCAGCGGGACTACAGACGTTTCAAGCAAAACATCGCCAAGATCTTCAGGCAGCCACTCAAGCATATCGCGATAACTGCGGATTTGGAAAATACTCGACAGCGGTGATTCCTCGAGCGCACGCTCGTAGCTGCGGCGCACAAAATAGCCGCGAAAACCATCTGTACGCAGAACAAGCAAACCATCCTGCATTGTGCCGGTAAAATAATACTGATTAACCTTATCAACTATCATAATTGTGTCACAAGGTCTGCCCCCGGCTCGAACAGCATCAAGCAGCGCATCTATTCTTCGCTGCACGGTTTCTTCATTTATAAACCCACGCATATCTATCACTATCCTTCCTCAAAAATCAGGCGAACATCTGCAGCAGCACCATATAAAACAGCGTGCCGACACCAATACTGAGCAGCGCGTTGCGCTTCCAGCTGTGGATAACAGCAATTACAATAATCGCTCCCGCCTCCGGAAAACCATGCGGCCAAGAGCTCAGACTTACATCTTTGAGACAGTATACTACCAGCATACCGATAATCGGATAAGGCAGTACACGACCCAGATACTTCACAAACTCAGGTGTTTTCTTCCCGTCTGGAAATAATAGAAACGGTAGAAATCTGGTAAAAGCGGTCACCATCGACATGATGACAAAAAATATCAATGTTTGCCAGAAAGTCATAACAACTCACCTGCTTTCCTATCAAGCAGTTTCCTACCGGCAGCAACAGATCCCAGAATAATAAGCAGTGTCGGAATTATGAAATTAGACGGTCCGAAAACCCAAAGAGCCATCAACGATGCGAATATGCCCATCAAAGCAGGCAGACGATTGGCCACAATTCGCCACTGATCGAGAAAAATTACGGTAAATAATGCTGTCAATACAAATTCAAGCCCCTGTGTGCTTATCTCGAGAGCACCACCAAGCAGACTACCAATAACGCCGCCGCTGACCCAATAGAAGTGATCGAGCAGGGTAACAGCCAGAACAAAACTGCGTTTATCTATACCTTCCGGAGCTTCATGCGCGCTAAGCACGGAAAAAGTCTCATCAGTCAGACCGAAGATTAAATATGCTTTTGCCCGGCCCATACCTTCAAATCGGCCCAGCATCGACAAGCCGTAAAAAATATGACGTGCGTTTACCATCAGTGTCATAACAGCAGTGTTAACCGGGTTAAACCCGGCGGCAAGCAGGCTGACGGCAACGAACTGCATCGAACCGGCATAAGTCGTCAAGCTGGCCAGAAATGTCCAGCCCAAACCATAACCTATACTATCCATTAAAACGCCATAAGCGGCGCCAAGCACCAGATAACCTGTCAAAACCGGTATTGTCAACGGCCAGGCAGCCTTGAGAGCACGCCCGAACATCACAGACCTCATGAGCGAAAAAACGGCGCGTACTTAGCCGCCAGTTTTATAGCCTCGACCATGCTTACGGCACTGGCAATGCCTTTGCCGGCGAGATCAAACGCCGTCCCGTGATCAACGGACGTCCTCAGAAAAGGTAAACCGTTGGTTATAGCGATCGTACGATAGAAATCATAAGTTTTGGTCGCGATATGTCCCTGATCGTGATATAGGGACAAAACCGAGTGATACTTACCTTCCAGTGCCAGATTGAAAACAGAGTCGGCACCAATCGGCCCCTCAACAGGGTAACCCTCGTTTTGCAGCTGTAATACGGCTGGGATCACATGATCAACCTCTTCGCTGCCAAACAGCCCATGTTCACCACTATGAGGATTAAGACCAGCAATAGCCATCCTGCCTTCTGAGATACCAAGACGCTTAAGCGCGGCAAAACAACGATGCGCAGTCGCGACAATCCGTTCTCTTGTAACAAGATCACAAGCCTGACGCAGTGATACATGTCTCGACAGGAAGAAAACCCGCATACCCGCGACTTCAAACATAGTCAGCGGATCAGGTGTTCCGGTAAGCTCAGCGAAGATTTCTGTATGTCCAATATAAGGCACATGTCCTGCCTGCAGGCTCTCTTTGTTAATAGGAGTTGTGGCCACCGCGTCCACCAGACCTCCATTGGCAAGTTCAATAGATTTTTCAATATACTGATATGCGGCACGCCCGCAAACAGCCGACACCTCACCCACTTTATACTGGTCGAGTGAAATATTATCCATATCGATCAAATTAAGCTTATCCGGCTCATACTGACCCTGCTCCGGGCTGCTGATTACATTTATTGTAATATCAGCTTGTGTGATGGTAACAGCCCGCTGCATGACCTGAAGATCACCAATCACCACACATCTGGCAAGATTATCCAGCTCATGTCCGGCCAGAGATTTGACAGTTATTTCCGGACCTATACCGGCAGGATCGCCGGTCGGTATCGCTATAAGCGGTTTTGAATTGCATAATTTATCATCGTTCATACAGAGAATTCCTCCGGTATATTGCCATTAAGTAAATCGTTTGAATCAGTTTCCATTCAGACTGGAAAACATAGTATAGCAATAAAAGCACACATTAATTATACATCATCTTCAAGCTTATGCGGCTAACATCATTTTATAACGCAGCCTTTTGATAATATGCTAAAATGATAATCATAAGACAGTTATCTTTTTGGTTATGCGTCATAAAGAGCTTGGAATCATTCAATGATTTACCGCTGCCGCAAGGCAATCGCGGGAGCCTGCTATCAGGAAGGAAGTGGCCTGCATGGGTATGAAAATCAACGAAGACCAGTACAAAATCGAAGAACTTCACGGCAAAGAAGTACCGGTTATCAAGAAAAAATACTACGAAAAAGAGCTGAAAAAGCTACAGATCGAATTAGTGAAATTGCAGGAATGGGTCAAGCACGAGAAGCTGAAAGTCGTTGTCATCTTCGAAGGTCGTGACGCTGCCGGCAAGGGCGGTGTCATCAAGCGCATCACAGAAGCTCTCAACCCAAGAGTTTGCCGCGTCGAAGCGCTGCCGGCGCCCACGCCAAAAGAAGAATCACAATGGTTTTTCCAAAGATACGTAGCTAAACTGCCGGCGGGCGGCGAGATTGTTCTGTTTGACCGCAGCTGGTATAACCGAACAGGCGTCGAACGAGTTATGAATTTCTGCACGGAAGAAGAATACCGTGAGTTTTTACGTTCTTGTCCGGAATTCGAAAAGATGTTAATAAGATCGGGAATCATTCTCATAAAATACTGGTTCTCAGTCTCCGACGAAGAACAGGAGAAGAGATTCCAGGACCGCATGGATGATCCAACAAAACGCTGGAAGCTCAGCAAAATGGATCTGGAATCACGCAGTCGCTGGGTAGAATATTCCAAGGCCAAGGACGAAATGTTCGCGTACACCGATACCAAGCAGTCACCTTGGTTTGTTGTCAACGCTGACATCAAAAAACACGCCCGACTCAATTGTATCTCACATCTTCTTAGTCAGATACCGTACAAGGATCTGACACCGGAGCCGCTTACACTGCCACCCAGGCAGAAGGATCAGGGCTACATAAGGCCGCCGATCTCCGAACAGACTTTTGTCCCGGAAAAATACGGCGGCCAGGCAGCTTCTGAGGATGATGATTAGAGATCGCCATCCCAGATCGAAACAGGATTAAGCTCGACCAGCATTTCTGTCTCAACCGGCATATTGAGCGGCAGAACATTAACACCTACCGCTGAGCGGGCCGGCAGATTCTCCATACCGAAGATATCCGCGAGCAGCTGACTGCCGCCATTTGCGACCAGGGGCTGTTCATAAAAATTATCAGCGCTGGCAACAAAAGTAGTAATTTTCACAATTGCTTTTACTTTGTTAAGATCGCCAATGGCCTGTTCGAGTACTGACAAGGCATTGATCATAGCACTTCTGGCCATTGCCTGCCCTTGCTCAACCGTCAATTCATTGCCAAGACGGCCGGCAATCAAGTTCTCATCACGGGTTGGAATACAACCTGAGAGGTAAACCAGATGCTCCTCAGAAAACAGTCTGGCCGGCGCGTACATACCAGCAGGTGCTGGAGCCTTCGGCAACTCGATACCAAGTTCAGATAGTCTTGCGTAAATATCCATAGTTTTGCTCCTTCAATTATATTAATTGCTATTTGCTGGTATAATTATAACAGATAAAGGCAGGCCAACGAGGGTTAACCTCAGTTTGACCTGTCTTTTTACGTTTTCGCCGGCATTTATGATCGTACAACGCGCACCGAGGGAGGACTGCCGCATGATGAGTGGAAGAATCAGTACAGGACACCACGAATTGGATACAGTAATAGATTACCTGCGCCCGGGAGACAATGTAGTGTGGCAGATCGATACAATTGAGCAATACAGGCAATACGCCAATCGTTTTGTTGATTACGCCGCAGAAAACGGCCACACAGTTCACTATATCCGCTTCGGTTCACATAGTCCGGTCGCAGATACCGATCGCCATCCCAAACTGGTAGAAGTACATACACCTGACAGCGAGGCTGGCTTCGAGAGTTTCGCCAGCGAGCTGCATCAGATAATCAGTACAATCGGACGCGATGCCTGGTATGTTTTCGACTGTCTGTCAGACCTGCTTGAACGCTGGTCTTCTGACTTGATGCTGGGCAACTTCTTCCGAATTACCTGTCCTTATCTTTATGAACTTGATACTATAGCCTGGTTCAGTCTAATGCGCGGTCAACACTCATATGCCACTATCGCCAGAATACGCGAAACGACTCAATTGCTGCTTGACCTGTATAGAATTGAACAAACCGATTATATACACCCGCTAAAAGTCTGGCAGCGGTATTCACCTACGATGTTTCTGCCCCACAGACTCGACGGCGACAAATGCAGACCGATCAGCAGCAGCGCGGACGCAGCAGTACTCTTCTCCTCAGTACAAACAAGACAGCAACAAGCAGAGCGACAGATTGACTTCTGGGACAGGCTTTTTCTAACAGCTGAGCAGGCTGCGGATTTGTGTCAGGACAAACCGGAAGAAGATCCTTACTGCCACAGAATTTTCGTTAGACTATGTGGGCTTCTTATCGGAGACGAAGGACGTATAGGCGAGCTGGCACAACACTGGTTCAATCTCTCAGACTTGATCGAAATCTCCAGACGCCAGATCGGCACGGGAAAAATTGGCGGCAAAGCCGTTGGCATGCTTCTGTCAAGAAAAATCACAGAGGAAGTATTTCTCAGTCAGAAAAGCATACAAGCCGAACCTCACGACTCTTTTTTCCTCGGTTCAGACCTCTTCTATACTTATATCGTCCATAACGGCTGGTGGAAATTGCGTATGCAGCAGAAATCAACCAGCGGCTATTTCAATAGCGCCGAAAAACTGCGCGATCACCTTCGCAACGGCGAGTTCCCAGCTGCGATTCGCGAAAAATTTCAGCAAATGCTGGAATATTTCGGCCAATCTCCGATCATAGTTCGTTCATCAAGTTTGCTTGAAGACGAGTTCGGCAACGCCTTTGCCGGTAAATATTGAGTTTACAATCAATCCTGGTATGAACGGTGATTATCTGATCAGCCTGCTGCAGTGCAGGCCTCTGCAAACTAAACAATTCGGCTCCACAATCAACTTCCCGGAAAATACCCCGGCAGACAAAATCCTATTGCAGGCGGAAGGGGGATTCATGGGGGGGCAACTCCTGCATCACTGCAGATACGATCATTTATGTCGAACCGGCTGCTTATACCGTTCTGCCTGAACAAGACAGATATCAGACAGCACGCATAATCGGACTGCTTAATAATATCTTAGGCCAAAACAAGCAAGCTGGTAATATTATGCTCATTGGTCCTGGACGCTGGGGCACAACAACACCCTCCCTCGGCATTCCCATAAAATTCTCCGAGATAAATCATATTAATATATTGGCCGAAGAAGCGTTTGAAACAGCAGGAATGATACCGGAGATCTCCTTCGGCAGTCACTTTTTCCTGGATCTTGTGGAAGCGGATATTTTCTATCTCGCTATCATGCCGCACAAGAGAGGCGTCGTCTATCGGCCCGGTTTGTTGACCAGCCAGCCGAACCTGCTCGCTGATATTTTGCCCGCTCATTCAGATTACGCATCCGTGATCAAGGTTCTGCGTCCAGATCGGAATTTCACACTCTTCTCAGATATTTCCAGTCAGAAATTGCTTATATGCCAATGAGCCGACAAGACGAAACCGCCTCAACGATTTAAATCAATCGTTGAGACGGTTTCTTATTTATGCAGTAACAGAGACTTCATATGAGGGATATTGTTTATGCTCCGTTTCTGCTTCGGAAATAATCAGGCAGAGTATCGTTCTGCTGCTGCGAGGGGGGATAATTGCAGCACTCTACTTGACCATGAAATCCGCGTAAGCTTGAGTATTATGTTCATGTATATCAAGACCAATAGTCTCTTCTTGTTCGGTTACACGTAGACCGATAGTTTTCTTGAGAATGCCGAAGAGAAGAAATGATGTTCCTATAGTCCAGGCCGCTACAGAGGCAGCACCAAGAGCCTGTACCCCCAGGAGCGATAAACCGCCACCATAGAGCAAGCCAGTTATTGCGCTCTCCGTACCCGGCATATAGTTCGCGAACAAGCCAACCATCAGTGTACCCGCCACGCCGTTCAAACAGTGAACGCCAACCGCGCCAACCGGATCATCTACTTTTACTACTTTGTCTATAAATTCAATACCGAAGACAATCAGGAAACCGGCAACAACACCAATCACAAGCGCGCCTTTGATGGTTACAACCTGACAACCAGCTGTTATAGCTACAAGACCGGCCAGCACACCATTGAGAGTCATACTGACATCAGGCTTACCATAACGGATCCAGGTGATCAACATGGTGGTAAACGCCGCCGCGCATGCTGCGAGGTTAGTTGTCATGGCGATATGTCCAAGCTCATCTGTAGCACCCAGAGTACTGCCGGCGTTAAAACCAAACCAACACATCCAGAGTATGAACACGCCGAGCGCGCCCAGAGTGATATTGTGGCCAGGCAGAGCGTTAACCTTACCTTTGACATATTTGCCAATTCTTGGACCAACCATGGCTGCGCCAACCAGAGCAGCCCAGCCGCCAACGGAGTGTACTACTGTCGAACCGGCGAAATCTACAAAACCAATCTTACTAAGCCAGCCACCGCCCCAGATCCAATGACCAACTACAGGGTAGATCACCATACTGATAACGGCACTGAAGATTAGATATGGCAAAAACTTGGTACGTTCCGCTACGGCGCCGGATACTATTGTAGCAGCTGTAGCGCAAAATACTGTCTGGAAGAAAATAAACACCGGAGGTGTCAGATCCGCAAATACACTCAGGCCAAGCTTCTCAGGACTGAGAAATCCACTGCCGCCGAAGATACCGCCGACGCTATCACCAAACATCAAACTGAAACCTATCAGATAGAATACTATCGAACCAATTGTGAAGTCCATGACATTCTTCATTATGATGTTGCTGGCATTCTTAGCCCTGGTGAAGCCGGTCTCCACCATGGCAAAACCTGCCTGCATGAAGAAGACCAGTACTGAACCGACCATAACCCATACAATGTTAAGCAATTGAGACAATTCCATATATTTCACCTCTTTTTTGAATACAAAAAAAGGAGATGCGCTAAGTCATCACCTTCGATAACAATTCGGTTCTATTCCACCGAAATCAAATAATCATACTACTGTAAATAGAACAAATCTTAAACACGATAGATCGTCAGAGAGCACTGCCGCCCGACTCACCAGTACGGATTCTAATGGCGTCTTCAACAGCATAGACAAATATTTTACCGTCACCAGGAGTTCCACTTGCAACTACCCCGCGAACATTTTCAACAATGCACGCCACTTTATCCGCCGATACAACAGTCTCTACTTTTATCTTCGGCAGAAGATTTACCTCAAATTCTGTTCCTCTGTACATTTGGGTGAAACCACGCTGATTGCCATAACCCATAACATTGGTAATCATCAGACCGGTAACGCCGCATTGATGAAGAATTGACTTGACCTCTTCAAGCTTCTCGGGCCTGATAATAATCTCGAGCTTCTTCATGCCACTACCTCCTTCACACTGTTTTGTTAAGCTTCTGATTCGTGCGCCTCATCTATTAGCTGTCCTCATTTTAGGTCATATTAAGTAGTTCGTCAATAGATATTTGCAAGTTATTATATATAATATTTCATTTTGTTTGTATCACTCTTTGTACACATCACACACAACTCACCTTGCGAAGCCTTCTATTAAGTCTTTTTGGACGTATTTCAATTTACGTTTTTTGCCAAACTGTTTTTATCTACAACATTTTAAGCAAGTCTCTTTACTATGTTCTTGCATTTTAGACTCATTCTTAGACTTTTGCCGGGAGAGAAATTATTTTATTACTCGGAAATACAACTATTGCAAAAAAGAGCAAACGGGCATAAAATAAACGAACAATAGTTCGGTTTGTAAGGAGTAATTGTTTTATGACGCAGGATAGAATAATTTTGCATTCAGATATGAATAATTTCTATGCCAGCGTCGAATGCCTGATGAACCCGGCCATTCGCGATCTGCCGGTAGCTGTTTGCGGAGATCCGCTGGCCAGGCACGGCATTGTGCTGGCAAAAAACCAGTTAGCTAAGCGGCTCGGGATAATCACCGGAGAAGCAATCTGGCAAGCCAAACAGAAATGTCCGGAGCTGCACGTCGTCGCTCCTGACTATCCCAGATACCTCTTCTATGCCCGCAAAGCCCGGAAAATATACGAAGAATATACGCTTCAGGTCGAGCCATTTGGACTTGACGAATCATGGCTTGACGTCAGCGGCAGCACGCGTGGCAGCGGTACTGAAATAGCAGAGCAGATCAGACAGAGAATGAAGAACGAATTAGGACTCACCGTCTCCATAGGAGTTTCATTTAACAAGATTTTCGCCAAACTCGGAAGCGATATGAAGAAGCCTGACGCGATCACAGTAATAACCAGAGCTAATTATCGCAGCCTGGTCTGGCCTCTGCCGGCAAGTGAACTTCTCTATGTCGGCAGAGCCACGCGCGGCAAACTCACCCGCGTCAATATAAAAACAATTGGCGACATAGCCAGGTGTGACCCTGATTATCTGAAGAGTTATCTCGGCAAATGGGGAACTATGCTCTGGCAATTCGCTAATGGTCTTGATGATCAGCCCGTCCAGGAAACAGACTGCAGCGAGCAGATTAAATCGGTAGGAAACAGTACGACCACGCCAAGAGATCTGATAAATATGAAAGATATAAGTGTGACAGTACATATCCTCTCTGAGAGTGTGGCCGCAAGACTACGCGATCAGAAACTCAAATGTTCCACGGTACAAATCAGTGTTCGTGATAACGCCTTGTTTTCTTTTGAAAGGCAGCAGAAACTGCGGCAGCCAACCTATCTTTCAGGAGATATCGCCGAAGCGGCTCTGGCGCTATTTGTTCGAGAGTACAGTTGGGAAAGACCAGTCAGAAGCATCGGTGTTCGCGGCACAGATCTGATAAGTCAGGAGGACGAGAAACAGCTTCAATTCTGGTCAGATGACAATCACAGGCAGAAAATGGAACAGCTCGAGCGAACCATAGATGATATAAGATCACGTTACGGTTGGTTCTCTGTTTGCCGGGCTATGATGCTGTCGGATCGCGAACTCTCAGATCTGAACCCCAAACACGACCATGTAATATATCCGGTCTCATATTTCGGCTGAAATTAAACAAACATTATTAATGTGAATCTTTACACTATAATTACCGGAGCGGCCGGCACAGCATAATCTATCATGATAATATTAACATGTATCAATCAACCAGAAGAAATTAACACAGGAGGAAAACAGGTCTGTGTCTTACGGATCTGGAAGGTATGATGAAGAATATCGTTAAGAAAATGAACAGGGGGATTTTGCTCACTGTCGCGATTCTGATAGTTGTGTCAATCTATCTGGTCGCCACCTCGATCAGCCAGGCGGCAGAGAAGCCAGCTATCGAGCAAATCTGCCGCGACTACACAGCAAGTGAGATTAGTTACTCGCTATTGCCGGAAAACTGGCGCGACAGCACTGAACCAATGCCCCAGGAAGAACTCGACAAATACCTCGCCAGTATGGAAACCGATATTGCGCCTTGGTATATTGACAACGAGAGAATTCGCAAGCTGGCTCTCGATAGAATAAAAAATGATCTGGAGTACCAGGCAGACAGCGCGGACAGAATTCTTGAGTATACGAAGGAAATAGTCAAGTTCGAGTCTCTCAGTTTCAGCGGCAACGAAGTTACTGTTGTTTTTCGCAGTCGATCAGCCGTTGAGCGCAGTATCAGCGAAAACACTTCAGACACAGACAGAACAGTTGAAGAAACCAGCGATACAATTATGCTCCAGAAAATCGACGGCGAGTGGAAACTGGTTTACGCGAATCTGTATCAACCTGTAAGATGGGACACTTCATATAAATCTTTTTATTAAACCTGGCGAAAGGGGAAAAAATGGAGTCAGTACTAAAAATTGAGCGACTGAGCAAATCGTTCGGACGCAAGAAAATCATTGATGATATCAGCTTCGAAGTACGAGCCGGAGAAGTTTTCGGTTTTCTCGGACCAAATGGCGCCGGCAAAACGACAACCCTGAAAATGGTTATGGGTTTTTTAAGTGTCGATAGCGGAACAATATCCATTGCAGGCAAGAGAATTGATGAAGATTATGAGCTGGCCATGGAGCAGCTTGGCGGAATTGTTGAAAATCCGGAATTGTATCAGGATCTCACCGGCAAAACCAATCTTGAGATGTACGCAAGACTGCATAAGGGTGTCGATAAAGCGCGAATACAGGAAGCAGCAGCACTTGTAGGCATGCAAGGCAGAATGAATGAGAAAGTAAAAAAATACTCTTTGGGTATGAAACAACGTATCGGACTGGCACAGGCGCTTCTGCACAAGCCGCGACTTCTGATACTGGACGAGCCGACAAACGGACTCGATCCGGCAGGAATTCGTGAGCTGCGTGATATTTTGAAACGCCTCGCCCACGAAGAAAACACGGCCGTCGTAGTCTCAAGCCATCTGCTTAGCGAAATGCAATTAATGTGCGACCGCGTAGCGATTATACATCAGGGCAGACTTCTCGATGTTAAACCTGTGAGCGAACTAACCGGGCTCAGCCAGCCGGCGGCCACTTATCGTTTCATCACAAGCCAAATCGACGAGGCCACAAAAATCCTCGAGCCCGTTTATGGTGAACAGATAAAAAATATCGCTCAGGATAATATCGAACTCTTACTGGAGACTGACAAGGTACCGGCTGTAATACGGCTTTTGGCCATGCAGGGTATAAATCTCTACGGAGTCAACAGACAAGATTCATCGCTGGAGGATGCTTTCCTGCAGGTCACGGGCGGAGGATTGAACATTGAGTAAGATCAGAGCTTTGTACTTAAATGAAATGATAAAAATATCGAAGAAGATCAGCATTCTGGTAATGGCTGCGATAATGGTAGTTGGCATGATAGGTCTGTCCGGTCTGATGAAGCTCCAGGAGAGGATGATGCAGCAGGATGGTTACTATCAAGATGACCAATCCTGGATGCTTGAAGAGATGGAGCAAATATCAGCCAATCTCAAGGCACAGGAGGAAGATCTGCAGAATCAGCTTGACGCGACAGATCAGGAAGATAACCCGGCAGAATATCAGCAATTAGCTTATCAGCTTAGTTCACTACAAAGAGAATACGAAATGTATCAGTTGGCTATAAAAGAAAATATTATGCTGATTGGTCCAGAAACTTATCTGACCAGAACACTTTATAAGATTAGTGATTTAGAATCTGAACTTGCCGCTCTTCCGCCGGAAGCAGAACGCACAACCGAAGATCAGGCGTCAGCCGAAGATATAGAAGCAAAGTTAAGCACTTGTGAAGAAATTCTCAAGGCACGCAGCTTCGAAAAATACATAGAGCTCGAGTCAGACGCGATTGAAGCAGATCAGACAATGTCAAATGATCAAAAAGTCATAAGTACTGAGAAGCTCGAGCTCTGGTACAAACTGGATCCTACAGGCGGAATCGAGTCTTCAGGAAACGACTACATGATCCAGCAGACGCTAAGCGAATTTGAGAATATCAAAACTTCACTTGCCGAAGGCATTGACTATACCGGCAACGAAGGCGTCAAACCTCTGACACCGGACAAGTACGGGGAGTTGGAAAATGATCTGGCTGTTTTACTCTACCGGGCGGAGAACGATATGCTGGCCAGTCAATATACTTCTGAAGGGCTTGGTCAGGCCGCGGTATCAACGATGGTCGGCTTCGGCACATCGATGATAGTTCTAATGATATTGATTCTCGCCGGCGGAGCTGTGTCACAGGAAATAGCTACAGGATCAATCAAATCACTGATTATAGCACCGGTAAAACGCTGGAAAATTTTTACAGCCAAGCTAATGTCTTTACTGACCGTAGGAATAGTTGGCATGATTGTCCACTATGTTCTTGTAATCATTCTGACAGGAATATTTTTCGGACTCGACACTTTGCAGCCTTATGTTTTTGCTGTAAGCGGCAAGGCAGGATCATTAAATCCTTTTGTTTATCTTCTTGCCGGACAAGGTGTTCGTTTGCTTGATGTCATAGTGTTTATGTCTTTTGCGCTGATGCTGTCAGTGTTGACACGCAACACAGCGGCTTCAGTAGGTATCAGCATGGCATCCTTCTTCGGTGTAAGCCTGGCAAGTGAGCTGCTATTCATACTGCCTGCAGCTGAATGGATTAAATTCCTACCTTTTAATCATCTTAGTCTGATCAGTAAATTTTTCCCCTTCGCTGAACAAAATTACTTCATGGAAAATCAGAACGAAACAACACTTGTTTTCTCTCTGATTTATATAACAATCGCAGTTGTATGTATGATATATACAGCACTTGATTCTTTCAATCGCAGAGATATTAAGTAAATTGTTATTATCTAATTGCTTTAAAAATAAAGGAGCTGACCACATATGTGGCCAGCTCCTTTATTTCTTGCTTTTACAAATCAATTTGCCCAACGATGTTCAAAGAGAAATTAGCGGATTTTCATCAGAAGCGGCATTAGGATTATCACGCTCAATAAGAAGAGCTCGCATCGGCGCGGCTTCTGCTCCGGCTATTTTCAACGGTGCAGCTACAAGGAAGTAGTAGCCCTGATTAATTTCCTGCAGTCTTAAGCCCTCGATAATTACAATATCAGCGCCAAGAAGTGACTTGTGAGTACCATAATTCGCTTGCGATCTCTCTATACCCAAACCATCTATACCCACACAATTAATACCAAGTTCTACCAGAAGCTTAGCTCCATCTTCCGCAAGATAAACGAAACCGGGGTCAAACTGGTTAACTGCTGAGTTTCTGGTTTTGAAAAGAATCGTTTCATCAGGCTGAATATTAAAAGGTACTAAATCATCAGCGTGAATAGCATCCTCGACATGGCTTAAGTCAAGAACACGGCAGCCTGTTACAACTCTGGTCAAATCAAGCGTCTCTACTGTTTGTCCATCCGGAAGGAAGTGCAAAGGCATATCAAGATGCGTACCCGTATGCATATCCATGGCCAGCCTGCTCTCATGAGCAGGTGAATCTTTGAAATCTCTTGTAACCTTATACTCAGGCTTCTTCTCAGGATTGTTTTTATACACCTGCATGCCTTCGTGAATAGTCATGGTTACGTCATAAATAATCATTTGCACCTCCCGTCGCAGCAGCCACAGTCTTCACCGTGTGCGCTGTCCACGTCTTCTGTTGAATTTTCTTTTCTGTCTGTTTCCTGTTCAAGAGTTCTGCATGTATAAGCCTCGGGCGCACTGCCATCCTCTGCCAGATGCCACCATCTGCGTCCATCTCTTGCGAGCATTTCAACCGCTGATTCCGGACCACACGTATTATCTTCATAAGTATCAAGATGAACCTCTGTACGACAATACGCCGCGATCTCATCAGTCAGCTTCCAGGATAATTCAAGTTCGTCCCAACGTGTAAATCTTGTAGAATCTCCCAACATTACATCAAGCAGGAGTTTCTCATAAGAATCAGGAGTGTTGAAATTGTACTGGCAACTCTGACAGTATTCCATCTCAGCTACATCCATCTCATCAATAACTGTAGGCTTTTTTGTATTTAATTTCAAGTGTATTCCTTCGCGGGGTTGTATGCCAATCTGCAGTAGATTGGCCTGCACATCCTTATGGTCAGCAGTTTCCGGTTTTTTGAACTCAATAGTTACAAGAGCGGCTTTTTCAGCCATTTTCTTGCCGGTAACAAGGTAAAATGGAACACCTGACCAACGCTTGTTATCCAGCACCAGCTTCAGCGCGACAAAAGTATCGGTTGACGAGCCAGGATCTACCTTTTCTTCCTGTCTGTAACTCTCATACTGTCCAAGCACGACAGGCATATTATTGCTGTTTATCAGACTGTGAAGTGAACTAAGCAATTTAACCTTCTCATCTCTGACATTTTCCGATTGATTGATCGAAGGCAGATCCATAGCCAGCACAGCAACAAGTTGCAGAAGATGGTTCTGGATCATATCTTTGAGCGCGCCAGTTTTATCATAGTATCCGCCTCGCGAACCTACACCTTCATGTTCAAGTACACTTATCTGAATATTATCAATATAGTCATGATTCCAAAGAGGTTCGAAAATAGCGTTTTGACGACGCAGCATGGTAATATTCTGAATCATTTCTTTTGCCAGATAATGATCTATTCTATAAATATTTCGTTCAGGAATAACATCAGTGATCACGCGATTCAACTCAGCGGCACTATTCAAATCTTTGCCAAAAGGTTTCTCAATGACAAGCCGTTGCCAAGGATTGTTTTTCCCATCCTCAGATAAGTCCGTGCTCTCGACATCACAATGCACCAGACCGGCCTGTTTAAGACTATTTACAATCGTACCGAAATGATCCGGGGCAACAGCCAGATAAAACAGATCGTTTGACGCGTATTTTCCCTGCTCCCTGCCGCTGCTGATTTTTCGTGCGAGTTTCTCGTAAGCCTCTTCATTTTGGAAGTCCATCTGCAAATACTCTATGCGCCGCTCAAGCTCTGCCCATACCTCTTCGCTGAATTTCCTGCTGGCGTACTTGGTAACAGCTTCTCTCATTTCCTGCCGGAAAATATCGGTACTCTTCTCTCTGCGGCCTATTGCCAGAACCGCGAACTCAGACGGCAGGTAACCCTGCTGATGCAGTTGATAAAGCGCCGGAAGCAGCTTCCTGCGAGTTAAATCACCGGTAGCGCCAAATATAGTCATCAGACTTGCTGGAATATACATACTTATTTCCTCCCATACTCAATCATTATATTAATCAAATTTTGTCAGAACAAGGCCATATGTAACACTTCCGCAATATATTAACAGTCACAATTTAATTTGACGCCAAATTTCCATAATGATATAAGCTTATATATACAGCTCAGGGAGGTCACAATGTCAAACTATTATGACAGTTTCAAAATTGCTCTGAAGCTCTTCGATAAAATCAAAGATTATGACTATCTGACAGGCCTGCCGGGCAGGTCTTCTTTGATGCGATTTTTAAATGATTTTCCTCAGACTAATAGAAATTCAATTGCTGTTATAATGGCAGACGCTAATGGTTTCAAGCAAATAAATGACTCTTTTGGCTATGAATTCGGCGATCAGCTTCTGCAATTATCTGCAGAAATCATCTGCTCGCAATGCCGCAGCGGTGAACTTGTATTCCGAGCAGGCGGCGATGAGTTTGTTATTATTATGCCTGAATCAGATATCATAGAGGCAGAGAAGAGGGTTATGACTTTGCGTCAGATATTTTCTTCTGTTGAGCATAACTCGACAGGCTTATCCTACAGTTTTGGCAGTTCCGCAGGATCAGTTTTAGAAATATCCGCAAGCAAACTATTCAGTCTGGCAGAAAATAACATGTATAAACAAAAAATGATCGAGAGTCCGGGCATACGCGGCCGACGAATTCATACTATTGTCCAAACACTGAACGAAACGCATCCACGAGAAGAGCTTCACTCAAGAAGGGTCGGCTGGCTCTGTGCCAAACTTGGCGAGGCCGCGGGATTAAGTGACAGCGCGCTGCGGGAAATTAGAGTAGCAGGCATGATGCACGATATCGGCAAAATAGCTATCAGCGATACAGTTCTCGACAAGCGTGGTCCGCTGGACACAAATGAAAAGGCGCGCATGCGTAAACATCCGGAAATAGGTTTCAGAATTCTAAATACAGTCTACGGAGCAAATGATCTGGCAGAGAGCGTCTTATGCCACCACGAAAGGTGGGACGGTTCAGGTTATCCACGCAGACTCCACGGCGAGGAAATACCCCTCGGAGCCAGAATAGTAGCTATAGCCGACACCTTTGACGCTATCACAAGCGATCGTCCATATCGCAAAGCAGCCTCTGCGGTTTACGCCCGTCATGAAATTATAAAAAATGCCGGCAGCCAGTTTGATCCGATGCTTGCGGATATTTTCGCAAGACAATCAAGCAGCTGGAGCTGAACCTAATATGTTTATAACTTCATCTGAGCAGACCTGTTCAAGCTCTCAGTCATGAATGCGGAAATGCACTCTGTAAGCGTCCAGACATTTTGAAACTACTTGCCTTGCCGTATCAGCACACTCAACTTCCTGCATACTGGTTTCTTTATGTTCAAGTGATTTGTATACCGAGAAAAAATGCTGTATTTCCGAAAAAACATGTGGAGGCAGATCCTGCATGTCGCGCCAATGGTTCATTTGCGGCTCCTCAAAAGGAATCGCTATTATTTTCTCGTCAAGCTCATCATTATCAGTCATGGAGAAAACACCAATAGGATAACATTCAACAAGGCACATCGGCTGCAAATTCTCAGTACAGAGAACAAGTACATCAAGCGGGTCGCCGTCATCAGCAAGGGTCCTGGGAATAAAACCATAATTAGCAGGATAATGAGTTGAAGTATACAGAATTCTATCAAGCCTCAGCATGCCTGTAGCCTTATCAAGTTCATACTTCTGCTTGCCGCCTTTTGGGATTTCAATAACAGCCATGAATTTTTCCGGTTTAATACGTGAATCAGATATGTCATGCCAAATATTCATTTGTTCCTCCTTATTGCCGATCGAAATAACCGGCGTCACGATATACGCATATGTAAAACAGGCCTCATCTGAGCATTTTTTAGTCTCAGGGCCAGAGTATTTTATCAGCCTTGATTTGTCGTTCCAACATTATCTCCTGAGTACTGATTTCCCCCACCAGCAAACTACCACTAAGTCCAAGATGCATCAGGCTCAAGTTGCAGGCCAGAAGTTCACACCCTTCCTTCTCAAACTTACTTAGCAATTTTATTGCTTCAGAATGTTCTGTTAGTAGGCGTACGCCGGTATTGTAAAACAATAAAGCCCTGGGTTTTTCCGATAAGCGCAGCAGAGCTTCAAGATAAGGTACAAGCAGTTTCCGGCCAAGCTCACCGTCATCACCTTCAAGCCGATCATTGCGAAATACCACAACTAATCGATTCGAATTGATATCTTTATCAATGAGCAGCGATTGTGGCATAACAGCGCCATTTTCCACAACAGCAGCAACCTTCCTTCTTGACATGATCACTCAGCACCCTCCTATTTTTCAATTATTCAAGATCACGGCAGCCTGTCAAACGCTGAATAGCACGTGGCAGAGCGTCCTTACTATTTTTCCAATCCGCCTTGGCATTACGGTAATCAAACTTCAAAGTAAACCATTCGACATCTTCACGCAGCTTATTCATTGTGCCATTTTGCTGAGCTGTCAACACCGCAAGAAGCTGAGCTGCTTCATCTTGATCAAGACGTTTTGCTGCACCGCGTAGCAGATCCGCCAGATGAGGCAGACAATAACCGTTTTTCGCCGCGAAATGTTGTCTAAACTCCGGTTCATGAAAAAACTGATAGAAAATCACCTCTATATATCTATCCATAGTATAAGCTATGCGATCACAAATCAGGCAGCTGCCCGCACGTGCTTCAACCGCCTCCGCAGCCTTCTCAATACGTTGTCGATAGCTTTTATCTTTTCCGTTAAACATTCCTTTGCGCTTATCAGGAACGCTCTTATCAAGAATAGTGCCAAGATTTTTACACAAGTCATCTATATGGGTATGAAGAACGAGCCCAAGCCCGAGCCTATTTTCCTCACTTAGATATAAACGCTTCCAATGATCCCGGCAGAAGCCCTTATCATTAGTGGTAACACGTATATCTGGTTCCATCATCGCAGGGCCAAGATAATACTCGAGCAGATTCTTCTCAGCTGCCTTTTCAAGTTCGCAAAGAGGACAGGCAGCATCTGACAGGTAAGCATCATGTACGGGAATAGTATATATTTTATCTTTCACATAAACCTCCAGGTTTGCGGCCGCCAAAATTACAAATTACATTACATAGCTGTAATATGTCAGCTGCTGTGTACTACTCTGATAGCCTTGACATTGACGGCCATAACGTTTACTGATGTATATTCCTCCACAAGCTGGCTGACCTTGCGCTGAACGTCTCCAAGAACAACTTGTGCGTTGAACCCATAGTATATCGCCAACTCGAGAGAGAATACAACTCCATAAACTTCTGTTGAAGTTTTGAACCCAACCAGTCCTGCTACCCCTTTTATCCGTGTCAAAATCAATTCAATCATCATGCGCATGGCCTCATCAGAAATTGAATAACTGCCTAAACTGGAAAAAGTCGGACGCACAACAGTTCGTTCAGAATCGGGAACAACCGGGGCTATTCCGCGTTCACGGTCAAGACGCCTTCTTAATTTGGAAATAGGGTCGGCGAAATATCCAGAAAACTCATGTTTAATTTCCATGCTTGGTACAGGAATTGTATGTTTACCCTCAGACATTCTGGTATGCTTGGCCTGTCTCATTTCCTCTTCAGTAGAGATATCCTCAATCCTGATCAACATGGAAGGCTGCGACAGCCAGAGATTATTACAAATTTTTGTCAGCATACCATCTGATGTGCCTAAAATCATCAGCGCCGCCGGTTTATGCTCAGCCAGGGCACGCCTCATAACCGCAGCTCTCGTTTCATCAGCAAATAAGGCTTGTCTTACAGATTCAAGCTTGGATGATGCTTTTTTAGCAGATGAGCCGGCGACAATCCGGCTGCCATTGATCAGCAGACCATCGTCGATCAACCAGTGAATTTGATGTTTACGGGCAACAGCAACAGCACGGGTACTTTTGCCGGTGCCGCTTGGTCCAACAAAAGCAATAACAGCAATCTCAGAAAGCATCTCACGCAGATTATCACGCTGCTTCTCTTCAATTACAGCTGTTCTTTCTGCTACAGTTCTGTTAACAGCTTCCGAAATCCTGCCAAGCCCACGCAGCGGCCCGGTCTGTTCAGAGACTTCCTGAGCCGACTGCGTGGAATTTTTCTGCAGATTTTTCTTCTTTTTATCAAACAGCGGCGTCACTGCTCTGCGCCTCCTGGACCATCTTAGTCCTGTTCCCAGTTATGAAATACTTCCTGGACATCATCAAGCTCTTCCATGCGATCAATCATTTTTTCCATTTTATCAATTAGCTCTTCATCTTCGAGCTTGGCCCAAACTGTAGGAACCGGGCCAAGTGAAACATCGGCAAAAGTATAGTTCTGTGTTTCCAGCTGATCACGAACAGTTGAATAGTCCTCCGGAGATGTAGTTATTTCAAAGGAATCCTCATCGGCAGCGAAATCTTCAGCTCCTGCTTCAAGCGCGTCCATCATAACCGATTCCTCGTCAAGCTCAGGATAATCTTCTCGAGAAATAATCAAAGAGCCCTTTTCTTCAAACTGAAAAGAAACGCATCCATTTGTTCCCATATTGCCACCAAATTTATCAAACAAATGTCTGATATCTCCGGCAGTTCTATTGCGATTGTCGGTAAGTGTTTTGACCATAACCGCTATACCACCCGGTCCGTAGCCTTCATAAATTATCTCTTCAAAATTATCCGTATCATTGGCGCCAGACGCTTTTTTTATACTTCTTTGAATATTGTCATTGGGCATATTGTTGGCCTTGGCCTTAGCTATGACATCTTTCAGTCGGCTGTTGTTATCGGGATCCGGTCCGCCCTGCTTCACCGCGACCTGGATCTCACGACCTATTTTTGTAAATACAGCGCCGCGTTGTGCGTCGGCAGCACCTTTTTTTCTTTTAATATTATTCCATTTTGAATGACCTGACATTATATAACCTCCAAAATTTCTTCCTTAATTGTAATTATACAGATAACAGCTTAATTTGTGCTATCAGGTGGAGGGTCAGGCGGTGGCAGCGGGACAAAAGCTCGATCCGCCTCTTCAATGAGCGCCGAACCTGCTGTCTGGTCAGTGCATATCTCAAGCATGCGATCAACATGTTCCGGCTTCGCACCGACAACAAACTCAACATCAAGACCATACTCGGTACTGCCGATCCAGAAGCCTTCATTTTCAAGCTGAAACTTCAATTTATCAATATAGGTGTACGGAACAACGATTCTGTAACGGCAGGATAACTGCATTGTGATTGGCAAAGCAGCCTCAAGAGCCATAGAAGCTGCTTTGCCGTAGGCACGTACAAGACCTCCACCACCAAGCAAAACACCGCCAAAATAGCGTACTACAACAATTCCGGCATTCTCAATACCGGACTTACGCAATACATCAAGCACCGGAATACCTGCTGTACCTTGTGGTTCGCCATCATCTGAATATTTCTGCAATTGTCTGTCACCGCCAAGCAACCAGGCATACACATGATGAGTGGCATCCGGGAACTCAGCTCGGATGCCACTGACAAAAGCAATTGCTTCATCTTCGTCAGCGAGAGGCTGACAGAAACCAATAAATGTCGAACGTCTCTCTTCAATTTCTATACGGGCATTACGGCTGACCGTAAGATAAGAGGTGCGCATTAATAATCAGACAAGCTCCTTATATTTCTGATAGGACAGCATCAACAAAGACCTGTCCTGACTATATGTAACCTTCTCAATAGCTTCTTCAACAGAGAAAAAGCCACCATCAGCAAAATTCTGAGCTACATTAGGGGTTACCTTATCTTCTTCAGTAGTCATAATATACCAGATGATTTTATTTGCAACAGGACGTTGTCTGGAAATAGAGTAGAACTCATAATTTGTTCTACCTGCAGCTGATATGATTCTGGCCTTGACTCCTGCTTCGACAAGAACTCTCTTGACAGCAACCTCATCAGGAAAATCGCCCGTACGCATTACACCTTTCGGGAACACCCATTCATGCTTCTCATTCATCAGAAGAAGCACTTTATCCTTGTTGAAAACAACACCACCTGCACAATTCCGTACCAGCATAGTCATTACCCCTTTCATACTCAGCATCAGTCAACTTCATTCTGCAGCAGTTGATTGATTTACATTATTTTAACACAAAAACCGTACAGTTACTGTACGGTTCTGTTTTAAGATTATTTGACTTCTATTTTTTCTCTTCCACCCATCCAAGGACGCAGAACCTCAGGAATAATCACACTGCCATCCGCCTGCTGATAATGTTCGACAAGCGCCGGCAGAATTCTACTTGTAGCCAAACCGGATGCATTGAGAGTATGCATTAATTCTGTTTTTCCGGTAGACTGGCGACGGAACTTCATATTACCTCTTCTGGACTGATAATCGCCGGCATTTGAAGCTGAACTTACTTCTTTATAATCATCCATACTCGGAATCCACACTTCTATATCATATGTTTTTGTCATTGAAGCGCTGCAATCACCAGCCGCCAATTTACTGATACGGAAATGCAGCCCAAGACCCTCAACGAGCTCAGCAGCTTTTGCCACGAGTTCTTCAAGCGCGGCATCTGACTGTTCCGGTGTTGTATACTGGAACATCTCAATTTTGTTAAATTGATGTCCACGTATCATCCCGCGTTCCTCAGCGCGATAACTTCCGGCCTCCTTGCGATAACATGGCGTATAAGCAAAATATTTAAGAGGTAATTCTTCTTCACTCAAAATTTCATCGCGATGCAGATTAACGAGCGCGGTTTCAGCCGTCGGCAGTATGAAGTGGGTGAAATCTTCACCATCATCTCTGCGCAGCTGGAAAACATCATCCTTGAATTTCGGGAACTGCCCGGCTGTATAGCCACACTGATAAGTCAAAATATGTGGTGGAAACATCATTTCGTAGCCATCCCGCAGATGGCAGGACATGAAATAATTGAGTAGAGCCCACTCAAGTAAAGCGCCATCCTTGCGATAAACCCAGAAGCCGCTGCCACCAAGCTTGGCACCACGGGTATAATCAATGATACCCAATTTTTCAACTATATCAACATGATGGCGCGCAGCAAAAGCAAATTCTGGTTTAGTACCGACTACTTTTATAACTTCATTATTTTCTTTGCCGCCCGCGACGACATCATCAGCCGGCAGATTAGGCAGGGCTTCAAGAAAACTCTGCTGTCTGGCGTTAAGTTCAGCAAGCTGTTCATCAATTTCCCTTGTCTGATCAGAAACTTGTTTCATCCGGGCCATGACTTCTGTTGTATCAAGACCCTCCTTCTTAAGTTTCGGGATCTCGGCTGAAGTTTTATTTTTTTCTGCTTTTAGCCTCTCAGTTTCTCCTATCAGTTGACGACGGTTGGCGTCAAGCTCCAGGAACTCGGCAAAATTAACTTCATAGCCTTTCCTGGCCAATTTTTCACGAACCATATCAGGGTTGCTTCTGATCAAATTAATATCCAGCATTGTATGCCTCCTCGTTTATCGGTCATTCACAAATATTATAAGAATACGCTTATATGGTCAAGTGCACCTGAGCACAAGGATTTAAGCGAGTAAATTCTCAGGGTTAAGGGCTTGCAGATCTTGTGGAACAAACAGACCATCTCTGCGAATAAGCTGACCATCAAACCAGATTTCACCACCACCGTATTCCGGACGTTGAATCTGAATCAGATCCCAATGAAGTGATGAGCGATTTCCGTTATCAGCTTTTGCGTAGGCTCTACCAGGTGTGAAATGAATCGATCCGGTAATTTTCTCATCAAACAGAGTATTGCCCACAGGTTCGCGAAGCAATGGATTAACACCAAAAGAAAACTCACCTATGTAGGAGGCTCCCTCGTCAGAGGCAAAAATCTCTCTGAGTTTTGCAGTATCACCTTTACAATCAGCAGAAACAATTTTACCATGCTCAAACTCAAGAACTATGTTCTCATATGTCTGCCCCCAGTGATTTGAGGGCACATTGTAAGCAACGTGTCCATTAACACTATTTAGCACAGGTGCGGTATAGACCTCACCATCCGGGACATTTCGTCTGCCATAGCAGCTTACAGCAGGAAGACCGGCGATGGAAAAATCAAGCTCGGTTCCCGGAGCGCTTATTCTTACCTTGTCAGCAGCCTCCATCCTCGCAGCCAGAAGTTGTTCAGCCTGATACAATTTCTCATAATCAATCAAACTTACAGCAAGCACATGATCAAGCCAGCGTTCGTAACTGCTGCCGGCCTTTTGTGCCTGTGCCGGAGTCGGCCAGTAAAACAACGCCCATTGCCGATGATTTATTATACAGTCAGAAGCCTGTTCGGCAGCGCGTGCGCTCATTTCGATTCTTCTGGTCTCAACCTCACGCAGCTCTTGATCATTACTTTGTGCTCTTATAGTTAAATATCCCTGAATGTTCTGACACTTTTGCAATTCCCACTCACCAGTCAAACGTAAAAAACTCAAGGTTTCTTCCCTGTCGGGGTCAAGCAGCTCATAGTTCATTCGACTGATTTCCTCATCCTGCCATTGAACAAGTAAATATAAGCCAAGTTCAGCAGCACGTCTGTAGAGAGCTTTTACCAGTGGCATAGCTTCAATAGAGGCGCGAATTTGCACTATATCACCACGCTCCAGCCTCAGAGAGTGTCCAAGCAGCATGGCAGCTAATTGTTCTAATCTTATATCTCTCATCAAATCAAATTCTCACAAGCTTGGCGTCAATACCTTCAAGAGCGTCAAGTTCCTTAGCGAAATTGTCAAGATCATCCTGACCTTCAACAAGCTGTAAAACAATCAAACCATCGTTGGCACAGGCATCACCAGCCTCATGCAAGCCCAATCTCGTCTTGATGCTGCAGCCGTACTGTGATAAGACCTTCTGCAGGGACTCAGCCTGATGAATTCTGTGGTTTACTTTTACAATCATAATATTATGAGTTGTCATAGTGGTTTCCTCCTGCAATATATTATATGTGCAAATCAATTTGTTCTCACTCTATTTTAGTCCTCACACCAGTCTTAAATCAACCGGCAAACAAGCAATCGCACTTCAAATCATAAGTTTCAGCGCCTCGACATCCTTAACCACAAAAGAAGAACGATAAAAATCAATAACTCCCTCATCCTTCATGCGTCCAAGCTCCCTGGACATCGAAGGCCTGGAAACATTTAGATAGTCAGCCAAAGCCTCTCGGTTCATCTGCAGATCGAAGGTGGATCTACCGCTATTAGCAATCTGCTGCAACAAGAATGACGCTATTTTTTCTCGCATCCCGCGTAATTTCAAATAATTGATTCTTGAGTTCATATGCAGCGCTTTGCCGGCTACTATCCGCAGCATATTCTCGACAAGCAGCTGATGAGCCTTGCAGACACGACAGCAGGGTTTGCTGATCCGTTCAGTTTTGATGAATATCACTACACTATCAGCACCGGCAAGAACAGTATTTGCCCACTTATTAATATTGGCAAAAGCAGAAACCTCACCAAACATATCTCCTGCTGTCAGAACATTAACCAAAAAACGACGACCTGCGAAATCTTCTTTTTGAATATGGATCTCACCTTGAACAACAATACCTATAGAACTCTGAGCTTCACCCGCTTGAAAAAGGATATCTCCTTTTGCCATTGTTTTTTCAACCGCCATAAAACAGGGCATCAGTCCCAGAATTTCTTCGTCTTCTAAACCATTAAACAAGCCAGTAAGTTTATATTGGTTGATCCATTGTTCTATCATCAGATTACCTCGTTTAACTTACGTAGCCATGGCTACGTAATATTCAAGATGATTATAGTATACTTGGCAACGTTGAACAAGCAAGTTTATCAAGCACGAAACAAGGAGACTATGAAATGGCTGTACTTGAAAGAGATATTATTCATATTGATGAGGAAAAATGCGACGGTTGCGGATTATGTATCAGCGGTTGCCATGAAGGAGCTCTCGCTCTGGTAAACGGTAAGGCCAAACTTGTATCTGAAGCCTACTGCGACGGACTTGGCGCTTGTCTGCCAGCCTGTCCAACCGGAGCGATAACAGTTGAGAAGCGCAGAGCTGAAGAGTTTACTATGCCTGCACCTGGTTCTCCGGCAGATCTGGAAATGAAACAAGAGTCTGCCCAGAAGAGTTTCAGTCAGGCTACGGCTCCGGTTTTTTCCGGTTGTCCCGGCAGCCAGGCACGCAGTTTGAAACGCGAGGAAACCCCTGTGCAACCAACACAATCTGCAAATATAGCGCAACCGGCAGAAAACACTGTTTCTGAATTGCGACAATGGCCATGTCAACTCAAGCTGTTACCGGTTCAGGCGCCTTATTATCATAATGCCAGACTGCTGATCGCAGCAGATTGCGCGGCTTTTGCCAGAGCCAATTTCCACCAGGAGTTTATCAAGGGACATATTACTGCCATCGGTTGTCCGAAGCTTGATTCAGGAAATTACGCAGAGAAACTTGCACAGATATTGAGTCTTAACGAAATCAAGAGTGTTTCAATTGTGCGTATGGAAGTGCCCTGCTGCGGCGGGCTGGAGATGGCTGTCAAACAGGCTCTGCAGGCAAGTGGCAAAATGATTCCCTGGCAGGTCGTAACCATCAGCACAGACGGAACCATTTTAGAAGATTAACATAGTTATATGTGTCTATATGACCTCAACATATAAGTTGAACAGTACAAAATGAACAAAACAAATCACAGGAGGATTTAGAATTTATGTCAGACATGCTTTGTTTCCAATGCGAACAAACAGTACCTAACAAGGGTTGCACAACCATAGGTGTGTGCGGCAAAGAACCTTCAACTTCAGCCCTGCAGGACGAGCTCACTTATGCTCTGATCCGCTATGCCATGGTCATGGAAGATCAGGATATAACTGATTTTGATGCCAGACTGATGATGGAAGGCTTGTTTACAACCGTTACTAATGTCAGTTTCGACGATGAGAGTCTGCAGAAGATGATAAATCTCGTTGAGTTCACAATTGAGAATCACAGTCCTGTAAACGAAGGCTGCGGTTCATGCTGTTCCTGTATGCCTCAGCCTGATATCGCCAGTGCCGATGAATTATTCACAGGAGATCCTGACCAGGTATCTCTACGTTCATTGTTGCTTCTTGGTCTGAGAGGTATGGGTGCTTACGCTTATCACGCTTATGTTCTTGGCCGTACTGACAAGGAAGTCAACGAAGCACTCTTCATAAATATGCGTGCTGTTGGTCTCAATCACAGTGTTGAAAACTGGCTGGAGCTGCTCATGCAATTTGGCATGGATAATTTCCGCTGCATGGAGCTGCTTGACGCAGCGAACACAGGAGCCTATGGCAATCCTGTGCCAACAGAAGTAACAACTATTATCGAGAAGGGTCCTTTTATCGTTGTATCCGGTCATGATCTGCATGACCTTAAGCAGCTGCTTGATCAGACAGCAGGTAAGGGTATCAATATCTACACACATGGCGAAATGCTGCCGGCTCACGGTTATCCAGAGCTGAAGAAATATGAGCATCTCAAGGGTAATTTCGGTACTGCCTGGCAGAATCAGCAGAAGGAGTTTGATGGAGTTCCGGGGGCTTTCCTCTTTACTACCAACTGCCTTATGCCGCCAAAAGATTCATACAAAGATCGCGTGTTCACAACAGCTGTTGTTGAATATCCCGGCCTGGTGCATATCAATGATTCAGAAGATGGCAAGGATTTCTCACAGGTTATCACCAAAGCACTTGAACTCGGCGGTTATAGCGAAGATAAGGTCATGACAGGTATCAACGGTGGTACAGTTTTGACAACCGGCTTCGGTCATCACACAGTACTCAGTGTCGCAGATCAGGTGATCGGTGCGGTAAAGGGCGGCGATCTCAAGCATATTATGCTTGTTGGCGGCTGTGACGGAGCCAAGCCGGGACGTAACTATTATACTGATATTGTCGCGAAATCACCTGCAGACACACTTATCTTGACATTGGCCTGCGGTAAGTATCGTTTCAATGATCTCGATATCGGCAAGATCGGATCTTTCCCCCGTATTATGGATATGGGACAGTGTAACGACTCATATTCAGCGATCAAAGTAGCGGTTGCTCTGGCCGAAGCTTTTGAGACAGACATCAACAGCCTGCCGTTGACACTCGTACTCTCCTGGTATGAGCAGAAGGCCGTTTGTGTACTATTGACATTGCTGGCCCTCGGCGTCAAAAACATCTACCTCGGCCCAACACTGCCTTACTTCGTATCACCAAATGTACTCAATGTTCTGGTGGAGCAGTTCGGTATCAGACCGACAACCACAGCAGAAGAGGATCTCAAGGCTATTATTGGCTGATTAACTTACAAATAGTATAATCTAAAAAACTACACACAGCACCTGCTTCTAAGGATGTTGTCTGCCGGACTTGGCAGCACATGGAAGCAGGTGTTTCTGGTTACAAATACCTCTTAAGAAACTTCCGTATGTAACGCTGTCACTTGTGCCGGCAGATGAGATGAATTAGTATATATTACATGAGAAAATTTAGTCTTGTAATTGACATAGGGAGGAATACAAATGCATGATCTAATCATAATCGGCAAAGGACCCGCCGGCCTGTCTGCAGCGGTTTACGCAGTTAGAGCAGGTTTAAGCGTACTGGTTATCGGACGTGATTCCGGAGCACTGGAAAAAGCCGAGAAGATCGAGAATTATCTCGGATTTACAGACCCCATCAGCGGACCCGATCTGCTTAAGAACAGTCTTGATCAAGCGGTCAGACTTGGAGTTGAGGTGGTTACTGATGAAGTTACCGGGGTCAGCTGGATGGAAAATTTTACAGTACACACTACTAAGGAAGCCTTCGAAGCTAAGTCTGTTGTCCTGTCCACGGGCATACCAAGGCGCAAGGCCTCGGTAAAAGGACTCTCGGATTATGAAGGCAAGGGTGTAAGCTATTGTGCCACTTGCGATGGTTTCTTCTATCGCGGCAAAACAGTTGCGGTTATAGGCAGTGGTGAGTACGCACTCAAAGAAGCCAGCGAGCTCAAGGCTTTTGCTGGTAGAATTGTACTGTTAACTAACGGAAGAGAGTTTGAAGGCAGCTTCTCTGATGATAAGATCGAACTTGATAAACGTAAAATTGTTTCCGTTTATGGTCGTGACGAGAAAGTCGGCGGTGTTGAACTTGATGACGGCAGCAAGCTCGATTTTGATGGCATTTTTGTTGCCGAAGGAACAGCTTCCGCTCTTGATCTGGCACTCAAACTTGGCCTTGATAATGATGGCAAGGTTATCCTTACAAGTAATGATCAGGCAACCAATCTGCCGGGTGTTTATGCGGCCGGCGATTGTACAGGTGGTCTGCTGCAAGTAGCCGTAGCTGTAGGAGAAGGCGCCAAGGCAGGCATGTCAGCTGCTGCTTATGTAAAAGAGAGCCGCGGTGAAAAAGCACCGAAGCTCCAATGGGGTGAATGAATAAGATAATCTTATTTTGTTGTTTTTAAGGCTGTTGCGCGTTATTTGCGCAGCAGCCTTAATGAATTTAGTACAGCTAACAAGGAAACGCCAACATCGGCAAATACGGCCTGCCAGATACCACTCAAACCAACAACTGCCAGCATCATTATGAGAACCTTAAGTCCCAAAGTCAGAACGACATTCTGCTTGACTATAGCAGCGGTTCTTCGCCCCAGCTTGATAGATTCCGTTAACTTCCCAATGTCATTACCCATAATAACGAGATCGGCACTCTCAACGGCTGCGTCAGCAGCAGAGCCGAAGGCAACACCAAGATCTGCTCGGGCTAATACAGGGGCGTCATTTATGCCATCTCCGACAAACATAGTAATGTTCTTCGAATTTTCTTGAGGCCTGCTCATTATTTGTTCAAGATACTCGACCTTCTGCCCTGGCAGCAAACCGGCATAATACTCATCAATCAACAGTTCTTCGACTACTGCCCCTGCAGCTGCCGGCCTGTCCCCTGTAAGCATGGCAATACGAGACACACCTAATTTTTTGAGATTGAATAGAGTTTCTCCAGCTTCCGGTCTGATATTATCTGATATTCTAATTGCTCCTATAAGTCTTGAATCCTGAACCAGCCATATATACTGTCCATCAGCGTCAAGTCCGTCTAACTCGCTGGGTACCACAACATTATTTTCACTTAGCATCCTGTCATTTCCTAGTTTATAACTATGTTGATCAATTTCTGCCTGGACTCCGTACCCTGGTCTGTTTAAATAATTTCTTTGATCGTTACATATTAGACTTCTACTTACATCTTGAACAGCAGCCTTCTGCTTGATTGAAACAGCAATCGGATGGTCAGAAGGACCTTCGAGCAGTGCTGCCAAAGCCAGTATTTGCTCACTGCTCCAGTCTGATACAGCATGAATCTCACTAACATTAAAATCACCTTGCGTCAATGTTCCCGTTTTATCAAACACAATTTGATTTACTTCAGCGAGGCGATCCAGAAATTGTCCTCCTTTTACCAGTATCCCTTTTGCAGATGCTGCTCCAATGCCGGCAAAATAGCTCAAAGGAACTGATAGCACCAATGCGCACGGGCACGAAATAACCAGTAGAATCATTGCTCGATAAATCCAATCTGCAAAAGGCTGATTCAGTATTAGTGGCGGCACAACCGCCAGTATAAGCGCGATCACTGTCATTATCGGCGTATACCAGGCAGCAAACCTGGTAATAAAAAGCTCAGCTTTTGATTTACGTGCTGATGCCTGTTCGACCATTTCCATAATCCGGGCAATAGCTGATTGAGCATATGGCTTATCGACGCGAATCTTCAGTAGACCTCCGCCATTTATGCTTCCGGCGAGCACTTCCTCTTCAACGCCTATTGGCTGAGGCAGACTTTCACCGGTTAGTGCTGATGTATCAATTTCAGAACTACCTTCAATGACAATGCCATCAAGTGGAATTCTTTCGCCGGGTCTTATCAGCAGCAGGTCGCCGGGCACTGCCTGTTCAGGTGCTATTTTGTCATATTCATTTCCATCAGCATTATGCAGTCGGTTCGCATAATCAGGCCGCAAATTGGTTAGAGCGCGAATCGATGAACGAGAATGATTAACTGCCATATCCTGGAAGATCTCACCAATCTGATAGAAGAGCATAACAGCAACAGCTTCAGGATACTCACCTATTATCAGCGCACCGATAGTCGCGACGGTCATAAGAAAATTCTCGTCAAAAAGCTGACCAGAAAACAACTTGCGCAGAGCTTGGTAAATAACATCTATCCCTAGAATCAGCCAAGCGGCTACATACAAGATCAAAGCCGTCAGCGGCTGAGCAGATTCTATTATCAGAGCAGCCACAAAGGGAATTATCCCGATTAAAAATCTTAGAGCCTTGATCCTGGGAAAAGCTTGCCGCCATGATGATTTGCTGTGTTCATGTCCGGCAGCACAGTTAGCGCAGCCAAGATTATCTATATTTAAGCTAATTTTATTCTCCATACTTACATTACACTCCTAACAACATTTATTATTTCAGGCTTCCTGAACATGATCTCTCGCAAATCGGATAATAGTCTCTACATGCTCATCGTCAAGCATGTAGAAGGTATTCCTGCCATCCTTGCGATACTTGACTAAGCGAGCCTGGCGCAATATTCTCAACTGATGCGAAACGGCCGATTGGCTGGCTTCAACAATCTCTGCCAGATCACATACACAGAGCTCACACTCGGACAAAGCACTTATTATACGCATGCGGGTTTCATCCGCCATTACTTTTAGCAGATCAGTCATATCTCTAATTAATTCAGTATCCGGCATATTCGACTTGGCCTGGCAGATCTTATCCGGATGAACAATATTTGCTGTACAACAATCTTCAACCATTTCAGCACCCTCCATTTCTATGAACACATGAACACTTATTCATATGTTCACTTCAATTCTATATTCCCTGCTAAATCGTGAAGGTTTCAAAAGTTACAAAAACAACCTTATCTTCGAATTTATTTAATTGAGAGTTTGGCCCAGAACTACAGTTATTGTGAGAGTTTCTGTGGTTTCCGAACGAAACACACGAACATCTACCCATTGGCCGGCATAAAATCGCTGTAGTTGATTAGCAAAATCAGATGTATTGAGGACTGAATCGTCATCGAAACCGATAATAATGTCCCCAGACCGCAGGCCAGCTTGTTCAGCAGGACTGTCAGTTTGAACTTCATGAATATATACACCATTATCCGGCCAACCAAATTGAACAGACATCTCGGCATATTCAAGATCAGAGAGCAACGAAACACCAAGCCATGGCTGACCGGGATTAATCGGACGCTTCTTCAGTTCCTCCGCGATTTCTACAGCCGTATTGGCAGGGATCGCGAAATTTATGCCTTCAAACTGACTCTTAACTAAGCCGGAGTTATTAATCCCTATAACCTGGCCATGTTCATTGATCAAAGCACCTCCGGAATTGCCGGTGTTTACCGCGGCGTCAGTTTGAATGAGCGCCATCGTTGATCCGTTCTCAAGCTGAACCTGCCGGTCAAGTCCGCTGATGATTCCGGAAGTAACCGAACCCATGAGCTGAAGACCTGATGGACTACCTATAGCTACAGCTAATTCTCCGGTTTTGAGATCATCAGAGTTGCCAAAACTTACAGACGGCAGATTAGCAGCAGTTATTTTCAAAAGCGCAAGATCTGTAGATGCGTCACGCCCGACAACTACAGCATCGTAAGGAGAACTTTCACCATATAAAAAAACCGATATCACAGCCTGCTCAATAAGCTCTCCTCTGCTGTATGCCGAAGCAACAACATGGTTATTGGTAAGTATATAGCCGTCATGTGAATATATAACTCCGGAGCCTTCACTGACGGCAGCAATATCAGTTCCTGGCAAAAACGACTCGACACGAACCCCGGCAATTGATGGCAGAAGTTTTTCCGCGATCGCCTCTATTCGTCCATCCCCCGGCAGTGAAAGATCTATCAAAGTAGTTTCTTTCGTTTCAGATTCGCTTGTCGATTCTTCAGTAGAGTTTTGCGAACCACTCGCTTCAGCATCAGTTTTACTTGTTACTTCTTCAGATGTTGATCCATCAGTCGATGAGGTATTAGTCGTTGTTTCAGTTTGGTAATCGGCAGAATTTCCAGTTTGAGTATCAAGTCTCGGAATAAGTGTAAGGAAAACAATCAACCAGGTTAGAAGGGCACCGGCAACGGCTCCGCTAATAATCAATACAAGAGCTGATAACTTTTCCTTATTCTTAACTGGTCTTATGTTCAGCATGCTAAATACCTCTTGCTAAATAACAGTAAATATACACTTCAAACGAAACACGATTGTATCATTATATATGTTGTTTGCTTTCATTTTATTATATGTCAGGTCGCATTCATTGACCAGAGCACAAAAAAGCTTCATTCTCGTAACCGTTTACGATTATTTTCATATTTATTAAACAACTATATTTTCGTCACCATAGGAGGATGAATCGTATTCGTAAACGTTTGTCGACGTGATATTGCACAGACATTCTGTTTTACTTCTGTTTACACTTATGATCATTGCTTAATCTAATGGCATTTTTGTTCATTTGTGTTATATTATTGTTTGGATTGAGCTGAATTCCATCAGCGACAGGAGGTATAACGGGTGTTAAAATTTTCTACTTTTTCCGGCGGGGTCCATCCCAAAGGCAACAAAAACACTCATTTCTATCCCACAGTCAGACTTGATCAGTTTACGAAACTGAGGATACCAATGAGCATGCATATCGGTCCGCCCTGTGAATGTATCGTAAAACCAGGCGATTATGTACAGGTCGGACAGATAATCGGCAATCCTACTGCAGCTATGGCTGTACCTATACATTCAAGTGTTTCAGGCACAGTCAAGCAGGTACGCAGAGAAGTTGCCAGCAACGGCAGATCTATAGAAGTAGTCGAAATCGAATCAGATCTCAAGTATACCTGGCATGATTCAATCAAACCCCCAACAATAACGGATCAAGCTAGCTTCATACAAGCAATTCGCGATTCCGGTCTGGTAGGGCTTGGCGGGGCAGGCTTCCCAACTTATATGAAACTTCAGCCTCCCCCGGGCAAAGAACCAGACGTACTGCTGATAAACGCTGCGGAGTGTGAGCCATACATCACAGCTGACTTCCGGCAATGTGCTGAGCATCCGGATGAGATAATCGACGGTACTATGCAGGTTATGAAATATATGCAGATTTCAAAAGCTATCATCGGCGTTGAGGATAATAAGCCTCTGGCTGCTGAAGTTTTACGAAATGAAATCACCAAGTATTTTCTGGCAATGAATATCAAGCCGAAAATAAAAGTTGTCAGCCTCAAAACCATTTATCCGCAAGGGGCTGAAAAAATGCTGATATATTCGCTGACCAAGAGAGCTGTTCCATCCGGCGCTCTGCCTCATGATGTCGGCGTATTAATGTTAAATGTAAGTACAGTCAGATTCATCTCAAAATATATTAAGACCGGCATGCCGCTGGTGCGTAAACGTGTCACGCTTGATGGTTCAGGTTTGAACCTGCCAAGTAATGTTAACGTACCCATCGGAGCCCTTATTCCTGACGTAATCGAAGCCGCTGGCGGTCTTGCCGAAGAAGCCGGCAAGATTATTATGGGCGGATCCATGATGGGTGTTGCTGTTGACAGACTGGACGTTTCAATTATTAAACATAATAACGCGATACTTGTATTCGGGAAAAAAGAAGCGTCAATACCAGATGAAACACAGTGTATTCGCTGCGGACGGTGTATCACAGCCTGTCCAATGCATCTTATGCCGACTAATCTTGATATTATGGCCCGCAACAAAGATTTCGAAGGGCTTAAACAATATCACGTTATGGACTGTATCGAATGTGGATGCTGCACTTATGTCTGTCCGGCTAAGCGCTACCTCGTCCAGAGCATTCGCAATGGCAAAGCTTACGTACGTCAGCAGCCAGCAGAGGAGGTCAGTAAAAAATGATGTTGCAAGTTTCATCCTCACCACATATCAGAGACAACGCTACATCTCAGAGATTAATGCTTGATGTAATTATCGCTTTGATCCCTGCTGTAATAGCATCGGTCTGGATTTTTGGAGCAGCGGCCGCAATAGTTATCGCGGTAACAACCGGAACAGCTGTTATCTTCGAGTATATATCCAGAAAAGTCATGAAAAGATACAACTCTATTGCAGATTTGAGCGCTGTAGTGACCGGTCTATTGCTGGCACTGAATCTTCCACCGACAATTCCACTCTGGATGGCAGTAACGGGCTCATTTATTGCTATAGTCGTTGTCAAACAGATGTTTGGTGGTATTGGTCACAATTTTGTCAACCCAGCCATGGCCGCTCGTGTTATTATGACTATTTCTTATCCGGCAGCCATGACTCGTTGGGCGGTGCTTGAACGCCGTATCGCTGACAGCGCGTTATTAGAAAACTCAGAATCGATACACGCTGTTGCGACCGATCTGGTTTCCACAGCCACGCCTCTATATCTTCTACAGAACAACAGTGATATGCCATCTTACCTGGATCTGTTCCTTGGAATTAAAGGCGGTTGTCTTGGTGAAATCTCAATCGCGGCTCTGACTATAGGTATAATCTATCTCGTAATCCGCAAGGTCATAACGCTCTGGCTGCCACTGACATATATTGGCACGGTAGCACTGATTACTTTTGCCGGTGGACAGGATCCACTTTATCATGTATTATCCGGCGGACTATTTCTCGGTGCGTTTTTTATGGCTACCGATTATGTTACTTCGCCAATGACACGCAAGGGCAAAATAATTTTTGGTCTGGGCTGTGGATTAATCACTGCTATCATCAGATTGTTTGGCGGCATGACAGAAGGCGTGTCATTTTCAATCCTCTTCATGAACACACTTACACCGCATATTGACCGTTGGACAATCCCGGTGCCCTTCGGAGGAGGTGTTAAACATGCGAAAGGATAATGGTGTTTTACCTGCTCTAATTCTCACATTAATATGTCTAATCGCAACCGCGCTATTGGCAATCACAAATCAGGCAACACTTCCGGCACGTCAGCAACAAGCTCTGGCAGCCGAAAATGAAAACAAGTTTGCGCTGTTTCCTGACGCGGCTGAATTCGTTGAGCTTGACATTTCTACACATACAACAAGTTTCCCGGCATTAACCAACGCCTATCAGGCCGTTGGTCAAGATGGCTCAGAACTGGGAATTCTGCTTGCCGCCGCTTCACGTGGATACGGTGGCGAAGTACCGATCATGGTCGCGGTAGATACAGCAGATAAAATCAGTGGTATCAGAGTACTGTCCAATGATGAGACTCCGGGGCTCGGTAAAAAGATCGAGGATAATGAGTTTTTAAGTCAATTTTCAGACAAGCCCATTGATATTCGTTACACAACGAAAATCGGCGAAACCGGCCGCGAAGTTATCGATTCAGTATCAGGCGCGACTATTTCTTCGAGAGCAGTCACAGAATCGCTTAATGCCGCACTTGAAGTGTACACAAAAATCAGCGGAGGTGATTCATAATGCCAACCCCAAAAATCTCTTTGAAAAACGAGTTTAGCAAAGGACTGGTCAGAGAAAACCCGGTTCTGCGTCTTATGCTTGGCGTATGCCCGACACTGGCGGTTACCACTACAGCCAAAAACGGCATAGGCATGGGATTAGCCGCGACCTTCGTTCTTGTCAGCTCTAATATTGTTATCTCCTTGTTAAGACCAGTAATACCGGAAAAAGTCCGTATACCTGCTTTTATAACAGTTATTGCCAGTTTTGTTACTATCGTTCAGATGTTAATGCAGGCTTTTTTGCCAGATCTGAACGACTCGCTTGGGATTTTTATTCCTTTAATAACCGTTAACTGTATCATTCTGGCCAGAGCTGAGATGTTTGCCAGCAAACATTCCATACTGCCATCAATCGCTGACGGACTGGGAATGGGCGCAGGCTACACAGCGACATTATTCTTGATGGGAACCATCAGAGAAGTCATGGGCAATGGTTCATTTATGGATATTAAACTGCCCTTCATCGGTACCGGAACAATTGAGCCAATGCTTATTATGATTTTGCCCCCCGGAGGATTTTTCGCCTACGGCATGCTGATCGCTCTATCACAGAAACTTGCAGAATGGCTGGAAAAACGCAATCCTGATATCAAGGGAGACGACTCTTGCGCAGGAGCTATCAATGATCAGACAGCTTGTCTTCTATGCGGAGCCTGCAGTTTGCATAAGGGCATGGATGAAGCAGCGGCCGAAATGCGGGACAAGGCTGACAATCAAAAGAAGGACGGTGATATTAAATGAAAGAAATGCTGATTATACTTTTCAGTGCTATTCTTGTTGATAACTTCGTATTGTCACGTTTTCTTGGCATCTGTCCTTTTCTTGGCGTTTCCAAAAATCTGAAAACGGCTATGGGCATGAGTTTCGCGGTTTTAGCTGTAATGGTTATGGCAAGCGCTATAACCTGGCCGGTATTCAACTTGCTGCTGGCACCAAACGGTTTGTCATATCTGCAGACAGTTATCTTCATTCTGGTAATAGCTTCACTTGTTCAAATTATAGAAACTGTGCTCAAAAAAGCTATACCTTCACTGTATCAATCTCTTGGTATTTATTTGCCGCTCATCACAACGAACTGCGCGATTCTTGGCGCGGCTATCCTAAACATTGATAATGAGTATACTTTTTTACAGTCCATAGCTAATAGTTTGGGAGCAGGTCTTGGTTTTATGCTGGCTTTATTCATATTTGCCGGGGTTCGCAGCAAGGTAGATCACGCTGATGTCCCAAAATTCATGAAAGGCCTGCCAATAACGCTGGTTTCCGCTGCCCTTGTTTCGATTTCTTTTTTCGGTTTCAAGGGACTAATTGAGAAACTGTTTGGATGATAGGAGGCCATGATGATTATTAATAGGATTGTTCTTGACAGCCTGCCGCAATACCGGCAAGTCTTACAGGCGATTGTTCTATCTAACGAAGTAAGTTCTGTCTGGCTGCCTGTAGCAGTCGGCAGCGGTATAGCTCTTGTACTCGGTTTGATTATTTTGCTGACAGCAAAATTCTTTGCGGTACCAGTGGATGACAAATTAGAGAAAATCAAGGGGATTCTGCCGGGAGCCAACTGTGGAGCTTGTGGGTTTACAGGTTGTGAAGGTTATGCCAGATCACTTGCCGAGGGAGACAGTGACACCGCTAAGTGCCCTGTAGGCGGCGTAGCGACCGCTCAAGAGTTATCAAGCTTCCTTGGTCTGGCAGCTCCTGACTTCACACCTAAGGTTGCTTACATGTACTGTAACGGTACGACAGAACATACCAGCAAGAGGTTCGAGTATTCCGGAACCAAAAGCTGCGCTGCTGCTCACAGCCTCTTCTCCGGACCAAACTCCTGCTCATATGGCTGCCTCGGCTTCGGTGATTGTTTAGAAGTATGTAATTTTGACGCTATTTACTATGAAAAAGGCATTATACGAATTAACGCTGACAACTGTACAGCATGTGGTCTATGTGTAAAAGCCTGTCCCAAAAACCTGATAAGTATAATACCAAAACATAAGAATACATACGCTGTACAATGCCGCAACAAATGGCCAGGTGCGCAAACTCGAAAAAACTGCTCAGTCGGTTGTATCGGCTGCCGCAAATGCTTCAAAGCCTGCGAATATGGTGCTATCACCATGGATGGACCACTCGCTGTAATTGATCACGAGAAGTGTACTCATTGTGGCGCCTGTATTTCTGAATGCCCGACAGGCGCCATCCATAATGGACTACCTTCGTTTGCGGGTAGCTGGCCATCAACCGGAAAACCTGAAGAAGCTGTCTCATCATGAAAAGCTTGCTTTTATTGATGTACTGTGATATTATTCCTTGTGCACGTTTTAGCACAAAACGTAAGGAGGTGTTCAAATGGCTAAGTGTGAGATTTGTCAGAAAGACTTGCTTTCCGGCAGGAAAATCAGCATAACCCGTTCACAGGTTTCTCGCCGTGCTCTGACTAAGCAGAAACCCAATATTCGTACAGTTAAGGTTGTTGTTGATGGTACTCCCACAACGATGCATGTTTGCACCAGGTGCCTCCGTTCCAACGCGGTTAAGAGGTCCTGAAGCTGCGTTGACGACAAGTTTTGTCGCTTGACGGGTTTGATGCAAAATGCTTGAAGACTGTCCCTTATATAGCTTACACAAGCTGTATCGGGACAGTCTTTTTCATTCATTTACATTTCGATAGTCATCAAGAGGAGGTTGGAATATCATCCACTTCTTGATACTCAGCTGAACTTCGCTCAGAATAGAGTCTCCTTACGGCGATTATTCTTTCTGTCCAATCAGGTATCTGAGCAGGATCCACCAGCCTGATCGCGGTAGAACCAGGCTTCTCCATCAGGAATTGTCCGTTTTCCATGACTATTGCCATAGATACAGCTTCGCCAGGATTCGCCGCGTCATCTACAAAAACAAGGTCGGCCGGTTGTAGTATAGACAAATCAAATTGCGCTGTTTTCGGAGGTCCTTCCGCAGTTTCTTCATCACTTGCGGCCTCTGTGGACTCATTATCATCTTTTTGATCAGAGTCATCAGATTCAGGTTCTAAATATCTAAGCTCAATTGCTTCTCCACTTAAAACCTGTTCGCTTAAATCACGAGGTAAATTTATACCATTAACAATTCCTGCTATTCTGGCTATACCTTCACATGATACGCCAGTTCGTGATTGTCCGAAATCAAGCACCGTCACATTGTGAAATGTCATCGCGCTGCTGCAGTAATAGCGAGCGCCATCGGGTGTCATTGTTATTTCCTCATCGGCTCCGATTACAATGACACCATCCTCACCTATCCAACCATATTCGCCATCAGGCAGACGCACACGTAAAATACCATCACCACGATAATCCGCAAACAGCCTTGTGCCCATCATTACCTCAGTAAGCATGGTTCCACTGCGTGCGTGACTCATAATTCGTTTTGCGGATGAAGCTACGACAGCCTGATAGACATATAAATCAGGTTCAATACTCTCACGTGACGAAGAAACATTTTCTATAAGCATAAAACCCGATGTCCCATCAAGCAATTCTATCTCTACGAAACCCCAGGCAGGTGAATCATCAATAATCCGGACAGGCTCATTGTACAAGGCTTGAGCTTTTCTTGCCGATTTAAGATCTGGAGCAGCAAAAACATCTGCAACCGGTGCGCTAACCGCTCGGTATGAAGAATCGTACAAATATTCAACCTGGTTTTGGTTTGAGTTATCTTGATCCAGGTTGATCTGCAGTCTTGAGAGAACCAAAGGAGCCGCCCAGAATATTACAGCTATAATCAACAGGAAGGCCAAAAGCGGCAAAAACCACGGTGGCAATCTGCGATCCGGCTTCTCAATGTAAATATCCTTTTTGTATAAATTCCAGTATTCCTCAATTTTCCGGGGCGGTCTGAAGCCCCTTCTATCATTTTTCCTATTACTCAACGGTTGTCTCCCACAGTATCACACACATGGCTTGAGCCAGATCTTTTTCATGACTCAAACTCACTGAAATTGATTTGCCACCATTATCTTCAAATATTTTTTTGGCAGCACTATGTAATTCAATTACAGGCTGCCCTGATTTAATTCTTCTTACTTCAAAATCATGCCAGCTGACGCCTGACACACCAATCCCGGTGCCCAATGCTTTTGACGCAGCTTCTTTGGCTGCGAATCTTGCGGTCAAGGAAGCAAAGCGACCTGCGCCGACGCAATCATTCTGTTCAGCGACAGTCCAAATGCGATCGAGAAACGGCTGTCCAAGTCGTTCAATGGCACGTTCGATCCTATTTATGTGAATAATATCAGTACCACAGCCGATTTGCATCTAAGTATCCTCCACTCAACTGCCATTATGCTTGAAAACAAGTCTTCAGACTGTTTTAATTATAGCATGACGCAATTAAAATAGAAGAAGGTGACATTATGCTTTATCCGATGATATTCAATGATGTATATAAAGCTTACATCTGGGGCGGAAGATCGCTATCAGGTTTTGGTAAAAATTTACCGAACGAAGGTATTGTAGCCGAGAGTTGGGAAATATCCGCTCATCCAAACGGACCATCTATAATTACCAATGGGGCATTGTCCGGCAACAGTCTTGAGGAAATTCTCAAACAATACCCGGAAGAATTGCTCGGTGATTTTAACTATAGACCGTATTCGGAAAAATTTCCTTTGTTAATTAAGCTCATTGATGCCTGCGAAGACTTATCTGTACAGGTTCATCCCAATGACAGGCAAGCCTATGAACTTGAAAACGGCGAGCTCGGGAAAAATGAGATGTGGTATATCGTTGCGGCTGAACCTGGCAGTAAACTTGTCATAGGAACAGCTGACGGTATTGATAAAGATACTTTTGCCAGTGCTGTTTTAAATGGAGAAACCTCATCATGCCTGCGTGAAATTGAAGTTCAGGCTGGAGATGTGGTAGATATTCCAGCAGGACTGCTTCATGCTATCGGCAAGGGAAATGTTATCTGCGAGATACAACAGAACTCAGATACTACTTATCGCGTTTATGACTATGACCGCAGAGATGCCGCAGGCAATTCCAGACCTCTGCATATTGAGAAAGCACTTGAAGTCATTAATTTTGATCTGGGTGACGATGTTATTAAGAAGCCTATTACTATATTTGCAAGAGAAGATAACGAGCATACAGATAAAATCGAACTGCTTGTGCTTAATGATTATTTTAAAACTGAACATTGGCTGATAGAAAATGAGATATCCTCAGAAGACAATATCAGCAGATTCAGCGCAATCACCGTGCTGAACGGTTCGGGCAAATTACATTATGCTGACGAAAATGAAATTGAACAAATAATGGAATTATCTGCAGGACGTTCGGTGCTGATTCCTGCTGTTACAAACAAATGGCGCATCAGCGGGAAATTGGGTTTACTGCGGGCGACACTGCCCCATCCCGTTGATCACAGTTTGCTTTGATTACGACGACGCCTGCTTATTTCGAGCCGGACATCTTCTCCATAGAAACGATAAATCGCGTAATTTCCCATGAGACGGCTTAGAAGGCGCTCATCGTAGGTTTGCTTAAGCGATGACGCGTCAGCGTTGCTCGATATCACAGTATGGAGACCAGGTTCAAGACGACGGTCAATCAGAGTAAGCAGTTCACTATAACGATTGGCCGCTCTTGTTTCTGTGCCAAG
>JAQVJP010000068.1 GCA_028695145.1 Eubacteriales bacterium
TTGAGATCCTTAAGTACCATCGCTTCCACATCACGTTCCCACCAGTCCATGAAGAAGTTAGCGTAGTCATTTTGCGTTTTACACTTCATCCAAACGTCAAAAGTCTCATCCATCATCAACATGCCCACACGGTCACAGGCATCAAGCAGCGCCCTGCCGGCCGGATTATGTGAACTCCTGACGCAATTGAAACCAGCCTCTTTTAACTGCTCAACTCTGCGCACCTCAGCCCTGGCAAAAGCCGCCGCCCCGACAACTCCGTTATCGTGATGGATGCAGGCGCCACGCAGTTTACTCCGGGCACCATTGATACGAAGTCCGTGAACGGCATCGAGTTGAATTTTCCTGATGCCAAAGGCTGACTCTGTTTCATCGATTACTGTATTACCTTCAATAATTTGCACATAGCATGAATAGAGATCAGGAGTGTCACAACTCCAAAGAAGCGGGTTATTTATGACAAGTCGTTTCCTAAGATTGGTTGTGCTATGCGAGCGCATTGTAAGTGGTGTTTTGACAGACTTGACCACATTGTCATACTTATCCATGAGCTCGATCAAAATCAGGCTCTCACGCATGATCCGGCTATTATTTTCAATATTTAAATTTATTTCAACAACCGCAGATTCCGGCTCAACATCTTCAGTCACAATTTTCAGGCCATGCAAAGATACATGCAGGGGATCTGATACATACAAATTGACATCGCGATAAATACCTGAACCGGTGTACCAACGGCTCTGATGTTCAACCTGAGTGTTACAGATAACTTTTATTTCATTTTGCTGTCCATAGATCAGATAATCATTTAGCATAGCATGAAATTCTGAGTAGCCATAAGGTCTCTGTGCCACCAGATCATCATTGACATAAACCTGGGCATTAGCAAAAACTCCCTCGAACTCCAGATATATATCCTTGTCCTGCCATTCCATCGGTACGTCAAGTGGCTTGATATAAGTATAAACGCCACTTGGATAAAAGCCTGTATGTCCACCGTTACCTGTATCCGGCTTGCGCTCTTCCAGGATCATGGCATCATGTGGCAGATCAACCTGACTGGTTTCCTGTGTGATGCCCATCATACTCGCCATCATGTTGACCTCGCCGGCCATAAAAGTCCAATCTCGATTAAGTTTCGTCTGTTTCATTACAAACCTCCGTGATTAAGCTGCTGGGTAAACTGCTTCTCTTAACATATTAAACTCTATATGCACAACAAAGAATGTCTTAAATGGAGCAACCAAACCACAAATGTAACCTATTCAGATGTAATCACCAGAAACCTGATATATAATAACTAAGCACCGGCAAAAGTTCCTATCGCAAGGAGATGGCAATTATGGGCGTTTATAAGGATGCTTTCAAATCAATAATAAACAGGAGATCTTTCCAAATCAGAGATTTTGATAGCATTTTTTCTCAGAAATATGAGCTGTTAGAACCAATTGTAATTACATTCGAAATGAGCGAAACACAAGCCAGCAAACGCAAGCTAACCTTCTACATGCTCGATGATCAAATGGCAGTTGCATCGATTTCAAGCGATGATGATATGTATGAAATGCTTCTGAACAGGCCGCCGCACAGTCATAATAGCTGGGAATTGATGTATGTACTGGACGGCTCTATCCGGCATCGTGTCGAAAAAATCAACAGTATATATCCAAAAGGCTCCTGCTGCCTACTTCGCCAAGGAGTCAATCACTGCGAGGAATTCACAACTGATTTTCAGGCACTTTTTGTCACAGTGTCAGATAAGCTGATGCAGAAAATTTTACACGAAGATACTTACAGAGATCAGACTGGTCGAATATCTCACTATAATCAAAATCTTATATCAGCTATTTCTGCAAGTGGCAACAAACCAAAACAGAAGGAATTTATTGATTTCCTGCCAATATCGGAAGACGGCAGTATTTTAGTAGAAGTTGAAGAACTACTTGATAAACTTGTAATCGACATGTCAGAGAACAGAGCAGGTCATATTTTTTATGCCCAAGCTATGCTCAGCAGATTATTTGCCATTCTTACTAACAAAAAGCATTATCAACAATTCAATAATCGACTCGATGCCACAAGTGAAGAAAACCTCTATGCAAGAATTACAAAGCTGATCGAGCAGAACAACGGACGCATCAAGAGAGACAACCTTGAATTCATCCTAAGTTACAGTGCTGATCATCTAAACCGTATCACAAAAAAACACAGCGGCATGAGTCTGGTCGAACTCGGACAACATATCTGTCTGCATCAGGCCGCAAACATGCTTAAGGAAACAGACATGAAAATAGCCGAAATACTCGAGCATTTCGGCTACTCCAACAGAACCTATTTTAACAAAATCTTCCGCGAAGAATATAATGTATCTCCAAGAGAATATCGCAAAATGTCACGTGAGGAATAGTAACAACTCGATAAACAAGAACTATACTGAGTGTTAGCTTAGAAGTTTATTAGCATCTCTTCCGCCATACATTACTCGTATTATTGTAACTATTGCCTCTTCTTTATCAGGAATATAAAAAACACAATAATTATCTACTGGCATAAGTCTAAGTCCTCGACTATTCCAAGGTTCATTTTCATATTTACGATAACGATCGGGCATATGATCAAGATTCATTATACTTTCTTCTATTCGAGCAAGCTGACCATCTGCATTTCTGGGGGAATTCAATTCGAATGCGATATATTCGTAAATACCTCTAAGATCAATTTCTGCCTGATTTGATATTTCGATTTCAAAAGTCATACATTATAATCCTTATGAATATCCGAAAAAACTTTGCTCGCCGATTTAGTTCGTCCGGCTTTCATATCGCCATACCCTTTTTCCAACTCCAAATTGAGCTGGTCTTCTGATAAATTGGTCATGACAATTGGTTTTGTAGATGGTATTTTAACATCAAAAGGAAGTCCCCTTTGAAGTATGATTTGTTTATAGAACATATTGATCGCATTAGAAGCAGGAATGCCAAGAGCAGATAGAATACTCTCTGCTTGCTCCTTAACCTCCGGTTCAATTCTCGCATATAGATTTGCTGATTTATTTGCCATAGTACTGCATTCCTTTCAAAACCACATAATTGATCTTTCTATGGCATAATTGTACTCTTTTGTCAGCACAATAGCAATGCACAAATCAAACTAACGGCCTAACAGCATCGTACAATTTTTTATAGCGCTGATATTTCTTCTGATATTCAGCTTTACGTTTCATGTCAGGATGAAACACATCCGTTGTCTTAACCATTTTTCCAACTGCGGCTTCAATCGTCGGATACATACCTATCGCGACACTTGAAATCAGTGCCACACCTAGTGTGCCGGCCTCATGCGTTTGTACTCTCGTGATCTTAAGCCCCATCATATCGGCTTTGAGCTGCAGGAAGTCGTCCGATTTGGACAAACCGCCAACTACACGGAGTTCTTGAATCTCAATACCAGCCTGCTTGAGTCTTTCTATATTGATCATCATTTCAAAGTTTATACCCTCCAGGACAGCACGCAGGATTTCCCTCTTATCGGTATCAAGAGTCAGCCCAATCAGGGCGCCGCGTGATTTATTGTCCATGTAGGGAGTTGCCGATCCGGCGAAATGCGGCAACAGCAACATTTCTGTTTGCTTGAGCAGAGCCTGCTTGATCATATAATCATAAACATTCATGTTCATCGCTTCAGCATCTTCACGCCACTGGCTGGCAATTTTGTCACGAAACCATTTGAGAACTGCTCCGCTGGTCATGGTATAGGCATAAGTAACATAAGTTTGATCAAATACAAAAGGAACACAGGCGAAGCTTGATTCCACCATCCGGGCAAGCTCATCCGGTCTCGGGAATACCGGTGTTATACACTCAGTTGTTCCCAATCCATCTACGGCAATGCCCTGGCCGATCGCACCTGCGCCAATAGCGGCAAAAATCTGATCATGGCCACCGACAACAAGGCTGGGTCTATTGCTTAGTCCAAGTTCATCCGCCAGCTCGGCACGCATCTGGCCGGCAATACTACCCGATGGCACAATTGGAGCAAATAAGCTCTCATCAATGCCACACTGAGCAATAATACTGGAAGCCCAGGTTTTGGCGAAGACATCACAGGCCATTGTCCTGGCAGCAAGTGAAGGTGAACAGCAAGGTTTGGCTCCCATGCGGAAGAGAATAAAATCCGCGAAGAGTAATATTCTCCGCGCTTTTTTATAGACCTCCGGCTGATTATCGCGTGTCCACATGACTTTTGCCAGTGAATAGGTCGAGTTTGGAGCTACACCCGTAGTCTGATAGAAATTTTTCATATCAAGATTGTCAATAATCCACTTGGTCTGCTCTTGTCCCCTAAGATCATAGTAGTAAATACTGTCAGTTAGGCTCGCGCCAGCTTCATCGAGGAAAACTACAGACTCGCCGAAGGATGTGACACCGACGGCAGCTACCTCCTCTGTGCCAGTATCATTAATGACCTGGCGGCATGCTGACCTAACGGCCTCCCAAACAAGTTCGGGATCTATCTGAGCCCTGTCAGGATTTGTTTCCTGTAACTGCTCATACTCACGATAAGCTGAGCCGACAATTGAACCAAACGGATCAACTAAACTGGCCTTACAGCCGGATGTTCCAACATCAATTCCAAGAAGCATCATATTCATCATCCTTATCGATACCATGTTTGCAGATATTCTGTGATGATTTTCTCCATCTCCAGCTTGAACACCTGCTGACGGTAGGAGTTTGTGAAGAAACCAATATCAGTCTTGCCATCCTGACTGCTGATATTACTACCAAGCAGCCCTTCCTGTTTCAGTTCTTCTATCCTGCCTGACGGTATGATCTTAGCGATATTTCTCAGCATATCCTCAAGCAGCGCAGGCGCGGTATCGCGTTCAAGCGTAGTCCAGATATTGACCTTACAGATGCCATCGTCAAACAGATTGGCAATTTCCTCGGTACTAACCGACGAGGCGCCGTGAAGCACAGTCTTGTGCCCAGTCACCTGTCTGATCTCGCGAGCCAGATCACCACGATAATGCAATGTCGACGCCGCCGCACGATGCTCTGTTCCCAGATTGGCCACAAACATGTCCACACCGGTACGTTTAAGATAATCCTCAGCCCGTTCAGCGGTCGTCAAATCGTCATCACCATCAGCATGCGCCCGGGTCGCCTCTTTGATCTCATCGCAGGCTCCCTCTATTACAATTTCCTGACCATGCCTGTCAACAAATTCCCTGGTCAAGCGGATATTATCCTCAAACGAGACTGTTGAAGCGTCATACATGATTGATGAAAATTGGCTCATATCCCATTCAAGCAGCTCCTGGTCAGCGTCATGCTGAATGTGGTCAAGATGTATCAACACGCGCAAACCGGCAAAAGGCGAGTCCTCGCCCATCAAAACCTTCAGGTCTTGCAAAAATAGCTTAAGACCCAGGTTCCACTTGCGTGTTCCAGTATAATTGACAGTCTGCTGTCTGCCCTTGTACAAGTTCGTGATAGCAATACTGATCGGCAGATCCGGTCTGTTCAGCTTCTGTCCGTGAGCCAGTACAGCTGATAGTATCGCTTCCGTAGTTGTCAGATTTTCTGTGCAGAAACAGGGTATGACCCATTTGTTAGCAGCAGCTTCGGCATAGACTGCCAGAACTTCTGCCTTTTTAGTAATTAACGGCATTGTATTTCCCTCCAGGAGACGATTAATTTGAAATCGGCCAAGCTCGATATCAGCCAAGCTCGATCAAGTCGTAGCCAAGATAATACTTGGATGCTTCATCAAGAACGCTCTTCAAGTTTCCGACGCCAACAGCTGTATGATGACGGAATCCGTTGCGGCCAAGTGTAAGCAGCTTGTCCTGTAGATTGTCGATTCTGGCAACACCGCCGCAGCCGAAGAAGCCTTCCTGAATCTCGTCCTGAGTGAATTCGCCCTCACTGAAGTAGAAGGTCAATTTGCCATCTTCAGTTTTGCAATTGGAAAAAGTCATCGGGAATGCGCGGATCCTGCCTTCATTGCTGCCCCATCCCTGATCAGGTGTTGTTTTTGAGAACATTTTATGGTCAGTGACCTGTCCGGGGGCTGCCATCAGAGTTTCCGCTATCGGTCCGCAATGGAAGAGAATTACCTTGTCCTGATCTTCACCATAATTATTATTCCAGTCAACACAAGCAGTAGGCATGCCGGAAGCAAGCTGCATCGCCTGCATACTGATGGCTGAACACAGATCGACCTCACAAGAGGCGACAATACGACGATCATTCAGTTCACTAAGCAGAACACATGGAGCTATGCCATAAAATGACTGCAGCTCTTCCCAGCATCTCAACGTCAAAGCATCGAGATTATATTTTTCCATATACTCGTCAAGAATAACGCCAAGCTTAGCCAGATAAATTGTCTTCTGACTCGGAACCTTGGAAAAATCTGTATACGATTTTAATCTCTTGATTTTCGCCAGAACCATGGGATCATCGTCCTGCTTCCTATCCATCTCGTAAATAAGAGCTGACAGATCGAAGGACTCAACGGTGATGCCATACTTCTGCAGAGTAATCTCATCAAATCTTACTGTCTTAAAGGCAGTTGTTCTGGCACCGAAGCAACCAATAGTCAGACGCTTCATGCCTTTTACAACTCTGCAGACAGCAGCGAAATCAGACATATTTTGCTTAAAAGCATCTGTCAGGGGATGGACCACATGTGGTTTAAAAACAGTATAGGGAATTCCATATTGATGGAAAACATCCTCGATGCTGAACTTGCCGCAATAGGCATCACGTCTGAACTCAAATCCCATCTTATCAAGCTCATCGGGATAAGCCTGGATGAGAATTGGAACACCGGCGTCCTGCAGAGCTGTAACGGCGCCATTTTCATCGCTGAAATTAGGCATGCATAGAACGACACCATCATATTCGCCCTCATGGCTCTTAAGCCAGGCGGCATATTTACGTCCATCTTCACGTGTTTCGATACCACCATAAGGGGTAGCATCTTCATCCATAATCAGATAGTTATAACCACACTCTTCCATAACCTGAACCATTTCCGTACGAGCACCGGCAATAAGAGTCTCGGGCATGAAGCTGCGGTTACCAAAATAGAGAGCAAAAGTCATAGTTTTGTTTTCCATAGAGCGATCTCCTTCCGCGAATAAAAAAAGCTGATAAGTGAAATATCATCCGGCAGCTTTAACTGCCTGTACCTCTACTTATCAGCTTATTGATATCGCGTTATCCGTTATAGACATTTATGTCGAAAAATATGTAATATCGTCCGGAAATTATTAAGCTAAACCTATGCTCTACTCAAGATCTACAGCCGCGTAGAAGGCACGCTCCCTGCCATCTATTACCTTGCTGTCCGCAATAACTATCTCGTCTCTTAACCTTATGTCATTCGATGAGCTGCCAATCATAATATCAATTTCGCCAGCTTCAACAAACCATTTGTTTTCACGATCGACATAAGCCAGTTGACTGGCAGCCAAGTCAAATACAACACGTTTGCTCTCACCGGCATTAAGACTGACTCGCGCGAACCCGGCAAGTTCCATGACCGGTCTTGTCCTGCTGGCGAAGCGGTCGCTGACATAGAGCTGAACAACCTCGTCTCCTCCGCAGTTGCCAGAATTTGTTACTGTACAGGCTATTTTGCAGGAACCGTCCGTCGATATGTTCTTCTGATCGATCTCCAGCCGGCCGTAGGTGAAATCTGTATAGGATAATCCATGACCGAAGAAGTAGCGTGGCGTATGCGGCACATCGATATACTCAACGAAACCGATACTCTCACCCTGATGATAATTCGAACCATTCGGATGATTGTAATAAACCGGAATCTGACCTGCGTTATGAGCAATGGAAACCGGCAGTTTACCACCTGGATTATATGCGCCTGTTAGAATCTCAGTTATGGCCTGAGCGCCCATTTCGGATGGATTCCAGGCCTCCAAAATGGCATTGGCATACTTATCAGCGGCGTCACTTGAAATTGGTCGGCCATTGAAATGAACAGCGGCAAAAGGCTTGCCCACTCTACCGAGCTTCTCTATAAATTCTTCCTGACAGCGTGGCAAATTTATATCTGTCGAGTCGATACCCTCGCCCATCGTAGCAATGAGCCCCGTACCGTTTTTACCGCCAACCGTAATAATAACGACATCAGCCTCAGCAGCTGCAGCCAATGCTTCTTCGTGATGGCTGTCATCATCACCAGCTGCCGGATATCCATAAGCATATGTTATTTCGCAGGCGGGCAGAGTAATACGAAGCTGATGCAGCAGGCTCTTAACCTCAGGGTTTTGCTGATCAAGGATCTCCTTATAGATCGGCTCTTCAGATGTCTGTACCTGTGTTCCAGGAATCTTATCATAGTCTATTTTTTCTACAGCTTTATCCTCTTTGATCCCTGCCATAGTATGGATAAATGCCTGGAGCCCTTCTACCATGGAATAGTGAGTATAACCACCGAACAAAAATCTGGCTGAAGCGGCATGACAGCCGATTACAGCAATTTTTTTGATATCATTTTTCAGCGGCAGCAGACCATCATTTTTCAGCAAAACCATACCTGCGCGAGCTGATTCGAGCGAAATCGCACGGTCTTCATCACTGCTTAGTCTGACAGGCAGTTCTTCTTCAGGAACGGCATAAGGATTCTCAAATAGGCCCATCTCGAATTTCTGCGTCAGGATTCTCTTGACGATTCGATCAAGAACACTGATATCTGCCTGTCCTGTCCTAAACATCTCCGCCAATTCTTCGTTATAACATTTTTTGAAATGAACTTCATAGTCCATGCCGGCTGCCATCGCCTTCAGACCGGCTTCGGCGAAACTGTTACAAGTCTTCTGAACACTATGCATGTTCATGATCGCGCAGTAATCTGATACGAGAGTGCCTGTGAAACCCATCTCGTCTCGCAGCAATCCCTGCAGCAGCTCTTGCGAACCATGAATCGGTTCGCCATTTACCGAATTATAGCAAGGCATCACGCCCTGAATATTGGACTCTGATATCGCGGCTTGAAAAGGTTTAGCATAGACCTCGCGCAGAAGGCTGTCCGAAACCTCACAATCTGTTCCATGAATACCACCGTAACTGGCATGGAAACCAAGGAAATGCTTAGCCACTGAATGAGTTTTCAAGCCATTATTACTGTGACTCTGCAGACCACTTACGAATTTACTACCCATCGCGGCTGCGAGTGTCGGGTCTTCCCCATACGACTCACCCTGACGACCCATGCGCGAATCACGTGATATATCAAGTACAGGGGCAAAAGTATGTGTAATGCCAATCGTTCTTTCTTGTCGACCCACAATCCCGCCTATTTTTTCCTCAAGCTCAGGTCTCCAGGATGATCCACGACAGATACCAGATGGGAAGCTGACAGCTCCTGGCAGATAAGCGCCACATAAGCCTTCCATATGAAAAATTGCCGGTATCCGATGCTCACTGAGAGCCATAATTTTTGACTGCAGATCACGCTGAAATCTGGCAGCATCCTCAAGACGTGTCAGCGATCGCATCTCCAGACAACTGACCTGACCCGCACCATTGGGGTACTCAACAGCAAGATCATCATATTGATCAATGCCCCTCGGGAAATAGCCAACAGTTTGTGCCATTTTCTCTTCAACACTCATCTGCCCAAGCAGAATCTCCGCTCTCTGCCGAGCAGGAAGTGAACTGTTCATATAATCATTTATTCTTTGTGGCACATCAATTTCCTCCATCAAATACACTAATTTTAACATTAACAGTTTCAAGATCTTCGCAGCTAACTTTTAGAACGGCCTCTCCAGCTTCATAACCTGATCTGACAATCGCCATCGCACGACCATGGTATGTGCTGAAAACACCACTTGTATAATTCTCATCAGTTATCGGGTTTGCTGAACCAAAACCAATAAGCTCGGCAGCTCCGCTTATGCTCGCCCGCAAAACCTTGTCAGCGTAAACCGCATGTCCTGTCGCGTCAACAAGCTCGATGTTGACATAATTCAGGCAGTGTCCGTCGGCAATCATAGAATCTGCCTCAGCCACTACTCTTATTTTTTTTGCCTCCGAAGTAGTCTTCAGGCAAGCTCGTGAGACTTCTTGTCCATCTGTATAACTCACTGCTTCAAGACATCCGGGCTTGTATGGCAGATTGAAAACAACGGTAAAAGCCTCGTTCTCACCAACAGATTTCTTCTCAATAAGCTGTCCGTCCAGCAGCAGGGCAACTTCCTGTGCAGAACTGTATACTACAGCTTTAACTTTATGCCCTTCTTCTACATCCCAGGTATAACAATCATACAATTGTGGCCAACCCCATTTATTAACGATCTCAACTTGATCATTTTTACCGGGATCCGCTGTAAAGATGTGTGTTTCCTTACTACCCCAGACGATCTTCCGGTACGCACCCTGAGGTGTCATGCGGCCATTGATATCAAAGTCAGCGTCATCAGCAAGTCTCCAGGGATACTCGATCGGTACCGTCATAAGGGCATAAGGTCCAGCCTTAAGTAACGGGTCGTTCTTATCGACATACATCACTCTGCCGATTCCGGCCTCGCCAATATAATCCCAGCCGGTCCAAGTGAAATCACCAATAACATGGGGCATCTTCTCAACCAACGGCCAGATTTGAGCTATTGCCATCGGATATGACTCAGTGCCTGCGATTACGCGTTCAGGAAACATCTCGTTGGCCAAGGCATACCGCTCCTCGGCATAATTGTAGCCAACGACATCAAGCATACTAACAAAAGGCTCGGAACGTTCCTCCCACATTGTATTGTCTCTGGCAATTAATATGTTCTGTTCAATTGATTCAGCCAATCCCGTTGAATATTTCTGTTTTACCATATCATCATTAGATTGATCATCAAGTCCAGACCAATACGAACACAGACCATTGGTCACAGGTCTTGAACGATCCAGCTTCCTTGTGGCTTCAGCCAATTGAAGAGCGAGCTCATAACCATCGCCCAGGCCACCGCGTTCGACGATCTCATTGCCAGTGGACCACATGATAATCGATGGATGATTGCGATGACTTGTGATCATTTTCTCAAGATCGCTCTGCCAGTCACTATCGAAAAATTGATGATAATCACCTGGCTGTTTACCCATGCCCCAGGCATCGAAGGCCTCGTCCATGACATACATGCCCAGGCGATCGCAAGCTCTAAGCAAATCCCTGGACGCAGGGTTATGTGCGCAGCGAATCGCGTTGAAGCCGTTATCCTTCATTATCTTGATTTTTCTGTATTCAGCATCGTATAGGGAAACAGCTCCAAGCATTCCGTTATCATGATGAATGCAGGCGCCTTTCAGCTTGACTGTCTGTCCATTGATTCTCAGACCATCGGTTGAATCAACAGTAATTGTACGAATTCCGGTTAGGATCTGGGCTTCATCAACTGAAGCTTCATCTGTAGCTATCGGTTTTAGCGAGTTGGAAAACACACCAAGATCTGTCACTTTTACACGAACGCGGTACATTTCCGGATTTCTATCAGACCAGAGCCGCGGATCATCCACAGTAAGTTTGATCGGAATAACAGCGGACGAGCCGGCTTTTACCTGTATAACAGCTCTACGCACAATCGCTTCCGACGTTCCTTGTTCTGGTTCAATAGCAACTTCAGTTTGCACCAGATGTGTATCACTCAGATCATTTGCCACAGTAACTTCCGTGGTCAGATGCGCTCTGACAGCTGTTTCGTTTTCGTATTCAACGCGATTAGTGTATGTGTATATGCCACCATTCGTGATATGTATCATGGGTGTACAGACCAGGCTGACGCTGCGATAAATGCCTGCTCCCGTGTACCATCTTGAGTTCGGCTGCATTGACGGGTTGACTGTAACTGTAACTCGGTTTTTCTCACCAAAATTAACAAATGGCGTTATGTCCAGTTGAAACGGCACGTAGCCATAATGCTGTTTACCGGCGAGATTGCCATTTACATCAATTGTGGAATTCATCATGACACCATCAAAATGCAGGAACACCTTGTTGCCTGACCACTCAGCTGGTATATGCAGATGTTTAGTATAATTACCAACCTGACCATTATAGTAGCCCATGGCCGGACCGGAAGGCGCGTCCGCGCTGACATCGCTTGAGATCATATAATCATGTGGTAAATTCACAGTTAAGCTGTCATCCGAGCCTCTCAGATGTGTCCATGGATTATAGATACCATAGTTAAACTTCCAATTTCTATCGATATTCTGTTCTCTGACATTCTTAATCATACTGTTTTTCCTCCTTGCAGACATACCGCGACAAAATACAATTTTCACCAGTTTATAGGGTAATCATATAAGATAGTCTACACTTGCTGCTCCATACGGCAGGGATACAATTTGAACATCGAGGATAAATATTGTTACACTTATGACATTTGATAGTGACAGAATCAGATTCATTCACCTGGTTCACTTCGATGAATGTATCATATGTAATGCGATAAACACTGCTTGACGCATACCTTGCATCAAAAATGCGCGCATGATACAGTTTGCTTAAACACTCAAGCTGTAACGAAGACTTTGCTGAAATGATACATTCTTGAGACGATCCACGAAGCTGCAGCTTGCACAGAGGTAGACACTGATGTCACTTATTATCGCTCATGATCAGATGTTAGAATTGCTGCGCGATTTCAACAAACTGACAGGGATTAGAATTGTTGTTTTTGATGACAACTTAAACGAAATACTTACATAT
>JAQVJP010000204.1 GCA_028695145.1 Eubacteriales bacterium
TTAAGAGTGTTATTATTAAAATGTTGAAAAAAACATGGGGTGATCCGACGTGTCATCATGGAGGTGCAAATGAGATCTATATTTGTCTCAAGTACTTTTCGCGATATGCAATCAGAGAGAGATCTGTTGCATACTGATATTATTCCTACACTTAACTCATATGCGGAAAAATATCAGGATTACCTGCACTTCATAGATCTAAGGTGGGGCGTTAACACCAATTCTCTTAATTCAGATGAGAGTGCCAATAAGGTTTTAAGCATTTGCCTTGATGAAATTGACAAGAGCCAGCCATACATGCTTATTTTTATTGGAGACAGATATGGCTGGATTCCAGAACGAAAATATATTGAGAATATTGCTGACAGTAAGAGTTTTGTGCTGGATGAGACAGAAAGAAGTGTAACCGCTCTTGAGATTGAGTATGGTCTTCTTGCACATGTCGAACAGTCAGATCGTTGTATCATATGTATTAGAAACCCTCTTGATCTTAGCTTGATGGATGAAGAGAGCAGATCTGACTACGTTTGTGAGAGTGATTTTCACCGTCAGCTTCTTGAACGCCTAAAAACAGAGCTGCAAGAAAAATTCGCTGATCAGATAATATATTATGATGCGGGCTGGGATACAGAATCTAAGAAGCTAACCGGGCTTGAGTTTCTTGGTGAGAGAATTCTGAATAAATTTTTTGACATGTTCAGACCTGAATGGGAAGAGATCGAAGATATTGCAATACCGGAAAAAGTTCATATGTCCGCACTTCATAAGGTTAAGTCTCAAGCCGAAATTTCAGCCGGAAATGATGCGTTTATCGATTTGATAGCTGATAGATATTTTGCGCAGGAAATGAGTTTGCTCTTCTTAAAAGGCACTCCTGGAAGTGGTAAGACGACACTTCTCTGCCAAACCGGATCGATGCTGCTGGGGAAAAAGTATCGAATCGCTCCATTTTTCTGTGCTTATAACGAAAACAGCAGCAGTCTGCACGATCTTCTGACATATATGATTTGGATATTGGAAAGAGAGCTAAATTTTGATGAGCACTATGATACAAATATCAGTTCTGTTCAATTACTTCAGAAATACTTATCCCAATTGGCAGCTGCCTATGAAATGAGTGACCAAAAAGAGCTGATTTTCCTAATAGATGATGTTCATAAACTTGCTAATGATGGTTTTCCTCTGTTGTTTTTTCTTCCTGATCAACCCTGCGCGAAATTAAAATTTCTGCTGACTAATCCTGAAGATTTTAAGCTCAGTCCTCTACTGGATTATCAGAGCCGTTCAGATGAACTATATGTGTATGGTCTGGCTTATCCGGTCCAAGCCAGATTGATGATTTACAATTTGCTTGAGCGATATCATAAGGAGCTTGACATTGATGTTGTTGATACCATTATCGACAGAGGTGACTGCTATAACCCACTATACATCAATTTACTGATTAATCGTCTTCTGATGATGGACAGTAGTGATTTAAGAAGTGCTAATAATGCGGCTGAACTGACTGAGCAGATGATCAGAATTATTGAGGAGTTCCCCAGTGACACTGGTGAAGCTGCTTGTGCTTATCTTCAGGCAGCCGGCGCGAAGATCGCTCCTGTAATCGCGGACAGGGTTTATATGCTGCTCGCGATCGCTCCGGATGGTTTGCGTGAACACGATCTGGAGCGTATTTTCGCAACCAATAATTGGTCATGGTCAACTATAGATTTTACCCGACTAATGCGCTATATCAGGTCATTCGTTAACCATAAGAATTCGGGAATGATTAGTTTTTCTAATGAAGTAGTCGCAAAGAGTGTCGTAGATGTCAGACATGAGGACAAAAAACTATATTATATGTATCTACTTGATTATGTAAAAGAACTTGATGTTAACGATCAATTGCGTCAGATAAGTGGACTTGAGCTTGCCTTTATATTATGTGATGTTGAGTATATTGTGACGGAACTGACTGAGCAGAAATCAATTATAAGGGCTTCGGGGCAGTTAGCAAAAGGCCTAATTCATTACCTTCGGGCAGGTAATACTGAGATTTTGCTTCAGGCAATTATAAGTATTGAAACAGCAAACCAGTTCAGATTATTATCTTCTTTTCTATGCGAGAGCTTCTATCCATTACTGGATAAAACCGAGCATGATCAGTCAATCGGTTTGCTGATATTTTCGTTACTGGCTGAATCCGCAGAGGAGAATTTCTCTGACTTGAACGAGGGAAAAAACTGGCTGGGTAATACAACTTTTGCCGGCATCTATACAAGGTTCGCAACGTTACTTGAATTTTGTGAGGACAAGCGTTCAATTCACATGATGATCAAAGCTGCAGATTATGCCGCTGAAGAGCTGAACGAGCAGCCATCGCTGCAGGCGCTGAACAACTATCTGGTTAGTCAGTATAAGATAGCTGGAAAACTATATTCTCAGGCAGACTATACTCAGGTGATAACAGTTTTACAGACTGCGCTTAGAAAAATTGATCCGATTGTATCGAAGAACAAACTCGATAGTGAAGCCAACCAGGGAAATTCTCATTCAATTATGTCAATTGAGGGCAGTAGTGATATTTTGCTCTCATCAGCAGCGCTGAGATTAGGTCGGCAGGATTTAGCTTGGCTATATGCGGTCAGTGGTTACGAGAAGCTTCTCATTGTTTATAGACAAATTGGCGACAATGAGAGTCTGGAAATACTGGCAAAAGCTCTGATAAATTATTCAGATGTTGCCAGGGAATATTCAAAACCAATTGATACGATCGAGAAACTGTACAGAGAAATAGTCGAATGCTACCGTGAGCTCTACCGCAGAACAAGCCGGATTAATTATATGCACATGGTTTTGGTATACATGAGCAGTCTAATTGAGTTGAAGTCTAACGGTGAATTAGATGAATCTCTTGCGATCGAAACAGTAAGCCTAAGCGAGAAGCTGTTTGAGCAGATAAATGATCTATCAGA
>JAQVJP010000205.1 GCA_028695145.1 Eubacteriales bacterium
TCGACTGCATACACTACAGTTTGAAGGTCAACATTCATATCTGCCGGTAATTCATCTTCATTCTCACATAAGTAAATGTTGGCTTCAGGATAGAAGTACTCGGTGTAGTCGGCTGGGTTTTTCAACCAGACATTGTCTGTACAGAGCACAAAATTGAATTCAGCATCTTGTGTAATTCCGACCGCTGCAAGCTGCTCGTTCAGATCAAGCATCAGGAGATTCATAGGTCGCAGATAACCGGGAGCGATGTATTTGGCAGCGTCGCCTTGCACTTTGGGCTCCGCGATATGAGCGAAACCAATAAGCAAATTCGCGACAATCGCAATGATGATAATTATGGAAGATATTGGCGAAAGCTTCCCGATCAATTTTATCCAGCTGCTGGTATTGTTTGACTGTGAGCAGCGCTTCCTATAGCGCTCTATCAGCCCCAGCTCGCCGCCGTATCCTGTCAGAGCAAGTAACCAGCCGGTTACGAGAACGGGAACGGTGATCAGTGTGCGGGAGAAGGATATCGGTGCCGGGTAAACGGCATACCCCTGAAGCATTTGCGATAACATGAACACTGCTATTATCCAGCCTGATATCACAAAATGCAGCTTGCCAATTCTAAATCCAAGCCCCACGACTAAATATAACCAAACGAGTGGCAGCAAGAACGAAGCATAGACAGCAGGCTGATGAAGCAAAGCTATTTTCAGTCCGTCCACGGCGGCTTGCGCCAGTTCAGCCATTTCATTGCTTCGTAAAACCGATGCCCGGTCGCCTCTGCCGAAAATTACGGAAAACACAAGGTTAAGTGTTATCACACCGGCTGAAACAAGATGAAATGACTTGAAGAAGCCTCTGTCGCGGCTTAGAAGTCCAACACATAGAAGCAGCAGGACAAGTAAGCAGACTACTGCCAGTGCTGTAGTGTAGCAATATATCAGCATGATGCCGGTCCAGACGATAGCGAACGCACTGAACAGAGTAGGTTTACTATAGAAATGAAACAGCCAGCCAATCAGCTGCAAAGTAAAACACAAAGGATAGAGCGTGTGCTCGAAATAAAGATAGTACTCAGTAACATAGGGAAAAGCTATCACAGCCGTCAAGCAGAACATGACTAAGTACTCGCCTTTTGCCAGTTTTTTATGTTCTGTCCATTTTCTAAGGCCATCAGCAAAAATGATCAGCCCCAGCCAGAATGGCCAGGCAAAACCAATTTTCAGAGCCATATATGTTCGCCCGAGAATCAGCGCAGGCCAGGCACTCAGTAAATACTGTCTGGCAGGATAACCCAGAAACGCCTGCCCGGTATAGTTCATATCGGACTTGCCGTAAGCTGCCAATCCCGCCGCCATCTGCTGAGTCGCGTCTTGACCCAGCACACTGTGCGAGTTGTCAATCATTGGCCACAATAACAATAAGACACCGGCAAAAGCAACGAACAGCGGCAGTATGTTTTTGTTTTTGATATCAATAATCAGACGACATATCCCACGATAAATAATCATGCAGGTAATGACAAAAGCGCTAACAAGCCATAAGCGCGGGGTGAGCCAGGGAAAAACACTGATTTGCAAGTATGTCATGAGTTCAAAAAGCAGGGATACTGAAACAGTAATGGCAAATAGCAAAATAAATAATTTCGCATTCAGCTGATCAGAACAATTTAGATTTGCTTTTTCCAAAATTCTAATGCTTTTCTTCATACTTCACCTTTGTTGGCACTTAATTTTGTCTAACATGTAAGAGTCTTCCAGCATGGAAATAAATCATAAAACTCAAAGAAAAGTTTCTACGACAATACTCACGCTAATATTATAACGCAACAAATCAAATAGCTGGACTTCCACAGGCGAAACTGACGATTGAGGGCTCGGTTTTTGCAGGGATTGTAATTTTTGGTTTTAATTGACTATACAAAGGTTTTGAAGTAATGGTAAAATTAACTGACTCCAGTCATTCAATATGGGTGGTTGTTGTGATTTTTTAGACATGTGTTGCTGAGATATTGTGGCGCGGGAGGTTGAATCGTTGTGGCTTATGATGGTAAGAACAGGCGTGAGATGGCTGACAGGACGAGGCGAAAAATTTATGATAGCGCGGTTCAGCTGTTTGCGGCTAATGATTATAAAGATGTGAGTGTTGATTCGATCGTGAAGCTGGCGGAGGTGGCTAAGGGGTCTTTTTACGTGCACTTCGCGTCGAAGGATGCTTTGGTGACTGAGATTATTCGGGATCAGGTTGAGATAGTTGATTCCGATTACAAAGGATTTATTGATGGTTTTTCTGAGGGGACGTCAGCGGAGGAGATGATGCTGGCTCTGATTGGCAGGATCACTGATGTTTTGGTTGATGTGATCGGCTGCGAGCGGATGAAGGTTGTTTATGGAGCTCAGATATCGAAGGATGTTGGGGCTGAGGTTGTTTCGGATTATAACCGGGAAATTTACGATCTGTTCGGGAATATTTTGGGGCGAGGTGTCGAGAGTGGCGAGTTTAGTTCAGAGATCCCGGCTGAGGTTTTGACCAGGCATTTTATGATGGCGATTCGTGGAATCACCTATGAGTGGTGTATTCGCTATCCGGATTTTGATTATAAGGAAGAGGCTTTGCGGCATTTTGAAATTTTGCTGGCGGGGATTCGGAAGTAATAAAGGAGATTTTTGCAATGATTAAGCGTTTGTCTACTATTCTACTGTGTTTATGTTTTGTTTTCTTCTCTGTTCCGGTGTCTGGAGCTGCAGTTGAAGGCTTTGTTGTACAGGTTCTTGAGGGCAATGAAGGTGGTTTTACATATTCTTCCGGGGTATTGACTTTTGCCAGTGACGGAGCTTATGAGGTCAGTATGGCTGATGGGGTCGATGTGACGACAGATGTGATTGCGGTTGCGAGTGGAGTTACGGCTGAAGTTAGGATAAATGGTTTGAATATTGACTTAAC
>JAQVJP010000069.1:0-11020 GCA_028695145.1 Eubacteriales bacterium
TTGAAAATATTGGCAAAAGTATTCAAGCTTAGGCTATACTTATTCGTAAGAGATAATAGGTATGTCAACTACATATTATTTTTGGCTGAGGGGGAAGCGTTAATGAAGTTGAATGAGGCGAAGAATGAAGCAAAATATTTAAGAGGCTGGAAAAGCTGGCGACGTAATCTGATCTTGGTTTTTAGCCTTTTGATTATGCTTAATCTTGCGATTGGCTGTAGCAGGCCGGCTGAAACAACTTTTATTCCTGAGACTATTGAACAGACAACCGAGCCGACATCAGGTACGGAACCGGCAGATACAGTTAATGAGACGACTCGCAAAACTGTCAAAACAACCACAACTACAGTTACGGAGTCTTCGAGTCAAGCAGAAGCAACAACCGAAACTTCAAACGGCGAAATAACTGAAGAAACAACTGAAGAAACGACCATAAAACCAACCACGACAAAATCAACAACCAAGCCGGTCGTGGCTCAGCCGGTTGTTGAAGAAAAACCAAAAAATCCATACTATCTGTATGCGGAAAAAGGTTCATATACGCTTGCGGTCTATGGTCTTGATGATAGCAATCAATACACTCGACTCATTAAAACCTTCCGTATGGCTATCGGCCGCGGGACCATGACGCCGTCAGGCAAGTTTACTCTTGGCCGCAAAAGCCGCTGGTACAATTTTGGTTCTACTTACAAGGCCCAGTATGCCATCAACTATAATTCTCGACTGCTCATTCATGGCCCGCTCTATGAAGCTGAAGACAATATGAGGCTGAGGCCTGAATATTACACCAGCATCGGCTCACAGAGTACATCGGGCTGTTTGCGGCTGACTACGGGTGATGTTCTTTGGATTTATAACAACATAGCTTCCGGTACGACTCTGGAAATTGTCAATGGCTCGCCTCGTGGTTTATCTTCATCAGCACCGCCGCCTCTGATTGATGAATCATACGACCCGACTGATCCCAATGTAGTACGGAGTATTAATAAGCCTGTCATAAGTCTGTCTACAAGCGCACTGACCAACCAAGCCGTTACAGTTAATATCAATTATGGCAGTCAGCAGCTTGCATACAAAGAATACCGTATAGGCAGCGGCAACTGGCAGAAGTATAGCGCGCCATTTACTGTAAGCAGCAATACGACAGTTTATGCTCGTTCAGGAGACTATGCAGGTAATGCCGCTGACGGCAGCGTGGCAGTTAATAACATTGACACAACAGCGCCGGCAGCACCTACTATAGTTCTGAGTACCACTGAACCTACAAATGGTGATATAACTGTGACTATCAACTATCCGGACGAACAGGTGCGGGAGTACCGAATTAATGAAGGTGCCTGGCAGGCGTACAGCGCTCCATTTAAGCTGAGCGCAAATGCCACAGTACATGTTAGAGTGGTTGACGCTGCCGGTAACGCGGCAACAGCCAGTGCTACCATTAACAATATTGACAAAACAAAGCCGGGCGCGCCGGTTATAAGCACAAGTGCTTCAGAGGGCAAGGTAACTGTTACAATCAGCGCGGAAACAGGCGCTGCTGTCAAATACAAATTAGGTGATGCCCAGTGGCAAGATTACAGTTTGCCTTTTGTTGTCGAAGACGATACAACTGTAACTGCCAGAGCTGTTGATGCGGCGGGTAATCTGTCTGATAATTCCTCACAAGCAGTTACAATACCAGAACCGACACCGGTACCAACAACAGCACCGTCGGCTCCCTCTCCAGATCCGTCGACACCATCAACGGAGCCGGTGACACCAGAACCGTAACCATAATCATAATCATAACCGTCGAGGTTAGCGCCTGAAGCTTGCCTGAAGTCCCTTGGGAGATGAAAAATGTTGAACTATAAGCTCAGATCAAAAAAATACTTAGTATTACTGCTGTTTTTGCTTGTTATCGCATCAGTGCTAAATCTTGTGGCTTGTAAAAATGAGGCAGGCACCGAAAACGTATCAGAATCTATGACCACAGTTAGCAATACAAGTGCGCAGCCGACTCCACAACCGACCGCAACGCCTGCGCCGTCGCCAACTCCTGTGCCAACTCCAACACCAATTCCAGTGCCTACGTGGAATTTGCAATCTCTCTATCCTGCACAGCCAATCTATGAATCTCCAGATGCCGCGTCGCTTGTTATTACTGAACTCAACTATCTTCAAGAGGTAGGTTATCTGCGCGGTCCTGACGATGGCTGGTTCCAGATACTCCTTGATGGTGGTGTAGTTGGCTATTGTCCTCAGGATAGATTATCAAAAGCCGGCTTTGCCGTATTCGCGAAGACTATCGAAGGTGAGTATAAGAGCGCGTTACCTACACCTGAGGGAGAGGAGCCCAATGAGACTCTTTATAAGATCAAGCTTGTTGATGTGAGAAAATACGCTCCCGAAATCCAAATCAGCCAAGCTTTTGCCAGTGATGACAATTTTCTGGGCGAAACGATGTACGCAAGGCCGATTTGCCTACTGCAGGAGGCCACTCTGATTAAACTGAAACGCGCACAGGAAATATTCGCTGCCGATGGCTATACTATAAAAATTTACGATGCCTACAGACCATATGATGTCACGGTTAGATTCGGCGAGTTCATGGATAACCCGATTTATCTGGCTTCACCGCTGACCGGTTCACATCACAATCGCGGCGTTGCTGTTGATATGACCTTAGTCGATCAGAATGGACTTGAGCTGGAAATGCCATCTCTGATACATACACTAAATTTTACATCGAGCCGTCTGAATGAAGAGATTACACCGGAGGCCAGACGTAATCTTGATTATATGAGCGCTGTAATGGAATCTTGCGGTTTCCTGCTCTATAAGCATGAGTGGTGGCATTATACGGATAGTAATAGACTGTCTTATCCTAATCTTAACTTCAATCTTGGTGAAATCGAGGTGGAAGCTGAACCTGCTCCCGCGCCGGTGAATCCTGTGCCGTTGACTGACCCTCGTGTTGATGGTTTTGTCAGTATTGAGCCAACTCCAGTGCCAACACCAACACCTGAGCCGACGCCGGTACCGACTGCTTCGGAGTTGGATCAATCGATCTGATTTGTTCTTTATAAATATTAGTCAACATGAACGAATAGTATTATTACCAATGCTGTAGTACAATATGGGTATAATATAAGCTTAATATTGCTATTTTCGTGAGGTGATAAATTATGATTATTCGTCCATCTGCCGCAATACGCCAAAACTACAATGAAATTGCTGAAATATGCAAAAAGACTTCGGAGCCTGTTTACCTTACTAAAAATGGGGAAGGAGATCTTGTTGTTATGGATCTTGCTACTTTCAACAGAAGAGAAAAAATGTTGAAATTGCGCGAAGATCTTCTCTCTGTTGAAGAAAATCGCATGCATGGAATGCCAGGCCATAGCGTGAGCGAAACGGTTTCTTTGCTGCGTAACGCGCTAAGAGAGGAAACTGAAAATGTCAAATGAATATAGAGTCATTGTTGCGGATGAAGTTGCGAGAATGCTTGTATCTCATGTCTCTTTTCTTGCCCAGGTGAGTATTGAAGCCGCTGATAGATTAATAGAATCTTTTGAAAATGCCGCGAATTCACTTAAGATGATGCCGCAAAGATGCCCTTGGATTGACACAGAGTTTATTCCGAAAAACGCGTACAGATACCTTGTGTTTGAGAAGAGGTATCTCATTGTGTTTCAGATTAGAGATGACATTGTGTTTGTTGATTATGTTGTTGACTGTCGACAGGATTATCAGTGGCTGATAAGATAAACAAAGATCAAAATCCTTGGATCCTTGTACCGACTGCTTCCCAATGATTATTTTGCTGAACATAGATGATTATTTCCTGGTTTTGCTGCCAAACACCTGCGGCTTCTTGACTTAAATCAAGTGTGAAGCCATTGAGACTGTCTATTGTGGAATTTTCAATTCCCCAGTTTCCGGTCAGCATCTTGCTTGTTTCCTCGTCTGGTCGTTCAATTATCGGGTAAGCCTCGTATAGTTGGCCAGTCGACGGTAATTCGATTATTATTCTCTCTGACTCATCAAAATGACCAGGTTTGAAGATAGCGCTAACTCTGTGGCCTGCGCTGCTCTTCGTGTTCTCAATAAAATAGAAAATATCAGAAGCTTCTGAGTATTCCACTGCTGCCAGCTCGAATAGGAGTTTTTGATCTTCGATCGTATCGGCCGTCATGACTGGTGCGTATTCGAGCAAGAGCCCGAGATTTCTCTCTACAATTTCCAAAATTACCAGATCGATATCCGCCTTCTCAATCAGAGAATAATCATGCGGAAGCGCACGTGAATAAATTGCTTCTTTAAACACCGGTGAAAGCATGTCGATCAAGGCATTAGCAAAAGAATCCCGGAACATCAGCAGATTATATTCACCTTGGTTTGATGTTGTTTCGATTAATATGTCTTCCATGCTGCGGACAGGTCTCTTGAAGCGGTAAGTTGAGTTCGTGCTGTAATAGTACTGATTTTCTGTCTGCGGAGATGAAGGATCGAGCATGACGGCAAGATCTCCCTGCCAGTCCTGACGTATTTCAAAATCAGATCCGGGCAGATTTTCTGTTGGCAGTTCAGGAAGTTTGTCAGAAGCTCTTCTCAAGATAATTTGGGCAGCGGTAAGCGCGCCGGTATTATTCCAATGGCTGTCAGTAAAATGGTAAATATATTCTGCCTGTTGCCGGCTCTGAGCTGTTTCTCTCAATGGTGTGTGCAGATCAAGCCAGGCATCTGACTCCAGCTGTTGCCGCATCAGCTCAGTGATATCAGGCACCTCGGCTGGTTTGTAATTTTCCGGCATATATTCAGGATAAATTGAGTTTTTGTTGGGCGCGATGGTGAAAATATAATCAATTCCTCGTCTGGCCAGCCATTCATCCTGAAGGCGAATAATGTTGCTTAGTCTTGCCATTTCTAAATCTGTAAGCTGGTTTTGTTTTAAGTAATCATCAAGAGTATCAGCAAAAAACAACCAGTTGTTTTTGCCTGCTATAACGCGTTCGCTGCCGCTGACATTAAACAAGTTTTGGTTCAAATCATGCCAGCCGGCAATAAGTAGAGGTCTGAAAATAAAATTATCCGTATACCAGGAATCAAATTGCTCGGTATACTGCCAGTTAGGCTTGTTTTCTGTTATTAAGTCCGGTTTGGCTGCCAGCGTTCTCTTCTCAAGATTCTCCGATTTAATCCCAACAGCGGCACCAAGCAGCGGCAGGCTGCAGATCAGAAAAAATAAGCTGCTGTATATCAGCGCTGGTAGTTTGCGCAGCGGGAAATGACGCTGTAAGCCTGGCTGTGTGTTTATGCGGCTTCTGCTGTTTTCGATGTTGGTATTCTCCTCGGAGTGAATCGATTTTTCTTGCTTGTATTGTCTCATTTTCTGATGGTATCCTCTCAAAATCTGAAATAGATGAATGGATTATATGTCGCGGCCGATAGAGCCAGAACGCATATTGCCAGCAGCAACAGACTGCAAAGGTAACCGGTTGATTCAAATAGCCGAGTTAACTTAGGTTTGTCAGAAATTTTGTCTCTGATAGTCCTGACCAATGGCAAAGATGTTATCAGCGCGACCGGGAGGATGAAATATGTCGCGGCTGTGTTGTAATGCATCAGGAGCCTGCTTGCAGCTTCTGAATGCGCTGTTGGATCAGTGAACATGTTGCCGAGAAACTCGAGAGCCTGGTTGAAGTTCTCGGCACGGAAGAGAACAAAAGATAGAATTACGATTAGTAAAGTGTATAAATGTCTCAGTGGCTTCCACATTTTATCTGTTCGAATTATGCCGTATGATTCCAGCAGCAGGAAGAAGCCATGAATCAGTCCCCAGACTACAAAAGTCCAACTGGCACCATGCCAGAGTCCTGTGAAGAAGAAAACGACAACTCTATTAATACCTGTACGCCATTTTCCGAGACGGTTGCCGCCAAGTGGGATATAGAGATATTCTTTGAACCAGGTAGATAGAGAGATGTGCCAGCGCCGCCAGAAGTTTTGTATACTATCTGCGGCAAAAGGATGGGTGAAGTTTTCTTTGAATTTGAAGCCGAAAATTCTGCCAAGGCCGATAGCCATATCCGAATAACCGGAAAAGTCAAAATAAATTTGTAAGGTGTAGGCTATCGCGCCCAGCCAGGCGGTCGGCATAGTCAGATCATGTCCGTTAAGGGCAAATATCTGGTCAGCGATCTGGCCTGTATAGTTGGCGATCAGCAATTTTTTTGCAAGTCCTGCTATGAAACGACGAATGCCTGCCGCTGTATCGGATGTGGTGATCTGACGGTTTGTAATTTGATCAGCTATATCATGATATTTAACAATCGGACCTGCGATTAATTGTGGGAAAAAAGCGATATAAAGCATTAGATGATCAAGTCTGCGCTGTACCTGGGCATGCCCCCTTTTGACATCTATTACATATGACATGGCTTGAAATGTAAAAAAGGAAATGCCGATGGGCAGTGGTATGCCGGGCAGGGGAATGCTAAGCGCAAAAATCTGATTGCAAACTCCGATAAGAAAATCTGTATACTTGAAGACAACGAGCAGCCCGATGTTGAAAATGACTGTTATTGATAATGGTATTTTATCGAGCTTCAAAGCGAGAAAATAATTGACCACGGCAGAGAGAATCATCAGTAGGACAAAAACCGGTTCGCCCCAGCTGTAAAAAAACAAACTCGCCAATAGGAGAAGCGCGTTGCGCGCTTTTGCCGGTAACAATAAATGAAGTAAATAGACAATAGGCAGGAAGAGAAAGAGGAAAACCGGTGAGCTGAAAACCATTTGCTTCTCCTGTCTCAGGTGGATTCGGGCGGTTCAGTCTAAGTCTAAGTCTTAAGATCAGCTGGCTTAGCTCTGAGCGTTGCTGCCACTATAGTAGCTTATCATATTTATTTTATCGCTCTCGTCGAGGACAAAAGTAACGCGCGGCTGATCTATTCTGGTTATGTCACCGGATTCATTATAAGTAAGATAGCCCGCGCCGTCATCCTCGGCAGGCTCACCATATGCGGTGATCAGCTCGTCCCTGGTCGCGCCCAAACCAATGCCGCGGGTTGTGGTCAAACTACTGCCCTGTGGATCGATGTCGATGATGTCAAAACCGTCAAGTAGATCGGTGTCACCTGATGGCACGGTGTGATGGCACGGTGTAAACAAGAACATAACCATAATCGAAGGTCTTATCCATTACTTCGAAGACACAGCTCTCGGCTTCACTGTAAGTAGCTGCTTCGCCAAGCTCAGCCAGCAAAGGCGCTGCATCCTCAAGCATGGTATAAGTGGCAGAACCAAACTGTATTTTCAAATCGACACCGGCAAAAGTCCCGGCCTCGCCATTTGCTGTTTCGTCGTTGCCGGCCCCGCTACTATCATTACTATTTTCAGTTGCGGAGCTTGAGCTATTATTTGTATCAGCGGAATCGCTGGTTGCAGGTTGTTTATCAAAAGTTGTAGTTGTACCACTGTCCGGGTTTGCCAGACCGCAGGCCGAACTAAAAAGCAACAGGCTGCTAATTAAGGTGGCGATAAGAATCTGCTTCGATTTCGTTTTTCGTGTTGAATTAAATTGAGAATTAGACTCTGCCTGATTATTTATGTTCACAATTTTGCCTCCCTGCCTGATAGAAACTTCGCTTACTAATTATCGGTATTATAACATCATATGTTATTATTATGTCAAAGATGTGGTGTCAATAATTTGATTATCAAGAGGTGTCTATGGATAACAGAATCTACGACGGCTTCGATAAATACAGAATTGGCTTGCGAAATATAAAAACAGCACTTGCGGTATTATTGTGTCTGCTGACACAATTTTTGTTTCCGCAGATTTCAGCCTTGAATGCCGGAATCGCGGCTGTGGTAGTCATGCGGGAGACGCCGGAGGAATCAATTGAAACCGGTATAAACCGCTTCATCGGTACTATAATCGGCGGCTTGTTTGGTTATGTTCTGTTGATCTTGTCAGGAATTATGCCCTTGTACAACCAGTTTCTTTATGTACTGCTTATTCCTGCGCTGATGATGCTTGCGATCAGTACTTGTGTGTGGCTCAAAAAGTATGATTCTGTTGTTATCTGCTGCGTGGTCTATTTGATTATCGCGCTGGAAATAGGTGATAATAGGGGAAGTGCTCTGAGCTATGTGGCGATGCGAATGCTTGATACAATAATTGGTATTGGTTTCGCGACAGTGATAAACAAATATTTCTTCCCATATTATGGTAAGCAGAAAAAATAGATTATAAGGAGCGGCAATGTATAAGGCAAAAAGTGACAGATACAATAATATGGAATTTCGAAAATGCGGCAATAGTGGAATCCAGCTACCGCTGGTTTCTCTGGGCATGTGGCATAATTTCGGGACCAATGACGATTACAACAATATGAAGGAGATGTGTTTTACTGCTTTTGATGCAGGTATTACGCATTTTGATCTGGCCAATAATTATGGCCCTGTCCCCGGCAGCGCCGAGGCAAATCTCGGTAAAATAATGTCATCTGAGCTAACTGCTTATCGTGATGAGCTAATTATCAGTACAAAAGCTGGTTACGATATGTGGGATGGACCATATGGCAGCTGGGGCAGCCGCAAACATCTGATTTCAAGTCTTGACCAGAGTCTCAAACGACTTGGCCTTGATTATGTCGATATCTTCTATCATCATAGACCGGACGAAAATACACCGCTCGAAGAAACGATGCAGACACTTGCAGATATTGTCAGAAGCGGGAAAGCCCTCTACGTTGGTATATCCAACTACAGTGATGAGCAAACTGCCCAGACGGTGAAAATGTTAAAAGAACATGGCTGCCCATTACTCATAAATCAGCGGCGTTACTCCATGCTTGATAGAACTATCGAAAACGATGGACTAAAAGAGCATGCCTACGAACATGGAGTCGGTATTATAGCGTTTAGTCCACTTGCTCAAGGTCTGCTTACTGATAAATATCTAAATGGCATACCAGATGACAGCCGTATCAGAAGAGATGGCCGTTTCTTACGGCCAGAACATCTCACCGAAGATTTAGTTCGTCGTCTGCAGGCGCTGAACAATCTTGCCATGCAGCGTGGACAAACCTTGGCCAAAATGGCTCTCGCGTGGGTGCTTCGGGATCTTGAAATTACAAGTGTGCTTATAGGCGCGTCCCGCCCTGAGCAGATCCTTGATAATCTTGTAACCTACGCTGATATGAGTTTCAGTGAGCAGGAACTGCGAATTATAAATGAACTCACTATTTAAATATGAAAGAGGCACGTTTTTATGTACTATGAGAGTGTTCTTGATATTATTGGCAATACACCCGTGATCAGTTTGAAAAAAATGACCGGGCTTAATATCTTCGCTAAGGCTGAGTATTTTAATCCGGGTGGCAGTATCAAGGATCGCGTAGCGAAACATATGCTTGATCAGGCTGAGGATCGTGGTTTGCTAAGACCAGGTATGACAATAATGGAATGCACTTCGGGAAATACTGGCATAGGGATTGCTCTGGCTGGTGTTCAGAAGGGCTATCGTGTTGTGATTGTTATGCCTGAGAATATGAGCGAGGAACGCAAGAAGATTATCCGCGCGCTTGGTGCCGAGCTTGTTTTGACTCGAGCTGAGGAGAGTATTGGTGGTTCGGTTGATGAGGTTTGTCGGCGTAAGTCTGATGATCCGAATATTTTTGTGCCGCAGCAGTTTGAAAATGAGGATAATCCGCGCATTCATTATGCAACTACGGCGGTAGAGCTGTGGAATCAGCTTGATGGCAAAATCGATGTTTTTGTGTCCGGGCTTGGCAGCGGCGGGACGCTGCAGGGGATTGGCCGTTACCTTAAGGAGCAGAATCCTTCAGTGAAAATTGTTGCGGTTGAGCCAAAAAATGTTTCCGCGCTTCTGGGTCATGAGCCGGGGCTTCACCGGATTCAGGGGATTGGTGATGGTTTTATTCCGGCCGTTCTTGATGTTGATCTCATTGATGAAGTGATTGAAGTTACTGATGATGACGCGATGACAACCGCTCGCGCTTTGGCCAGAGAGCAGGGGATCCTGGCCGGAACTTCTTCCGGTGCCAATGTCTGGGCAAGTGTTCATATAGCTGACAAGTTGGGGCGTGATCTTAATATAGCTACTATTCTTCCCGATCGAATTGAACGCTATTTTAGTACTTCACTGATTTAGAACGGCGATTACAAACTTCATAAACCGGCAGAAGTCCGCACGGAACCTTTTGCCGGTGTTTTTCGTCTAAAGGGATATGAGGAGACGTTTTATATAGTCAATATGCTGAATTATGCTGAAATTTTGTGATGCTTGATTTAAAGGTGTTTTTTGCATATGGATTGGAGTGATTTTTATGAGATTAATGCGAGGTAGTATTAGAAGAAGCGGCTATTTAGTGGCACTACTGATTGTTTTGTCACTATCGCTTGTTCTCAGCAGCTGTGGGCGTATTATGAGTCCTGCAGGCACAGATAGCACCACGAAACAGGACAATACAAACACGGACTCAACATCAGATCCGACAGTGGATCCGAATGGAAATGGCAGTACAGACAGCACTACAGAACCACTGCCAACACCACCGCTTGATGGTGATTTGATGGCGGGAATCGTGCCTGCGTCTTTTGATGGAAATCTACCTGCGCCGGATGAGGCGATAGCGGCAGCTGTTATGCGTTATTCGGGCGATCTGCTTCTGCGATCACTGGATAATGATTACAATGTAATGGTATCACCGGCATCAGTGTTTTTTGCCCTGGCAATGACGATGAACGGTGCTGATAAGCAGACTCGTGAGGACATGATCAGTACTCTATCGGAAGCGGGTTTGACGGCTGAGCAGATAAATGAGTTCAGTAGAATTTGGCTGAGTCACCTTGTGTCTGGCGGCGGTGATAAAACCGATATATCCATAGCAAACTCGATTTGGTTTCGGAATGGGTTTGATGCAGACAAGGATTTTCTGCAGACAAATGCTGATTATTATGGTGCCGGTGCTCGTGAACTTGATTTTGCCGCGGATGAGTCTCT
>JAQVJP010000069.1:11120-12370 GCA_028695145.1 Eubacteriales bacterium
ATATTCTCTACTCATCACAAAAAAATTAGATGCATTTCGGTGTTTAGTTTAGATGCCATGCTGCGCTGTTTGGTTTAAAATGGTATAAGCTTCATGAGGAGGTTTGTATTATGGATAATCAGGCAGCGTATTTAAATTCCGAACTGAGTGCAAAAGAAAGAGCACAGGATCTTGTATCGCGCATGACTCTTGAAGAGAAGGCTTCACAGCTGCGTTATTATGCCGCCGCAGTGGAGAGACTTGGCGTGCCTGCCTATAATTGGTGGAATGAAGCTCTGCATGGTGTCGCCCGGGCTGGTACATCTACCGTTTTTCCACAGGCCATTGCCCTTGCGGCGATTTTTGATGATGAGTATTTAAGTGAGATCGCGGATATTATAGCGACAGAAGCAAGAGCTAAGTACAACGCTTATGCCGGCGAGAACGATAGAGATATATACAAGGGCTTAACTATGTGGTCGCCGAATATCAATATTTTCCGTGACCCGCGCTGGGGTCGGGGGCATGAAACTTATGGTGAGGATCCATATCTGACCTCAAGGCTGGGTGTAGCATTTGTCCGAGGTCTGCAAGGCGATGGTAAACATCTTAAAACAGCGGCTTGTGCCAAACATTACGCGGTTCACAGCGGACCGGAGGGCTTGCGTCATGAATTTGACGCTGTTGCCAGCAAAAAAGATATGTTTGAGACATATTTGCCGGCTTTTGAGGCACTTGTTCGTGAAGCTGATGTAGAGGCAGTTATGGGTGCGTATAATCGGACAAATGGCGAACCGTGCTGCGGCAGTCCGACTCTTCTTAAAGAAATTCTGCGTGATATGTGGGAGTTTGATGGTCATGTAGTTTCTGATTGCTGGGCGATTAGAGATTTCCATGAACATCATCTGGTGACAAAAAATGCTGTTGAATCTGTGGCTCTGGCGCTAAACAGCGGTTGTGACCTGAACTGTGGTAATTCCTACGATCAGCTTCTTGATGCTGTCAAGCAGGGGATGATCAGTGAACAGCAGATTGATTTGGCGGCTGTTCGTTTGATGACGACGCGGATCAAACTTGGTCTGTTTGACGAAGTTTGCGATTATAATAATATCGGCTATGAAATGAATGATTGTGCCGCTCATAAGATAAAAAACCTTGAGGCCGCACGTAAGTCGATAGTTCTGCTAAAAAACGACGGTGTTCTGCCGCTTAACCGCGAGAATATAAAATCTATTGCCGTGATTGGTCCGACAGCCGACAGCAAGGTTGTC
>JAQVJP010000006.1 GCA_028695145.1 Eubacteriales bacterium
ATCAGACCATTTAAACTTTTTCTGCTCGCTGGTAAACCCGCAAATGCTACACACTAACTTATTCATAGCAATTATCTATTTATACGTATATAATATATCTGCTCTATGTTAAAGTCAACCCAAAGAAAAGTGGCTTTCATCCCATAGGCAAGCCTATGGGTTTTCGCCAAGAATTAATAACACCGGATATTCACTTAAGGCCGTTGTCTGTGATAAGATAATAACAGACAACGGCTTATTTTATGAGTTCGCAATGAATTGATGAAAAGAGGTACTGCCATGATTGATGTTACGGCAATAGGTGAGCTCCTGATTGATTTTACTCCAGCAGGTCATTCTGCTCAGAATAATCCGATTTTTGAACAAAATCCAGGTGGAGCGCCCGCTAATGTACTTGCTTGTCTTAGCAAGCTCGGACGCAAAACCGCGTTTATTGGCAAGGTAGGTGCCGACCAGTTTGGTGTTGCGCTTAAACAGACGCTTCAGCAAGTAGGTGTGTCTACAGACGGGCTGGTAATTGGTGAGGATTGTCACACAACCTTAGCTTTTGTCCACCTGAGCGAGACCGGCGATAGATCGTTTTCCTTCTATCGTGATCCTGGAGCGGATCTGCTGCTTGCGCCGGAAGAAGTTAATCGTCAGGTGATAGATGATTGCAAAGTATTCCATTTTGGTTCAGTTTCCATGACCGGCGAGCCTTCACGTTCTGCGACACTCAGCGCGGTGAAATATGCCAGGGAGCAGGGTAAAATAATATCTTACGATCCTAATCTGCGAATCAAGCTCTGGAAGTCTGAAGAAGAGGCGAAGGAAGTTATCCTCAGTGCCATGCCTCTGACTGATATAGTAAAAATCTCTGAAGAAGAGCTGTATTTCCTGACTGGTGAGAAGGATCTGCAGCGTGGCAGCCATCTGTTGCAGGAGACCTATGATATCAAACTTGTTTTGATTACTCTGGGTCCTGACGGTGCGTATGCCGGCAACAGCAGCGCTCAGGCTATAAGTCCGGCATATGCTGTTAAAACTGTTGACACAACCGGAGCAGGTGATTCTTTTGCCGGTGGCTTCCTGTATTGTCTGATTAACTCTGGCAAAGTTCCGGAACAGCTTACAGAGACAGATTTGAAGGAGTTTCTGGCCTTCGGCAATGCGGTCGGTTCTTTGACGACAATGAACAAAGGGGCTATTCCTGCCTTGCCGACCTTGGATCAGGTGCGTGAATGTCAGAAATCTGTTCCGTTTGAAAAAAGCAGACATCAGCTGTAGAATAAAAGGGTTGAGTCTGTGAATGTTTGTACACAGACGTATGGCTGATTTTTTCTCGGAAGGGATAGACCTGATGCATTATATTGTTTTTGACCTTGAATGGAACATAGCAGGCAGAGCCAACAGAGTTTCCGCTGAGGATCTCAAGGCTCTGCCATTTGAAATTATTGAAATTGGCGCGGTTAAACTTGATGAATCATTTAATATGATCAGTAAATTCAATGTTACCGTTAAACCGAAGCTATATCCGATACTCTCGGGACATGTAGCAGCGGTGACTCGCAGGATCCAACAGAGTTTGAAGTTTGGCATATCCTTCGTCGACGCGGCCAGGGATTTTCTTAAATGGTGCGGAGATGATTTCATGTTCTGTACCTGGAGTGAGAGCGATACAGGTGTTCTGAAACAGAATCTTGCTTATTACGGGTTCCCGGACAAGTTGAACGCGCTCTGTCTTGATGTGCAGTATCTCTTCGATCAGGTGATTGAAAAAGCCGGTATTCAGCGCAGTGTTGAGTACGCACTTGATTTTCTCTCAATTGATAAGTCGAGGCCTTTTCACCAGGCTGTACAGGATGCCTGGTATACCGGTGATATTCTTCGTGCGATCGTGGATCTTATTAACAATGATGCGACAGCAGATGGTAGTAAGATTAATATAGTTGATTACGCCTATGATCCTGATTTGAACCGTTCTTATCAGCAAACGCTTGAAGTACAGGAGAGTGTAGCTCATCTCTTGCAGCATCTTCTGTCTGTTAAGCTTGTATGCCCGGCATGTGGCAAGGAACTTGAACGTGTCGATGATTGGTCACGAAAAGGTAATCGTATGAACGCGTCTTTTGTTTGTCCGGAACACGGTAGTGTTAGTGGTCGTACTAAGATGCGTATCAGACCACGCGAGGCCAAGGAGAATGTCAGTGCCTATTTGACTGTCAAACTCGACCGTAATAAGCCGTTGATCGAGGCTTAAGCTTAGATTATCCTGATGACAACGGCTCTATCCGGTGCGTTCTTGTTTTTGTTTTTATAAATTCTTAAATCACTTGCTCTTATCTGAATTGTTTGGCTCTGTTGGTATTTGAGTCTGCTGTACGGGTGCCTGCTGTTGTTGCGGAAACTGTTGCTGCGTTTGGATTGCCTGAACGCGCCGCTGCTTTTTCTTGCGGCTGCGTCTGATCAGGATTATTGCTATGATAATCACGGGGATCCAGAGCGGCGCACCGGCTACAAGGATTATCAACAGCCATTGACCTGTTCCTGCCAGAATATTTACAATGGTTTTCAGTCCTGAAGTCATGAGGTACGACATGTCGTCTAAGCTCAGCGCACTCCAATCTACTTCTTTGCGAATTAGTACAGGATCATTTTCTTGCCGGATTAAGAGATCAAGAGTTGACTCGGCAAGTTGACTATCCCAGAGTCTGAGCCTGCCTTTTAGTGATTCTATTTCCATAGTCAGACTGTTAATCTGATTCTGAACCATCATGGCCTCTTCTATATTCCGACTGTCATCGAGATATTCATAATACTTGTCCAGCGATTTTTCCATGCTCTCAAGTCTGATCTCGGTATCATAATAACTCTCGGTAATATCTGATGTGCTGATATTAAGATTGACCAGGTCGCCGGTTCCTCTGATAAAATCAATTAGACTGTCCAGATGCTCGGGAGGCAGTTTGATTGATGCTTTTATAACTGTGTAATCATTCTCTTCATATTGTTCTCTTGACAGTTCATAGCCTCCGTCTGCCTGAGCCTGCGCCAGTATCGATTCATAGGTCTGTGTGACATTAATTGTGGTCATATCTATCTGAGCGTTACGGATGATTTTGCGTTCTGCTGTCTCATCTTCATTTATTGCTTCATTTGACAGATTACCGGAACCATGTTCAACAGACATAACAGTTGTTTCATAAGCCATGTCTTCATCTTGTGCCGGTGCGCTATATCCATCGTTACCGATGTTCTTATCACTTGAAGCGGCACACGCGGTTGAAGTAATAGACAGTAACAGGATAATTAGAATGATAAGACTGTTTCTTGCCGAAAATTCGGTGCGATGTTTCGTGCGGATTATCATAATGACCCCCTCCTTGTTAATATGAATGGTTTTTCCCTTCTTTAATTTCATTCTATCACTAACTCTGTTAAGATCAGTAAAATATCTGTATAATAACTTAGGTCATATACTTTCATATTAAGACTGGAGGCTCAATCAATGGATCTGGCTGCTGAATTAAGACATATACCGGATTTCCCGAAGGAAGGTATAGATTTTATTGATATCACTACTGTGCTTAAGGACAAAGAGCTATTTCGTGAGACTATCGATCAGATGGCTGCTCTCGTTGAAGATCTTGATTTTGATCTGATAATAGGTTCTGAGTCGCGTGGTTTTATTTTAGGTGCACCGCTGGCTTATGCTACAGGCAGAGGTTTCGCTCCTGTGCGTAAGAAGGGTAAACTGCCTTTTAGAACAGTTCAGGCTACTTATAGTCTGGAATATGGTAGTGATACGCTTGAAATGCATATAGATGCTGTACAGCCTGGTCAGAAAGTTCTCGTTGTAGACGATCTATTGGCTACAGGTGGAACCGCGCTGGCTAATTGTCAGATGGTAGAAGCACTTGGCGGCGAGGTGGCCGGTGTACTATTCTTCATCGAATTGACTGATCTCAAAGGTAAGGATAAATTATCACGTTATCAATTGAGGTCTCTGGTTAAAATCTGATAGTAGTAAATATTTTTTCTCTTTTTTAGATAAGCACACGTACTTGATATTATCTCGTTTAAACATAATCGTAGCGCCTGTTTGTTGACAAGTGTCATGACAGGTACTACGATTATATTGTATTTCGAAAAAATATTTGTTAAAAACATGTTGAACAGCTGATGCTGCTCGTCTATTTTCAGGAAGGTGGCGGCTGACAGTGGTTTCGGGTCGCATAATTGATAAGAGTTCTGTTAGAGGCGCTGCTATGATACGACAGGCAGCAGCTGTGCATACTGAGGTCGCAAGTGGCGGATTTGCATACACAATGAATCATTATCTACATGTGTACCATCTACTTAATAGATGCCGACGTGAACTCGCGTCGGCTTCGCCTGAACTGATTTCTCTGATTCCGGCAACTGTCTGGTTGTTTGACAATTACCATCTTATGTATCATCAGCTCAAGGATGTCAGACCTGTGCTACTGTCACGTTCTGCGCATTCGTTGCCTTGTATCAAAACAAATTCAAATCATGAATCTGGTCTGAAGCCCCGAATTGCCGCTCTGGCTCAAACCCTGCTTGAAGCCTCTGATTGTAATATTGATGAAGACGCGCTTCCTGATCAACTGAATATTTATCAGGATGTGACCGTCCTGACTTCGCAGGAATTATGGCTGCTCCATGCCTGGATCAGGATGATTGTGCTGATTAGACTTACAGAAAAAATAGAAATTCTTCTCAGGTGGCTGGATATAAAGCAGCAGGTCGAGAACCTGGTAGATGATCTTGAACAGATTGATGGTCTGGACGCATCTGAATTGGTGTCGAGACTTATCGCTCGTAAATCCTGGCTTGATAATCGCAGCGAAAATGTTTGGAAAGCGCAGCTGATTCTCAAACTTCGTCGCAACAATCTATTTGATGACGCGATTATGCCTCTTTTGAATGGATATGATGATATCGAGAATAATGCTGATTCCGAGTCTGGTATTTCGGCTGCGCAGATTATAGCAGCAGAAGAAGAGGCTCAGTCAGTTATCGAACGCGAAGTCTCATCGTTAATTATTAGTCTGAAAACACTCTCGATGATGAATTGGGTCATTTTTTTCGAGCAAACCTCCCAGCTGGAAGCTATTCTTCGCCGGGATCCGGCAGGTATTTACGCTCTGATGGATCAAGAGAGTCGTGACTATTATCGGCGTTTTGTCACAAAATTTGCTGCGCGCTCTGGCTGTGATGAATGTCAATTCGCAGAAAAACTACATAAGTTCTGCATCGATAGTGCTTCTTCCGGAAGTACTGCTGATGAACCGATTCATAATGGGACTGCTCTTCTTGGCTGGCTGGCGTCTGCTTTTGCCAGCTCAATTGGCGTCAAGAGGGCTCCGGGACACCACAGCGGTTTAACTCGTCTGGCATATGCGGTGTCGTGTATTTCTGCAAGTGTTCTTTCTGTTTGCCTGTTTACCTTGCTAACACTGAATGCTGTCAGTGACTGGCGTGTGCTTCTGATCATAGTACCTGCTATTTCTCCGCTGGTTGGCGGTGGACTTGCTGCGGTCAACATGCTGTTCAGCAGACTGGTTAAGCCTCAGCCGGTTATGAGTATGGACTTCATAGCCGGATTACCGGACAGTTCTCGGACCTTCGTGGTTATGCCGGTAATATTTGCGGATGAGCAACAAATCAGAAGTACTGTAAAAATGCTGGAAACACATTATCTTGCCAATTCGCAGAAAAATCTCTACTTCGCGGTGCTTGGCGATTTATCAGATGCGGCTTATCAGGAAAATGAGCAGGATCAGGCCATGTCTCTTCGGTTGGCTCTGGAGATTGATAAACTGAACAAACGATATCAGAAGTCAATTCCTTTGTTTTACGGCTTCATGCGCCAACGTTGTTGGAATTCCGCAGAACATTGCTGGATGGGATGGGAGCGAAAACGCGGGAAATTGGAAGAGTTTAATCAGCTCCTTCGAGGCAAACATCTTGATACTTGGGGCGGTAATTTGCCGGAAGAACAGTTTCTCCAGTCTTTTTGCTATGTGTTAACTCTTGATGCTGATACAGAGCTGGTACAGGATAGCGCCGCGCATCTTGTTGGTATGATCAGTCATCCGCTTAATTATACTGAGCTTGACGCTGAACATCATAAGCTTAAACATGGATACGCGATTTTACAATCAGCTATGAAAAACCGTCTTGGAGCAAGCTCGGACAGCTTGTTTAGCAAGTTATTTTCCGCGCCTGCCGGCCTCGATCCTTATGCCAGTGTGTCTTCTGATATTTATCAGGATGCTTTTCATGAAGGGATTTATGTTGGTAAGGGTATCTACAGTGTAGATGCAATGGAGAACCTTGTATCAGGCAACTTACCGGATAATCATATACTGAGTCATGATCTGCTTGAGAGCTGTTATGCTCGTTGTGCTTTTGTCAGTAATGTTCAACTCATGGATCGTTGTCCGTCTGGTTTTCTCTCTTATATGAAGCGTGAGCATCGATGGATACGAGGTGATTGGCAGCTGCTTCCCTGGGTCTTGCGGCGAAACAGTCGACTGAGTGTTCTATCTCGTTGGAAAATCTTCGATAATATCAGAAGGAGTTTAGAATCTCCTTCCTGTTTGCTTGTCATTGTTGCTATGATTCTACTCAATCCTTATTATCTTGGGCTTGCCCTTGTTCCGGTTGTTTTTGCTCCTACACTGAGATTATCTCAATATATTATAGGTAATATTTTAAGCCGACTGCTTCACCCGTTTACTCATATGGCCTGGCGTTATTATCTGATAACCGCAATTCGCATGCTGGTGCAGGAAATCTTTTGTATCGCGGTATTGCCTTATCGAGCATGTAATGCTCTTGACGCTGCCGGCAGAGCATTATACCGTATGATTATAAGTCATCATAATCTTCTTCAATGGCAGACCGCGGCCGCCGGTGATAGGCGTGATAATATCAATATGGCTGCATACTACCTTAAAATGTGGCCTTGTGCTTCTGCCGGTGTTTTTATGTTTGTACCGATGATTTTGTATTTTACATCCGCTATAGCTTATGGAAATGGGATTGTTGTCGCGGCCGGAATCGGTAGTTTGTGGATTTTATCGCCTGCTGCTGCCTGTGTTTTGAGTCGTAAACGCAGGGGTGTGCTTGCTTCTGGAACTCTTGATAAACACGAGCGTACACTTCTAATGCGCATTGCCCTTGACAGTTGGCATTATTATGCTGAACAGGCTGATGAGTCAACCGGCTGGCTGGCTCCGGATAATTGGCAAGAACAGCCAGGACCGCGTCGGTCTGATAAGACTTCTCCGACTAATATTGGCATGCAGTTAAATTGTGTGCTGGCCGCATATGATTTCGGGTTTACCGGAATGAATCAGACGGTTGAATGGTGTGAGCAGATTATGCACACTGTTATATTGTTGGAAAAATATCGAGGTCATCTTTATAACTGGTATGAGCTCGGCAGCGGTAGCGTTTTACAGCCTGATTATATCTCAACTGTAGATAGCGGTAATTTGCTGGCGGCGATGATTACACTCAGACAGGGACTTGGCGATCTTAAACAGCAATCTCCGGTCGACGAGAAGAGTTTTCAATGCTTGAAGATGATGCTTGAAGAGATATTCGATGATGAGTTCACTATTGAGGCTGAGACTGCCGAACAGTGGAGACGTGTTTTAAAAGAGAGCCTTATTGAAGCGCGTTTGTTGCCGGTTGAGGATGATGAAGGATTGAAGACTGCTGCCGGCTGGCTGAAATATCATGTGGCCGGCTGGCTGGAGGATATTGATTTGTATCAGTCCGGACATGAGCGTAGTTTGAATATGACGCTTGCTGGTCTGGCTGCCGGTGGCGGCCGTCAGGCTCAGTATCTGATTCAGCGAATTGATCGTTTGCGTCTTATGCTCGATGAATTAATTGTAGGTATGGATTTCACTTGGCTCTATGATAATTCCCGCCAACTGTTCCGTATTGGCTATAGAGTTGGAGCTGGCGCTGCTGATAATGGTTGTTATGATTTGCTTGCTTCTGAAGCGCGTCTGGCAAGTTTCCTGGCCATAGCCGGAAATGATGTTCCTTATGCGCATTGGAAGAGTCTTGGTCGCCCGCTTACTCTGATTGGTGGTTTGCCTGCTCTTGTTTCGTGGAGTGGCAGTTTGTTCGAATACCTTCTGCCTGATATTTATCTTGATACATCGGCTGACTCAATCCTTGGTACAAGTTCAAAATCCGCCGTGAAACAACAGATCAGGCATGGACACCGACAGAAAATACCCTGGGGTATATCTGAATCACAATATTACCGTTTCGATCAAGATGGTAATTATCAGTACAGGGCTTTTGGTGTGGATCGTTTGCGCTTGATGCCCAGCCGCAGCAGGGCACGTGTAACCGCGCCGTACGCGACTTTGCTCGCGATGATGGTATCACCTGTTTTGGCCATGATCAATCTGCGCCATTTAATCCGACTGGGAGCTCGTGGCCGTTATGGTTTATATGAAGCTATTGATTTTACATCCACTCCAACAGGTTATGATTATAGAATGACCATTGATAGTAAGCCTGAGATCCGCCAGACAGATGATACGAAGAATGGAACCGGATCAGCAGATGGTCAGGCTTTTGCCATTGTCAGAAGTTTCATGGCACATCATCTTGGTATGGGGCTGTTGTCTCTTGATAATCTGCTGAATGATAACATTATCCGCCGCAGATTTCATAGTGCCGCCGCTGTTCGCGCAGCTTCGAGCATGCTGGAAGAAACCTTGCCAAGTCCTCTGATCGCGCGGGCTGGCCGACATTTCACGTTGAGCCTGGAAGAACAGGAGTTAACAGAAGAGAGTATTTTGCCAAGAAGAGAATTCGAATCGAATATCGATCCTGCTTATCATGTTCTGGCCAATAACCGCTATCAGGTCATAATAAACAGTATGGGTGAAGGCTTCAGCCAATGTGACAATATACGCATAAATAATTGGCAGAGTATTAAAACGAGCGGACCACAGGGGCAATTTATCTATTTGCGTGATCTGAATGATGGCTCTACTTGGTCTGCGACGGCAGAACCTGCTTGCTGTCAGAATGAGAAGAAAATGGCAGATGATGGGCGTGTTTTATTTGGTGTGGACAAGGCCGAGTTCTCAAGATCTGTCAATGGAATAATGACTAATCTTGAAATCACGGTTGATCCGCAGGAGCCACAGGAACTGCGCCGGCTGTTTATTAGTAATCAGAGCAAAATCAGCCGAAGCATTGAGATTACAAGTTATCTTGAACCTGTGCTGACATCAGCAAGAGATTATCGACTGCATCCTGCCTTCCATAAGCTGTTTCTTGAAACTGAATACATCGCGGATCGTGGTCTTCTTATCTGTCATCGACGTGTACAGGGAACAGAATCAGAGCATTTTGTCGGTCATCAACTGCTGCTGCCGCCTGAAATAGAAGGAATAGAATTTGAAATCGAGAGAATGGCTTTTGTTGGCAGGGATAGGACACTTAGGTGTCCTGAAGCTCTTAGCGGCGAGCGTCTGCACAGCTGTAGAGCAGGGTTCTCGCCTGACAGTGTTCTCTCACTAAGAACATCACTGCAGCTTGCTCCGGGAACAACTGTGATGCTGCTGTTTATAACTGGATATGGCAATTCGCGCAGTGAGCTCATGCGACGTGGGCATTTGTCACGGCAGTCAGGATATGACGCCGGTATATTCTCCAGGGCACTGATACATGCCAGACTTAAACTGCGGTATCTGGGGATCGGCAGCAAGGAGTACAATCAGCTGCTGGCAGCGCTGCCGGCTGCGTATGATCCGATTCAGACTGCCCGTAAATCGTCTGAGGATATAAGCAAGCTTGAGCTTGGACAATCAGGACTCTGGCGTTTCGGCATATCAGGTGATTATCCTCTAATTGTTCTGCAGATTGACGGCTCGCAGGATTTTCAGCTTCTTGACCGTGTGCTTAAACTATATGAGGTCTGGAGCTGTAATCTGGTGCGGGTCGATCTCGTCATAATATGTGATGAGCCTGCCGGATACCATCAGGAGCTCTTCCATCAGGTAATGGCAGCAACTGAACATCTGCGCTTAAGTATGAATCCACAGGAACGTCATCAACCTTATGTTATTGCGGCGTCCGCTATCGATGAACGGGAGTTGGTACTGATCAGAAACTGTGCCTGCCTGCTTATTGGAGTTGACAATGTCGGATTCGACAAAAAACCGGCAAAAGCTCCCGTGCCGGGAGCCGCTGTATCGAGAGGTGAGGGAAAAAAAGTTCAAGCGCTGTCTGCTGACTTGGATCAATTCAGCTCGATGATAGGGGAACAAAATCAGCAAAGATCAGAAAAGTATGGCGAGGGTTTGTTCTGGAACGGTACAGGCTATTTTGGCAAGGATGGCAAATCATATGAAATCAGACTCGAGCCGGGAGTTGTGACTCCACGACCTTGGTCAAATGTTATCGCCAATGAGAATTTCGGTATATTAGCGACGGATAACGGTGCCGGGTATACATGGGCCGGCAATAGCCAGAGTTGTAAGTTGACACCATGGTCTAATGACCCTGTGCTTAATCCTGCCGGTGAGACGATATTGATCCAAGACAAGAACAATGGCAGTATCACTTATCCCTGCAGATATCAAATGGATCTTGCGGGTCAGTTCAGTATAAGCCATCGTTTCGGCTATAGTGTCTTCACCTCCTGCGTAAATAATCTTGAGCAGCAGCTGACTGTGGCTGTTGACAATGATAAGCCGGTTCGTTACTGGCAGCTGCGAGTGAAAAATAACAGCCATCATCAACGAAGTCTGCGCATTGTTCTATATGCATCTTTGGTGCTTGGTGTACATGAAGAAGAAACCTGTCGTTATATTGAAACGGCATTTGATCAGGAAAATCAATTGATCACAGCCGTAAATCGTTATCAGACTGCTGATAAGCAGAAGACGGCGTTCTTATTCACGAGTGATGAAATTGCTGCCTGGACTACCGACCGACAGAGTTATTTCGGCGATGGTGGTACGATAATCAGGCCGATGGCTCTGCTTGATAATAATGACATCAAACCGATTGATGGCAGCGGACGTGCGCCTTGTGCCGTTCTCGCTGTAGATATTCATCTGCATGACAATGAGATTCGCGAGCTGGTTTTTGGACTTGGAATGGCTACGGATCATCAGAGTGCCATTTATCTGGCCGACAGTTGCCGCAGTAACAGAAATTTTCATCATAATCTTGAGAGAGTTTCTGCTAAATGGCATAAGCGACTCGGACAAATCACCATAAGCAGTCAAGATAAACAGCTTGATTTGATGTTCAATGGCTGGCTGCTCTATCAGGTGATCAGTTGTCGATTGTTAAGTCGGGCAGCCTTCTATCAATGTGGTGGCGCATACGGCTTCCGGGATCAATTGCAGGACAGTCTGGCCTTGCTGCCAACAGATCCGCAAATAATTAGAACTCATGTACTGCGCAGCGCTGCCCGCCAGTTTGTCGAGGGGGATGTGCAGCATTGGTGGCATGAGGATATTGATGTCGGGGTTAGAACAAGAATCTCAGATGATCTGCTATGGCTGCCATATACAATTGCCAGATATATCAGATGGACCGGAGATTATAAGATTCTTGACGAGCAGGTGCCCTGGCTTGTCGGCGAACTTCTAACTGATACAGAACATGACAGGGCATTTGCTGCCGGAAGGACTGAGTATACTTCGAGTATATTTGAGCATGCGATAGCCGCTATCAAACACGCTTTGAAAACCGGATGTCACGGTTTGCCTCTGATTAAGGGTGGAGACTGGAATGACGGTATGAACCTTGTTGGCGCGAATGGACAGGGTGAGAGCGTCTGGCTCTGCTGGTTTTTCATTACCGTACTTGACTTGTTCGGAGATGTATGTCGGGATTATGGGTTGGCGGAAGAGACAGAATGGCTCCGAAAAGAGTCCGATCGACTCCTCGAATCAGCCGAAACAAACGCCTGGGATGGCCAGTGGTATCTGCGCGGCTGGTTTGATAATCAACATCCTCTTGGTTCACGCCGTTCGCTTGAATGCCGGATTGACAGTATCAGTCAATCATGGGCGGTTATCTGCGGTCGGGCTTATAGATCACGTGTGCAGACAGCACTTGAATCAGCAGATCGTTATTTGGTTAAGGATCAAGCAGGCACGATTCTGCTGCTTGCGCCGCCATTTGATGGACTTGGATCTGAACCTGGCTATATCAGACGTTATTATCCCGGTGTACGTGAAAACGGTGGACAGTATACCCACGCTGCGGTCTGGCTGGCGATGGCCTGGCTCAGATTAGACCGCAAAGAACAAGGGCTGCACCTGTTGAAAATGATTAATCCGATCAGTCATAGTCTTAATCCATCTGATGCCTGGCGCTTCCAGACAGAACCGTATGTTCTGCCGGCGGATATCTACGAAGGAGATCCTTATTCAGGATATGGTGGCTGGAGCTGGTATACAGGCTCTGCCTCCTGGTATTATCAAACAATTCTCCATGACTTGATAGGTCTTACAATTGAAGGAGATACGATGTATATCAGACCGCGATTGACAGCTTCTCTTCTGCCGTTAACAGTAAACTATCGTCTGCCCCATTGCTACTTGTCAATTGTCTTCAAAGAAAACTCGGCGAAACATCCACGGGCAATAGGAATTTGGCTTGATCAGAAGCAGCTCGAATCGGACAAGCTAAAATTACCTTGTGATAATAGTGAACATCACCTGATTGTCTATATACAGAGTTAATGATGAAATATACTAAGATATCGGCTAAATGCAAGAAGAGCAATAAGAAGTTGCAAAAAAGCTTGACATAGTCATGATCAGAGTATAAAATCTGTTGTAAGTAAAAAGCTATGACGAAGAGAGTAGTCTGATTAAGTATCAACAGAGAGAAGATGTCAGAGGCTGAGAGCATTTTTGGTTTACGATCAGATGAAGAACACTTCCGAGCTGCTGTCCTGAAAGTATTTGCAGGGTGTCCTGCATAATTAGTAGGGTCAGACGGTGTACCCGTTATGTACATTTGAGCGGATGCGTGGATCATCAAGGGCGATGACAGTCATCAAACAGGGTGGTACCGCGGGTATTTATATTGATTGACCCGTCCCGGAATTATTATAATTCCGGGACTTTTTATTTTTTTGAAACGGGGGATGAACAGATGATGTATCAGGATGGACAGGCCGTAAAACTGCACGGTATGGTGCACAGTCACCGAGCACTTGGTGAAATAACGTTTTTTGATTTGCGCCAGCGTACAGATTTACTCCAATGTGTTATGAACAGTGATACGCGAATCAATGGTGCCGACCAGCTGCGTGATGAGCAGGCAATCAGGATTGAAGGTCTGATGCAGGCTGAGCCCAGAGCCCGTGGCGGCTTCGAATGCCATGTCATGAATATTGAGGTGTTGTCATCTCCTGCAGAAACAAGACCGGTACATCTTGGCAAAAGAATCCGCAATGTCGGTCTTGATGCTGATTTATCCCTGCGTCCGATTACCCTGCGACATCAATTCTACAGAGCGATGTTCAGGCTGCAGGAGGGTATCTGCCGCGGATTTCGCGATTATCTTGCTTCGGCAGGTTTTACAGAGATTCATTCACCGAAAATCGTTGCTTCAGGTGCTGAAGGAGGCTCAAATATTTTCCGGCTTGATTACTTCGGGCGCAAAGCCTATCTTGCCCAGAGTCCTCAGTTTTATAAACAGATGATGGTCGGCGTTTATGAGCGGGTTTTCGAAATCGGGCCGGTATTTCGAGCGGAAAAGCATAGTACCATCAGACATCTCAATGAATATACAAGTATGGACTTCGAAATGGGATTTATTGAGACTTTTGCCGATATAATGGATGTAGAGGAAGCCATGCTCAAGCATCTGCTTGAATTGCTTGGCAGTGAGTACAAAGCTGAAATTGAACTGCTTGAGGTTAAGCTTCCGAGTATTGATCGCATACCAAGGGTGCGCTTCGATCAGGCCAAACAAATGGTAGCAGAAAAATATGGGCGAAAAATCAAGAATCCTTTTGACCTTGAACCTGAGGAGGAACGACTTATCGGTGAGTTGTTCGCGCAGGAACACAACAGCGACTTCGTATTCGTAACACATTATCCGAGTAAGAAGAGACCTTTTTATGCTATGGATGATCCTAAAGACACGCGTTATACTCTAAGTTTTGATCTGTTGTTCCGTGGGCTTGAGATCACAACCGGCGGTCAGCGTCTGCACGATTATCAACAGCAATGTGATAAGATGCTGGCAAAAGGCATGGATCCGACCGATTTTGCTGATTACCTGATGATTCATAAATACGGCATGCCGCCACACGGCGGTTTGGGTATCGGTCTTGAACGCCTGCTGATGATGTTGACAGGACAAAACAATGTTCGTTATTGCGCGCTTTTCCCAAGAGATCAGAGTAGACTTGAGCCATAAATACCTTATAGAGACTGGGGGCACATGAAATGAAAGATGCAAATAGAAATGAACTCACAATTGAAGAAGCCGGCCGCGTTGCTGCTCTTGCCAGGCTGAAATTGAGTGATGCGGAACTTGAGGCCGCGAGATTTGAACTTGCCCGGGTACTTGGCCATTTCAGACAGCTTGAGACTGTTGACACTTCTTCAGTCGAGCCGGTTTTCAATCCTCAAGATTCTGTTAATAAACTGCGCGAGGATACAGCGATTGAGGGACTTGAGCGTGAGCAGCTGATGAGCTTGACTGAGTATGTCAAAGACGGTTGTCTAACAGTACCACGGACTGTCGATTGAAACAGACCTGATCTGAGAGCCTGAAGGAGAAATGACTATGGATTTGTTGAAACAAACTGCCGGTGGCGTTGGTTTGCTGCTGGCAGATAGGAAAATAAGCTCGGTTGAGTTGACTGCCGATATCCTTAAAATGACTGAAGAACGAGACGAAGTTCTTGGCTGTCTGATTACTGTCGATAAGGCTAACGCTATGAAACAGGCGCAGGCCGCGGATGATCTTCTGGCTGATGTTGGAACAGGCAGTTTATTGACAGGTGTACCGATGGTGGTAAAAGACAATATCAGTACAGCCGGTATCAGGACAACCTGCGGCTCGCGCATGTTAGAGAAGTATATTCCGCCTTATTCAGCTTCCGTATACTCGCGTTTGCAGAAAATCGGTGCTGTTATGACCGGCAAGAGTAATCTTGATGAATTTGCCATGGGCAGTACCTGCGAAACCTCAGCTTTGCGCTTGACACGTAACCCATGGGATCACAAACGTGTGCCGGGGGGCTCGAGCGGCGGGTCGGCCGCTGCCGTTGCAGGTGGTCTTGCCTGGTACGCGCTCGGCTCGGATACAGGCGGATCGATTCGTCAACCGGCCGGTTATTGCGGTCTTACCGGACTGAAGCCGACCTATGGCGCTGTTTCGCGTTATGGCCTTATAGCTTACGCGTCATCACTTGATCAGATAGGGCCGATGGCTCAGGATGCCGCTGACTGCGCTCTTGTTTTCAGTGCCGCGGCTGGTCCTGATAAACGTGATAGTACTTGTGTGCAGGATGTTTCCGGCAGCTTGCGGGCTGGCCTTGATAAGCTGAATCGTGATGTTGAGATTGTCCTTAGCGGAGGCTCTGTTGACAAAATATCGCTTAAAGGTCTCAAGATCGCTGTACCGGCCGTTTGGCGAGAACACGCGCTGCAGCCGGAGATAGCCGATGTGCTTGAGAAAACTATTAAAAAACTCGAGACAGCCGGTGCTATTTGCAGTGAATGTGATTTGCCGCTGCTTGATGAGAGTATCCCGGCTTATTATTTAATCGCATCTGCCGAAGCAAGCGGAAATTTGTCCAGATATGACGGTGTTCAATATGGCAGTAGAACTCAGGCAGCAGATGTTTCTGATCTTGCTGATTTTTATAGCAGGACGAGAGCTGAGTATCTTGGTCCTGAAGTCAAAAGGCGAATTATGCTGGGGACTTTTGCCTTGAGCAGCGGCTATTACGATGCCTGGTACCTTAAGGCGCAGCGGGTCAGACGATTAATCAAGGATTACTACCAGTCCTTACTTGCTGATTACGATTATATTCTGGGTCCGATTACGCCTGCTACTGCTCCGGAGATTGGTACGAGTCTTGAAGATCCTCTGACAATGTATCTTAGTGATATTTATACCGTAGCTGCTAACCTTACTGGTCTGCCGGCATTGGCTCTGCCCTGTGGTTTTGATAAAAATAACCTGCCGATTGGTTTGCAGCTGACCGGCAGAGCTTATCAGGATGCTGATCTTCTTAGAACCGGCATGGCCTGGCAGCGGGAAACAGATTATCATCTTAGAGTACAGCAGATCAGACAGCTTGGTCCTGCTGAGGGAAACACAAACCTGTTTGCCGGAGGCGGTAATGAGAAGATACATCAGAGTCTAACGGGGGTGGCACTGTGACTTACGAAACTGTAATTGGTCTGGAGGTACATGTTGAGCTTAGCACAGCCAGTAAAATATTCTGTGGTTGTCCGGTTACTTATGGCCAAGAGCCCAACACCAAGTGTTGTCCGGTTTGTACCGGCCTTCCCGGCGCGCTGCCGGTTTTGAACAAAAATGTGGTTGAGTACGCCCTTCGTACCTGCCTTGCGGTCAATTGTGAGATCAGCAGAATTACTCGCTTCGATCGTAAGAATTATTTCTATCCTGATCTGCCGAAGGCTTACCAGATATCTCAGCTCTATCAACCGATCGGCCGCAACGGCTGGCTTGATATTGAAGTTAACGGAACTAAACGCCGCGTTCGTATCCATGAATTACATATGGAGGAAGATGCCGGCAAGCTGATGCATGATCCCTGGGAGGATCAGACGCTTGTTGACTATAATCGTTGTGGTGTGCCGCTGCTGGAGATAGTCAGTGAACCTGATCTGCGTTCTGCTGAAGAAGCGCTAACTTATCTTGAGCAGCTGCGAGGAATACTACAGTTTATCGGTGTATCTGACTGCCGTATGGAAGAAGGATCACTTAGGGCAGATGTCAATGTTTCGGTCAGACCGGCTGGCTCTAATGAGTTTGGAACCAGAACCGAAATGAAAAATATGAACTCGTTCAAAGCGATCGGCCGAGCTATCGAGAAGGAAAGTTTGCGCCAGATAGAATTGCTAAATGAAGGTGGCCGGGTGATTCAGGAGACCCGCAGATGGGATGAGAACAAGGACGCAAGCTTCCCTATGCGCTCCAAGGAAGATGCCCATGACTATCGTTATTTTCCGGATCCGGATTTAACTGCCGTACATGTTTCTGAAGATTGGATTGATCAGGTGAGACGTGAGCTGCCCGAGCTGCCTGCTGATCGCCGTAAACGCTACATTGGCGAACTTGGGTTAAGCGATTATGAAGCACAGATTGTAACAGGTCATCCGGTTATTTCCGGTCTGTTTGAAGATGTATATGATCTGACAAAACTGGCAAAAGATACCGCCAGCTGGATCATGGGTGAGTATCTACAGCTGCTAAAGGATAAGAACTGTGGGCCGGAAAATCTCAGCTTATCTGCTGAGGATTTGGCAGCTGTAGTCAGTATGACCGCAGAAGGCAAGGTTAACCGTGTAACGGCGCGTAAAGTTCTGGCGGCTGTAATAGAAGACGGAGTAAAACCACAGACATATATTGAGCAGCACGGTTTGGCTATGGTCAGTGACGCGTCTTTGCTTGAGGACACGGTCAGACGAGTTCTGGCAGAAAATCCCCAGTCGATCGAAGACTACAAAAATGGCAAGAAAAAAGCCGCTGGTTTCCTGGTAGGCCAAGCGATGCGTGCGCTCGGCGGTAAAGCCGACCCGCAGCTTCTCGGTAGTATTATTAACAGACAATTATCTGAAGCGTAAAAATTATTTACGAAATCGCGAAAAGGGATTGACCGTAAACTCTTTTGGTAGTAAAGTCTTCTGAATGTTATTTCAGAAGGAGAGCAGTTTATGTCCGCGATTAGTGCATCAAGATTGCGTCCGTTAATTGGCAGCCGATCGTTTTATCGTGAAGCTGTATTGGTCATGCTGCCTGTAGCCGGACAACAGCTGCTTAACTCTATGTTCGGCTTCTTCGATAATCTGATGGTAGGTATGGTTGACGCTGCTACACTGTCCGGTGTTACTGTTGCCAACAAGGTATTTTTTGTCTATCAGGGAATATTCTGGGGCATAACCGGAGCCGGAGGTCTGCTGCTGTCACAGTACTATGGCGCAGGTGATCGCAAGACTTGTCAGATTTTATTCGCGCTGCAGCAATTGGCCGGACTGCTCGTAGCGATAGCTTTTACCGGTATTTTACTCGTTGCTCCGGAGATGCTGCTTAGAGCGTTTGTCAGTGATCCTGCTACAATCGCGGCTGGAATGGGTTATGTTGAGTTAATCCGTTTCAGTTACTTACCGGCGGCTGTTTCTATGGTGAGCCTGTTTTCGCTGCGATCAGTCGGACAGAGTAAGGTGCCTTTTGTAGTCGGCTTATTTACGATCTCTGTTAATATTGTTCTTAATTGGATCTTTATTTTTGGCAAGCTGGGATTGCCAGCTATGGGCGGACGAGGCGCGGCACTGGCCACATTGATCGCGCGTATCGTGGAGATGCTATTCTACCTGGTCTGGATCGGCAGCGGACGAACTTGGTTTACCTGGAATATCGCAGCGGCACGCGGTGCCGGCCGCAAACTCATCAGGATGGTGGCGGATAAAACCTTCCCACTAATTGCCAATGAGTTTCTCTGGACAATGGGTACTAATATGCTCTTCTGGTCTTATGCCAGGATAAATGAATACGCTGTACCGGCGCTGGTTATCGTTGAGCAGTCAATGCAGTTTGTCTATGTTATGTTTGGCGGTATGTCTGCCGGTGTGGCCATTCTAATCGGCAGTCGTCTTGGTGCCGGTCGTTTCGAGGAAGCGCGCAGGAACTCTAATCAGTTGATGTTTATGGCTTCATGTATTGGTCTTGTGCTTATGATAATTTCTATAGCCGTTTCCGGTGTGCTGCCCGGTTTCTTCAATGTCTCTGATGAACTCAGGCAGATGGCGACGTTGTTGATTCGTATTCAAACACTATTTTTTATTCCGCAGATTTTGTATACGAATATTTTCTTCGTACTTAGAGCCGGCGGTGATATTCCTTCGGCCTTCCGCCTCGATGCTGTTTATACCTGGTTGGTACCTATTCCGCTGGCGATTCTGATAGCGACAGTTGTGCCACTGGTCACGCCGGTTTCGATTGTGGTGGCTTATGTTATTACCCAGTTTATGCTAAACGCGAAATTGGCCCTGGCATTTAAGTATTATGCCAAGGGCCTGTGGCTTAAAAATTTAACTGTTGAGCATAATCACGATCAAGACCACGATCAGTCAGATCAGACAGGTCAGCCTGGAAATCCGTCGCCATCGATATCGGGCATATCATAACCGTCACCGGCTACGCCAAATAGTTCACGCCCGATGATTCTGCGCTTGTCGCGTTCTTCCTCTACGAGATTGCTGAGGAATCGGCGAACCTGCTCCGGTTTTTTGATATTTAGAAGCTTAAAAGTGGCATGTGACTGGTCGGCGGTGAACAGTGTGATTGTGCCGACACCAAAAATCTTCTGCCACAGTGTGCGTGAAAGATTGAGGTCCATAATTCTGTATAACAGGGTTTCATTAGTTGTCGTGCTGAAGAAACCGATTCTGCTTGTAAATCTGGTTTCGTCCACTTCATATCTGGTAAAAGAAATAGGTAGACCCAAATATCGTTTGCGGTCTTTCCAGAGGATACGCGGCTGCTCGGTTTCAAGGAAGGTTTTGCGTCTGCTCTTCTTCGCCGGTACTGGTTCGACTTGAGGTGTTTCTGTGCCTTGCGGGGCTTCTCCCTGATTGGTATTCTCTGTCATAGTTTAGTCGGCAGGTTCCCTGAAAAATACGCTGTCATGAGGAAAACCAGCCTCCTCCTTTCTGTTTATTTGATTATAATATATTTCTTCAGACGTTTGTAGACGATAATGTGTTGCTGGCGTTAGAATGTTTAAGTGGAAGAATTATTCTTGAAAATTTAAGATCGGAGAATACATATGCCTCGCTTTTTTATTGAAGAATGCCTTGATCATAATACAGATAAAATTGTTCTCGAGAAGGATGACGCCCATCATATAAGCCATGTTCTACGCATGAAAATAGGCGATGAAGTTATCGTTTGTGATGGCGCGAAAACAGAGTTTATCGCTATTGTTGAACATTTTGAGTCCGGCAGGGTTTTCCTTGCTGTCAAGCAAAAACGTATAAATAATACTGAACCACCCTGGAGGGGCTGGCTATTTCAAGGATTGCCAAAAGGTGATAAGTTTGAATTGATCATCCAGAAGGCTGTTGAGCTTGGCTGTTATGCTGTCGTGCCGGTTGCTTGCAGCCGCAGTGTCGCGAAATTGTCACCGGTAAAAGCAGAGCGCAAGCTTGAACGTTGGAATAAAATTGCCCAGGAAGCCGCTCGTCAATGTGGACGTGGAATCGTACCAAAGGTATATGAGCCTATAGCGTTTAGTGAAGCAGTTGGTCGTATCAGTGAAATGTCTCTTGGGTTTTTGCCATGGGAAAATGAGAATTCCTGCTCGCTACGCAATCTGCTGGAGTCGGAATCTTCTAAGATCACTCAAGACGGTTTAGAGATTGGGTTTCTGATTGGTCCTGAAGGTGGGTTCTCACAGCATGAGGTTTCACTTGCTGAATCCGCAGGTATCCGCAGTGTTACCCTTGGTCCAAGGATTTTGCGCACGGAAACCGCAGGCCTTGCTGTTTTGTCGATGCTTGGATATCAATACGAACAATAATCTGTATTATGGAACTTTTTTGAATTTTATAACCAAAAACAATATGAATTGCACGTTTTTAACGGGGTGTTAGTAGAGGCTTGTTTGTTGTATAATAATACGACTGTTTTATTTATCAGGAAGGGAGGCAGGTGTTGCTGTTTATGAGCGACACCGGCAGGTAATGAGCAAAATCAGCGCCCCCAAGGGCACCAGAGATATTTTACCATCGGAGACGGCTGCCTGGCAGTACGCGGAACGTGTTTTTGCCGATGTTTGCGGCCGTTTTGGATATCAGGAAATAAGAATTCCGACTTTTGAGCAGACTGAACTTTTTCAACGTGGTGTCGGCGATACAACGGATGTAGTCCAAAAAGAGATGTATACTTTTGAGGATAAGGGTGGCCGCAGTATGACTCTCAGACCTGAGGGAACTGCCGGCGTGGTTCGGAGTTATCTTGAGAACGGTATGGCATCGTGGCCATCACCGGTTAGATTGTTTTATAATATTACCGCTTTCAGATATGAGAAAATGCAGAAAGGACGCTACCGAGAATTCCACCAGTTCGGTTGTGAAGCATTTGGCTCCGCTGGTCCTGTTGTAGATGCTGAGATGGTCAGCCTTCTTGATCTTTTTTTCAGGGAGCTTGGTCTAAAAGAAACAAGTCTTAGGATTAACAGCATTGGCTGTCCAACTTGTCGAGCGGAATATAATCAAAAATTGAAAGAATATCTTAAGCCGCATCTTGATAAACTATGTGATACATGTCAAACAAGATATGATAAAAATCCTCTGAGGATTATAGATTGTAAAGAACCAGGCTGTAGACCTTATGTCCAGGAGGCTCCCGCGCTTCTTGATAATCTGTGTCCCGATTGTCAGGCGCATTTTAATGGCTTCTGCAATAATCTTGATGAGCTTGGTTTGAAATACACGATCGACAAAGGTATCGTCAGAGGTCTTGATTATTATACACGCACTGTTTTCGAATTTGTTTCTGAACATGTTGGCACACAAGGGACTATCTGTGGTGGAGGACGCTATGACGGACTTGTCGCTGAAATGGGTGGTCAACCAACTCCCGGCATTGGTTTTGCCCTTGGAGTTGAGCGTTTATTGATGGAACTGCAGCAGCAACAGGCGACGATGCCTGATCCTGCCGGAATAACAGTTTATATCGCGGCACTTGGCAGCGGCGCGGCGGCAGAAGCAAGACGCTGGACTCTCAGACTCAGAACTCTTGGTGTTAGAGCGGAAACTGATTTGCTGCAGCGCAGTCTTAAGGCACAGCTGAAATATGCCGGTAAGCTCGGAGTCAGGTATACTGTAGTTATCGGTGAAGATGAGATTAAGACCGGAAAAATTAAATTGAAGGATATGCGACAGCACTGTGAGCAGGAAATGAGCTTCGAACAGGCTGAGCAGCTGTTGATAGAGGGGGATGAATAAAGATGGCGGAATCAATGCAGGGAATGAAGAGGACATGCAGGTGCGCTGAACTTGACGATAATATGGTAGGTAAGCAGCTGACGCTTATGGGCTGGTGCCACAAACAGCGAGATCTCGGAGGATTAGTGTTTATCACTCTAAGAGATAGAAGCGGTGAAGTCCAGCTCTTAATTGATGAAACCAGTTCACAGGAAGTTCAGCAGAAGGCAGCTCAAATTCGCAGTGAGTATGTTGTTGCTGCGACCGGTACACTGAGAAAACGTGAATCGGCCAATCCAAATATGAAAACAGGACAGGTTGAGCTCCTTGTTTCAGAGTTACGCGTCCTTAGTGAATCGCAGACACCACCTTTCTATATCGAAGAGAATATTGATACTAAGGAATCACTTCGACTGAAATATCGTTATCTTGACTTACGCAGGCCTGATATGCAGAGCAAAATGATGCTGCGCCATCGCATTACCAAGTTGACTAGAGATTATTTCGATCAGGCTGGTTTTCTTGAGATAGAGACCCCGATGCTAATTAAGAGTACTCCGGAAGGCGCGCGTGATTATCTGGTGCCAAGCAGGGTTTTTCCCGGACGTTTTTTTGCGCTGCCGCAGTCACCTCAGCTATATAAGCAATTGTTGATGCTCTCCGGCTATGACCGCTATATGCAAATTGCCCGCTGCTTCCGTGACGAGGATCTGCGTGCGGATAGACAACCGGAATTTACTCAAATTGACCTTGAGATGGCGTTTGTTGACATGGAAGATGTTATCAGCGTTAATGAAGGTTATCTCAAGAGATTATTTAGTGAGGTCATGGATATCGAAATCGAGCTGCCTCTGCCTCGTATAACCTGGCAGGAAGCGATGGAACGTTATGGCTCTGATAAACCAGATCTGCGTATAGGTATGGAACTCAAAGATATTTCCGATCTCGTTGCTGATAGTTCTTTCAAAGTATTCGCTGACGCGATCTCAAACGGTGGCAGTGTCCGTATGATTGCTGTTCCAGGAGGTTCTTCACTCAGCCGTAAGGAAATCGATTCTCTGGGTGAGTATGTAAAAACCTACCGGGCAAAAGGTCTGGCCTGGTTGACTGTTGAAGAGAAACCGCGCGGTTCGATTCTCAAATTTGTCGATACAGATCTGGTACAGCAGTTGGCGGAACGTGCAGGTGCTATTGCTGGAGACTTACTTCTGATTGTCGCTGACAAGAATGAAGTTGTGTATGACGCTCTCGGACAGTTGCGCTGTGAAGTAGCCAGAAGAATGAACATGTACCAGCCTGATGATTATCGACTGCTCTGGGTAACCGACTTCCCGCTACTTGAGCATGATGAGGAAGCAGGTCGTTATGTGGCTATGCATCATCCTTTTACCAGTCCTAAACATGAAGATATCGCTCTGCTTGAGACTGATCCTGGTGCCGTCAGAGCTCAGGCCTATGACATAATATTGAACGGTACTGAGCTTGGTGGCGGTAGCATCCGTATACATGATCAGCAGCTGCAACAAAAAATGTTCTCATTGCTTGGGTTTACAGATAAGCAGGCTTGGAGCCGATTTGGCTACTTGCTTGAAGCGTTTAAATACGGCGTTCCGCCCCATGGTGGTCTGGCTTTCGGACTTGATCGTCTGGTCATGCTACTGACTGATAGTGAGAGTATTCGTGATGTAATAGCTTTTCCCAAGGTTCAGAATTCGTCCTGCCTCATGACAGATGCGCCGGGTGATGTTGATGAAGCACAACTTGAAGAGCTTGGTTTGATATTAAGTCAGCTGACAAAGCAAGCAGCAGAGGGGTCGGAAGAGAATTGAAAAAACGACATGGTCAGGAATCACTTATAACGGATGACAAGCAGCCGATGTTTAACAGTACTGACATAGTACTCGATGATGAGCTGGTACAAGAAACTGATCCTGTGATGGAGCTGCTTGATTGGTTGAAGTATATTCTGGCGGCGGTGCTGATAGGACTGCTTCTGGTAGTTTTTGTAATTCAGCGCAATGCTGTCGTCGGTGATTCCATGGTACCTAATTTGCATGATCGGGATCAGCTGCTTGTTGAGAAGGTCAGTAAGCATTTCAGTGGTATAGATTATGGTGATATCATCACAATCAACACTGAAGATCTAAGCGGCCACGATGCCGGACCGAATATTATCAAGAGAGTTGTCGGGCTGCCTGGTGATAAAATTGAGATTCGCGATGGTAATGTCTATAGAAATGATCAGCTATTGTCCGAACCTTATTTACCAACCGGAACCGTAACGAATGAACGGGACGCGCGATATGCCAGTTTGACGCTGGGACCTGATCAGTATTATGTTATGGGTGACAATCGCGGTATTAGCAAAGACAGCCGTAGTATCGGCCCGATTCCTGATGATAATATTATCGGTGAAGTTCTGCTGAGGTTCTATCCGTTTGAACAATTCGGCAAACCTGAATAGAGAAGGAGACACGATATACAGATGCCATCCGAGAGACAAAAACTAATCAGAAATTTCTGCATTATCGCTCACATTGACCACGGTAAATCAACTCTTGCCGATCGCATGATTGAGCAGACTGGTGTTTTAACAGCCCGTGAAATGCAGAGCCAGGTTCTGGATAACATGGATCTGGAAAGAGAGCGCGGAATAACGATCAAAGCTCAAGCTGTGCGTATGGCTTATAAGGCGGAAGATGGTCAAATCTACACTCTGAATTTGATCGATACTCCGGGACATGTTGATTTCCACTATGAGGTATCGCGTACGCTTGCTGCGTGCGATGGCGCTGTTCTGGTGGTTGATGCCGCTCAAGGAATTGAAGCGCAGACTCTGGCCAATGTTTATCTGGCGCTTGATTCTGACTTGGAGATACTTCCGGTTATCAATAAAATTGATCTGCCATCAGCGCAGCCTGACGTTGTAAAGCATGAGATTGAGGATGTTATCGGCCTTGATGCCAGTTACGCGCCTATGATTTCGGCTAAGAGCAATATTAATATCAGAGAAGTGTTGGAGAAAATAGTTCAGTATCTGCCATGTCCGCAGGGAGATGAGGAGAAACCGCTGCGCGCGCTGATATTTGATTCTAAATATGACAGCTACAAAGGTGTAATCGTTCATGTCAACGTGAAAGAAGGCAGTGTCAAACTGGGCGATCGGATCCGTATGATGCATACACATAAGGAGTTTATCGTCAATGAAATCGGCTATTTCCGGCCGGGCGAGATGCAGCCGGCTGAAGAACTCCTGGCCGGTGATGTTGGCTATATTGTCTCGAGCATCAAAAATGTACGTGATACGGCAGTTGGCGATACGGTTACGCTTGCTGAGAATCCTGCTCAGGAATCACTTCCCGGATATAAGCCTGTACGTCAGATGGTGTTCTGCGGATTATATCCAACTGATGGCGCTCGATATCCCGATTTGCGTGACGCACTGGAAAAACTACAGCTGAATGATGCCGCTTTGTCATTTGAAGCAGAAACATCGGCTGCTCTTGGTTTTGGCTTCCGTTGTGGATTTCTGGGTCTGCTTCATTATGAGATTGTTCAGGAACGTCTTGAACGGGAGTTTCAGCTTGAACTGATATCGACCGCTCCTTCAGTTGTATATCGTCTCAATAAGATCGATGGCGAGTCTTCGTGGCTTGATAATCCAACTAACATGCCTGATCCTACTGAGATTGACAGTATGGAAGAGCCGATTGTCAACGCGACCATTATGACACCGAAGGATTATGTTGGCAGCATCATGGAACTCTGTCAGGAGCGCCGCGGCAACTACATAAACATGGAATACATGGATGTTTCCAGAGTCATGCTGCACTATGAAATGCCGCTGAATGAAATCATCTATGACTTCTTCGACGCGCTGAAATCAAAAACAAGAGGTTACGCTTCGCTTGACTATGAATTCAAGAATTATCAAAAATCCGATCTGGTTAAGCTCGACATCATGCTAAATAATGAAATAGTAGATGCCTTGTCGTTTGTTGTCCATCGTGAGAAGGCTTATGCCAGAGCCAGACGTATGGCTGAGAAGCTCAAAGAGAATATCCCCAGACATCAGTTTGAGATTCCTGTTCAGGCCTGTATCGGGGGCAAGGTTATCGCCCGTGAGACTGTCAGAGCCTTCCGTAAGGATGTTCTGGCCAAGTGTTACGGCGGTGATATTACCCGTAAGAAGAAGCTTCTTGAGAAACAAAAAGAAGGCAAGAAGCGGATGCGCCAGGTCGGTAATGTAGAAGTACCGCAGGAAGCCTTCATGAGCGTGTTAAAACTTGATGAATAACGGCATTGACGAAACGGTGCTGTCTACGTATAATTAGACAGGTCTAAAAAATGCCGGGCTGACAAAAACCGCCCGGCTCAATATGCGGATGTGGTGGAATTGGCAGACACGCTGGATTTAGGTTCCAGTGCGAGAGCATGCAGGTTCAAGTCCTGTCATCCGCACCATGCCGAGTGTTCTTATAGCATTTGAAAAATGCTGTAAGAACACTCGCTTTTTTATGCTCAAAAGTGTTCCCGCTGTCCAAGGGAAACGCCCTCGTCTGCCGAGATAAGCTCCGCACCGTACTGATTGAGCGTCTTTACGACCTCTGGCATGAGCAGATAGCTACGCACGATGCGCGACAGATTTTTGACCAATACTGCTTCTGCTTTTCCGTCTTTCACGGCATCCGTTACTTCCTTCAGCCCCAGCCTGTCGAGCGTAAGGCCGTTTCCGTATTCGGTGGTGATACCCGCAACAGCAAGCCCTTACTTGGCGGCATACTCCGTCAGGCATCTTACCTGGGCGGTCATGGCGAAATCGTTATCGGGAGACTGATGGGCTATCCGGCAATATATCCACACTCGCTTTTGCGCCATCCTGTATCCCTCCCTCAACTCGCCAGCGTGTTGGGAACGTAGTTCACAATCACGCCTTTTCTGGTGTTCACAGAGACTTCGGGATAAGGCAAGGGCAGCATGTCGGGAATGTCGATTGCGCCGATGCAGTTATAGCGAATCGTCAGCCGCTGTTCCCAAACGCCGTTGACCTTCTCGGCCTGATGGACTTCGATGCGCTCTACAAGCTCATTGAGCATCCGGGGCGTGAGCTTTTTTGCCCGTGTGTATTTGCGGACGGTGGAGATGAACATATCCGCTGTGACGGACTTGCTGACCGATTTATCGAGCGCGTTTCTGAGCGCCTTGATTTTCTCGGTCAGTTCTTTTTGTTCATCCTCATACTTGATCGACATGCGGGCAAACCGTTCATCTGAGATTTTTCCCGAAGCATTGTCCTCATAGATTTTCTCAAACAACGTATCCAGCTCTCTGTCGCGGGCTTGAAGCGCGTATAGCTCTTTCTGCATAGACTGGCGCTCTGTAACGGCGCTCTGCTGGGAATACCCCATGACTGCCTCCGCAAACATCTTCTCGTATTGGCTGGCGAATTTGGTGAGCCTGCGGATTTCCCCAAGTACGACCTGTTCCAGAAAGTCCACCCGGATATAATGGGTTGAATTGCAAGTACCCCGGTTGCCCTTATAGTTGGAGCAGTTGAAATACTTAATCTCCGGGTTCCCCTGGTTGAAGTGGAAGTGGAGGTTTTTCCCGCAGTCGGCACAGACAAGCAGGCCGGAAAACATGCAGGTGTCGCCATCGTTGGTCTTGCGCTTGCGGAGCTTCCCGCGCTTTTGCTGTACCTGTTCCCATACGGTACGCTCGATAATGGCCTCATGCACATCGCGGAATATTACCCAGTTCTCACGGTCATTCTCAATCCGCTTTTTGAGCTTGTAGGACTTTGAGTAGGTCTTGAAATTGAGAATGTCGCCGCAATACTCTTGTGAGGACAGGATTTTAATGACCGAGGAGCTGTTCCACTTGGTAGGCGGCGCGTCCTTGCGCTTGCCGGGGCGGTTGATGCCCTTGCTCTGCCAGTAAGCCATCGGGGTCAGCACCCCTTCTTCCTCCAACCGTGTGGCGATTTGCTCCGTTCCAAGGCCATCCATCGTCATGCGATAAATGCGGCGAACAACGGCAGCGGGTTCATCGTCCACAAGCCAATGCTTCAGGTTGTCCGGGTCTTTCATGTACCCATAAGGCGGCTGGCCCATCGGCTCACCGGCGTTCCCCTTGATTTTGTTGCTAATTCTCCGCTTTTTGCTGATGTCCCGCGCATACCATTCGTTGAACAGGTTTTTTATCGGGGCCATCTCGCTTTCACCCTCGGCGGTGTCGATGCCATCGGAAACGGCCACAAGCCGGATGTCGTGTTCCGGGAAAAATTCTTCCATGAGCCTGCCGACTTCAATATAGTTGCGTCCCAAGCGCGACATATCCTTGACAAAAACAGCGGCGGCGTGACCTTTCTCCAATTCTGCTATCATCGCATTGAAGCCGGGGCGATCCATCGTGACGCCGGAAACACCGTCATCGCAAAATGTCACAAGGTTCGTATAGCCCATGTCCTTCGCTGCTTTGGTGAGCAGTTTCTTTTGGTTCTGGATGCTGTAACTGTCGCCATCGAGGTTGTCATCGCGGGAAAGACGCGGATACAAAAACGCGGTATCCTCGCGGTTTTTTCTACTACTTGACTGTTTCACAAATCCTCCTTTCCGGCAGTCAAGAGCAGTATTTACAAGGCAAGGATACCACGCCAGACCACCGTTGTCACGCTTGCGGCATATAGCTAAAGCTGATTCGTCACGTCAGCTTTCATCATTCTCATTAAGATGCTGCCAAAGGATTCGCGCCCTTCCTGCTGAAAGATGGGCGTGACGATAAACTTCTTGCCATCTACCTGATAGGTAGAAACCTTTTCAAGAGGGTTACGCCCGGAAGCAGCGGGTTGGATTTCGCTTATCCTGGATTTGGGGTTACTCTTTTCCACCTATTTGCCTCCTTCTTTGTAGAATAAGAAACAGCCGCGCCGAATGAGTTGGAGCCGCATAAACATATTGCGGCACAGACCGGCGCGGCTGTCCTATCTTAATGCTGATTGCTTTCGCCGTATTTGCCACGCATCCCCGGTGAGGGGAGTTTGCAGGCCGTCCTTGGTGGGACTGTCCCAACACCGCAGCACCGTCGCTTATAAGGCTAACAAATGCCGCCGTGTTCCCCCTCAAGTCAGTGGGAGGCCGTAGGCTGGGGTTGCGTATCGCCCGCGCTGTCATTGCGCCCGAATGTACCATAATTCGGGTCAGAGGAAAATGCGTTGATCGCTCGGATAGCTTGTCCAGAATCACCTCCTGAAGCCATCGTCTTGGCGGCGCACCTCATTTCGCTATCACGCGGGGTCTGTGCCTGCAAACTCGTATATTCAGTTTTCATGGTTCAATGTGAAGGCGCTGTTCGAGGAAAATGCCCTCCACTTATCGCGGCGAAAACGGGGTTTTTGCACCCTGTTTTCTGAAAAAAGTTTTAACTTTTTTCTTCGCTGACGAGATAGCCTTCGATACGTTCTGATGCCGGACATTTTCGGCAACCGCTATTTGCTCGATGGTCATCCCCTCCACACAGTACAGCCAAAGGCGGCGGCGCTGCGTCGAGGTCAGGCAAGTGTTCAGCGCCTCCCGGAGCAAGTTATAACGCCGCTCCTGCTCCTGCCGGTTATCTTCATCAGCAATTTGAGTCTCTGGCGACAAAACCGCCGCTGTTTCGTCGGAAATGTCGTTGACGGAAACGGTGTGATCTGAATAAAGATGCCCTTCCTTCTCAGAAGTGTGATAATCCTCATCCGACCACTCCTTCCACCGCAGGAACTCCTTCTCGCTGATGAATTCCGCTTGCGTCAGGCGTTGGGTTTCGCCCTCGGCGTCGATGTAGACGATAGCGCCCTGGTCTTTCTTGTTGAGCGCGTATATGCTTTTGCTATTGAACAATTTAGTTGTTTCCTCCGTTTCGATTTTGGGGTCACGCGAAACGGAGCACGGCGGGGAGCGGCAACGTGGCAACGTGCGTCCTGCCCATATAGAAATGCGCCTGTAACACGGCCGATGAAGCCGATATTCAAGCGCATCAAGTATTTCATCTTTACTATGTATTGTTAGTTCATGATAATGCCCGCGATACTTTGTCCTTTGAGCAATGCTTTTTTTGACAGAATACCTTTACCGATTACCCAATTAGTGTGAGGCGGAACTGTAAGCGTTTATTCGCTTCAAAATACTAACCCTCCAATCCAAAACTCTGGCTTGGAGGGTGTAGGCGTGTTAATATGCCCCGTCAAGCCTCGTTTTTTTTGTTGGCGGGGTCATCTTGTATTTAGTTCAGAAGGCAGCGCACTCTTGGTTCACATATATTTGAACTCATGTGCCATTATCAGCATGGCATAAATGAATACAATTATATGTGGAGGTGAACCTAAAGTGCAGAAACAACCTGAAATACTCAGCGACATCATTAAGGCAGCCCGTCAGCGTGCTGACATCACAGTTGAGAAGCTGGCAGAGAGTATTGGCGTAACTGAGCGGTACTTATATCGGATCGAAAACGAGAACAAGAAACCGAGTTTTAACGTCCTATTCAAGCTGATCCGCAAACTGAATATTCTGCCGGACTCGATTTTCTACCCCGAGAAGCCGTCCAAAGATTCCGAGGTAGAAAATCTTGTCCGTATGCTTTACAACTGCGATGAACGATCCATGAGCATCATCAAGGCAACTGTGAAAGCCGCGTTGGAAAGCCAAAATAAACAATAGCTTTGTGATACCACGTTTTTAAGACGCAGAGCTGATGACCGAAAGGTTCGCTGGTTATCGGCTCTGCGTCAATATATTAGAAATTACTGCTTCGGCGCCGCGTAAAGCTCGTCAACGCTCATACCGAAGTGTTCCTGCACAAACTGTTCAAAATGAGCAAGCGCGGGATAGTACAGCTCCTTGCCCTGGGAATCAAAGGCATCACCAAACATCCGATGTACCGTCTCAATGTCGGGATCTTCCCACCCCAATTCGTCCTTTTCGGGATAGTAGTCGTAAGCGCAGCTCTCGCCGTCCTTATCCACCGATATGTGATACCTGCCATCTTTGGCGTGATAGGTGATACGCAGGCTGTAGCCCTTTATATCGGTATCCATAAACTCGATGTTCCAGTCCTCGTTAAACTCGCCCCATTCCGGCCTCGCGATGGCGACGGAGACATAATGCGGCTCACGATCTTCAAAGACGCCGCACATTCCGGCGTCGTCAAAGCCAAAGCCAAGCGCGGTCAGAGACCCCTCGGCGATGGGCTGCAAGTACTTATTCGATTGCACAATGGTAATTGCGCCGCCCTCGCTGTCAACGATGAGCTTGTTGCCTATCGCGTTATTATAGGCGATATAGGTCTCCATGTTTCCGTTCCATTCCCACCAGTCGCTATTCACGTTTGAGGCGATATTCTGTCGGATCGTCTCAGCGTCGGGGACATAATAGGGGACTGAGGTTTGAACTTCGTTTATGTACAGATTTACGCTGATGCCGCACTCACTAAAATCTGTTGCGGTATCAAAATACGCGGCGATTGGAGACAAGGCCTCTATACTGTAGTTATCCTGCACAAGCTGGGTATACTTTTCCAACTCGTCATCGGGAACATAATACGTCAGCTCGATGAGGCAGCCCGCGCCCGTAAAGCCTTGGTTGCCATCGGACTCCACATATTCATAGCGGTTGTCGTCGGGGTTGGCCGGACGGATGGTAACAATACGACCGTCCGCGCCGGTAAACTCCAAGTATTGGCCGTTATTGCGGTACGCCTCTACCAACTCGCCCTTTCCGCCCTCGTCAAGCCCAAGCCCGGCTACGTCCGCATGGTAGGCGATACAGGCGTATACGGCGTTGCTGGTCATGGAGAGCGTAAAGGGATTTTTGCCTTCCAGTTTCGCCACACCCTTTTCAAATCTTGCTTCAAATACAGTACCGGGCATGTCCATGCCGAAGGTATTAAACTCCGCTTCAAAAATATCCAATGCCGCATAGGGTTCCCGCTCCGGCGTGGGTTCCGGCGGCATACTGTTGTCCGGTGTTTCCGCAGGGTCAGACGTCGCCGGCGGCGATTCCGGCGGCTCTGACGGTTCGACAGGCTGATTTGAGCAGGCCGTGAGCGTGCAGAGCAGCACGACGATGAGCAAGGCCGATAGAATTCGTTTCATGTTCATTCCTCCGATTTTAATTTTCTGAAAGCGATGGAAGCACGGTGACGCCTCCACACTCACGTTCGCATACCCACATTGAATACCTTCTGTTTTATTGCTCTGATATGACGTCTCCATCTGCTAATCAATAACCAGCAGCTTTAACGATTCATCCATGACTTCAAGGAACAATCCATCCTGTCGCCTTGTCAGCACGCATTTGCCGTTGACATCCAAGGCGGTATTGTCAAGGCTCATGCTTTCGCCGGATTGGTAGGGCCGATCCGCCGTTTCCCACGCAAGCAGCTCACCGTCGGGATAGCTGTAATAAGAAACCCGCCATGTGGGAGTATAGAGCGTTACCGAGTTGCCCGCCGGATAATAATACGTTTTGCCGCCGTCCAGATACCCGGTTGATTCAATCAATGCGTAGACGATGGGAAGATCGCCATCCTGCAAGGCCGCCAGCTTTTCTTCGGAGGCAAATTCGCCGCCATAGCCGCGCAGCAGATATTCCAAGTCTCTGGTGTCAAGCTCCAGCTCATCCGGCAGAGCGTCGTTTGTGAGAAATTCCTCCCGCGTCATATCGGGGATGTATTGTTGACGATTGATATAGGTTTCCCCCGGCACGCGCAGCCAGAACACCGGCCCGGTGAAATCCTCCGCCGACAGGACGTTGGGGTTGGTTTCGAGGTTGAGTGCCTCCGGGTATTCCGTTGCCCGGTTTTTCAAGACGTCATTTTCTATCTTTTCCGTTGGGAGAACGCTATCCCAGACATTGAAAAAGGCATCACGATTCGCTTCAAGATTCGGTATCTCATATTTTTTCGCGCAGCCGCCGACTAAAAGCAGAGTCGCGGCCAGTATCCAGATTAGCAACTTGTGCAGCTTTTTCACCGTTTGCCTCCTTGAAGTACATATCTGCTCATTTATCTGCTTCCCGTGCCACCGCAGACGGGACAGGTCGTGCGGCCGCCGCCGCAGCAGTGGGAGCAAACAGCCCTGTTGCTCTGCATGGTGTAGCTGCCGGTTATGGGGTCGCGTACCTGAACATACTGCGCCCGCCCGCCTGTGCCGGAGCAGGAGGTGCAGATGGCTCTCCCTGTACCGCCGCAGCTATGACAAGCCTGTGCGCCGGTGTAGAGCGCCTCACCCAAGCCCGGAACAGCCTCGGCGGAGATTGAAAGTCCGTTTATGCCTGAGTTTTCGGCGTCTATTGCCGTATCCGCCGTAATCGTAACGCCGCTCCTGTCAGCGGTGAAGTCCACCACGGCATCCAGCAGGTGCATGAAGGTGTAGCTCGGCACATAAAAGCAGCCGTCGATGTATTCCGGGGCTGTGCCGCCAAGTGTGGTTTTTCCGACTGCAATATCGCTGTTGTCGCTCTTGCAGGTGATGACCTGACCGTTTACCCGCGTCGTTAAAGCCTCCAGATGCTCGTCGAACAGGCACTCAACGCCCAGATGTTCCAAAATCTCCACAATGGGGTAATACGCGCCTTTCGGTTCATCTGGGTAGGTGTAGGCATCATGATCGGTATCGGCCAGCTCGCCGTTTATGTATATCTGATGATGGATTCGCCCATCGTTATCTTCAAAGGGATACTCCGCTTCTTTTTCCTCCGGCTCAGTGGAAGTGGGAGGCGCTGTCGCTTCGCTATCGGAATCCGGGCTTGGTTCGACGGACTGAGACGGTGCGTCGGTCTGCGAGGGAGCGGAGGTCGGCTCATTCGATGGAGCGGCCACACTCTGATCGCCGGAACAGGCGCAGAGCGTCAGGCAGAGCAACAAAGCAATCGCTGACAAAATCGTTCTTTTCATGGGAACACCCGCTTTCATTGTACCGTTTTTATTCATCATCGTCGTAAGGCTCAATATCAACCTCAGTCGCGCCGCAGATCGAACAGGTGCGCCGGGTAATCAGTATGTAGCCCTCCACATTGGGGTCGCCGTCGCCTTGCACCTCGTGCGTACAATTCCAGCTATGGCCTGTCAAGCCGCATTCTTCCTGCTTTTCCCTCATAAGCCGCAGCTTCTCTTTTTCGATTTGCTCTTGCTCCTGCTGCGCAGCGAGCTTTTTCTCCCGCCAGCGGCGATATAGCTTCAGCATAATATTCTGCCCCCACCCAAAGCCGCTATCGCAGGCCGCCTTTCTCTCCGATTACCGCACCAACAGGCATTCTGAAGTCGATTCGCTCATCCATGCAGAAGGTGCTGTTTTCGTGGAGGCAGCCCTCACATAGCTCTGGGTAATTCAAGCAGGCATATATGGTGTGATAGGCCGTGGGCTGCGCCTGCCAGCAGTGATAGCCGTCGTTACTTTGGATAAACTTCACATTTTGCCGGTCGCGCTCGTCAATAGTAAAGTCCTTTGCGCAGGCCCAGCAATGCAGCTCTGGGCCGCTTTTCATTTCACTGCTCATCCCACAATGGGGACAGATTACTTTACGTTTCACAGCGCCACCTACTGTCTTATTAATCGGGCCACAGCAGAGTACCACAGCGGTTACATACAATACTCTCTGCGGCGTCAAACTCATTTCTGGTCACAGTGACAGAAACATAGCAACTGCATTTTGGGCAATACATCGCACTGTCGCAGGGGATGCAGCCACTTCGATATTCCCGTCCATAATTCGGGTCTTTGGGGTTATCGCATATCTCCGCCAGATGGGGAGTTACCTTGCCGCAGCGACTGCAATACCTCTTGCGTAGCTGTGTGTACTTGCCCGGGTAACGATCAACCACCTTGCCCTGCCCGCAATGGATGCAAAAGCCGCCCTCATCGTACACATGCTCCACCGCTCCGCAGACCGTGCATTTACAGCCGTCCCAAACATGAGGCTCTGTTTTTTGCCGGCAAATAATACAGGCATGGCCATTCTTTCCTCTGATGTCAAACCGATGCCCTTCGTCCCGTATCTCGCCGCAGCGTACACATTTGCACCCATCCCAAAAATGACCGACCTTTTTGCATTTAAGTTTTTTGAATATGCCCATATTCCACCTCCGTTACCAGCCCCCACGGACGCCGCCGCTGCCAATTCCCTCGTCGGAATTTGCCATGCTTTCCTCATAGGACAACTTCGCGCGGGGTAGCGGGGCAGGGTCTCCGCAGCGGACGCACTTGCCGTCCTTGTAATCGTGTGAGAAGATATTGATGTCGCCGCAGACCTCGCATTTATCGTAGCAGCGATTGGGAACGCGTTGCCATTTGTGCATCGTCTGGCTCTTGCCGCACCGCTTACAGCGATAAAAGCAGTTTCCGAAGGTCTGATAGGGCGCAGGCTTAATCAAAACCCACTTATGCCCGAAGATTTTACAAAGAAGCTCCATTGTTTCATCCTCCTGATAGCTGTTTCTGTGCTTGTTGCATGGGTGACCTATCGTGTTACGCTGTCATGTGATTGACCTTACTTACCAAACAATCCGTTTAGATATTGTACGATCTCATCATCGTAAATACTGACCTCGTATGTCCAAACTTTGCCCTTTTTGTTGAGGCGGGAACTGGACTCGGTAGCTGTGAATCTCTGCTCGTCTACAAGCGCCCAATCCGAGAGCCGGATGACCTCGATAATCATATACTCCGAAGTTGCGCCAGCCACATTCTTGCCGGAGGAGTCCTCCCAAAAACCAATGCGTTCCGTTCCTATTCGGAAAGCGACCACAGTATTGACCTTATCAGGATTGCCTTCAAAGCCTTCAAGAATATCTCTCGCTTCGTATTGGTATGTGTCCTTTGCGCGGTCATATAGGATGTACCTTGCATTTTCCGGCAGCGCCGCGCCGGTTTCGGAATACTGTTCACGCATATAGGGACGAAGCGCCTTGTCGATACGGGAGGTATTCGACTGCGTGGTGAGCAAACTTACGCCGACCGACAATACGAGAAGCAGGGCAACACTTCCAATGATAATTAACACTTTTGAGAACCTGCACTTTGGGTTTTTGGCCGTTCCTCGCTTGGTCTTGGTAATTCCCCAAATCCCAAGCGCGAGCAACACAAAGCCAACCATGAAAAACTGCAAATTTCGCAGCATAAACCCGTTTTCAAAGCTGCCGACAGCCGCGAGATAAACGCAGTACGCGATCACTCCGATTCCAGCAAACAATGAAAAGATTGATAAAATGCGTTTCAAAATCTCGCCCCCTTCGTAGCGGTCATTCGTCTGTACTAACCATACTTGCGCCGAATTAGAATAGCCAACAGCAGGAACAAACCGCATACTGCGATGCAGATCATTTGAAACCTTCTCACAGGCGGGTAATTTGGCATTGAGATATAGATCATTAAGGCGTCTGCGAGTAGCGACGCGATGAGCCATCCCTTTCCAAAAACGGAGTCTGCGTTATACTCCCGGTCTTTCCCGATATTATTGGTGCTCAATTCCATTCTACCCGCGAAATAGAACACAAAAGAAAAAACGAAAGCAACGATGATATACAATATACCAACCGTATATCTCATCCAAGGCCTCACGATGGCGTTGCCGACGATAAACGATATGCCCGCAAGCAGACCAGCGACCGTCATCATACAGCCGTATAGGGTACTGTTGGCTGTCCGTTTCTCGAACGCCTGTCGGCTGATAGGTTGTGCGCTCCTCTCAGTTTTTGGGAAGCCCACCCTGTAACCGTCAGGCATTGGTCTGCCGCAATGCGGGCAGCAGCCCTTCGACACCCGCGAATACTCAACGCTGCCAAGCTCGACATAGCCCCCTATGGGTTTCTTGCAATACGGGCAATTCATAGAGTCGCCTCCTCATTAGCCTCGCAGATGTGCCGCTCATGCCTTATTGTCTTTTCCAGACGCTCCGTCACATCCTGCAAAATGCTCATCACATTGGCGCGGCTGCCGACGCCGCCCGCGCCCTGCGCCCAAAGAGCGTCGAAGCGCGCGCCGAACTCACGCAGGAGCATGGTCTGGTCGGAGTAGATCATCACGGGGTCTTTGGCTTGCCAGTTATTGATACAGAGGCTGCGCCCCTGTTTTAGATGCCAACAGCTATTCTGCTGAAGGTCGGATATATCGTCCAGGATCAACAGATTGAAGCTCGGCACATTTTCCAGATACTCAATATATCCCTTTAGGATGGCCGCGCAGCCCTCCGCGTCCAGCTCGATATAGCCTCGCTCCATGAAGTAAAGACCGGCCATGCGGCAAAGGCCGCGCTGGGCAATATCGTTCAGCCTTTTCAGGGAAAGCACCTCGCGGAACTCCACACCCTGCTCCAGATTGTTGTCCATGCCGCTTTTGAAGCGCACAAACTCCGTGCTGCGCCATGTGTACTCATCCGCATCGTGACCGCGTGTTTTCAAAAAGCGGTCATAGGCCGACATTGGCATATACATGGGATTGATGCTGTCCTTCACTACGTCCAGCGCACCGGGAGTACAAAACTCCATGTAGAGGATTTCAAGGATATTGCGGGAGTAATTATCGTCGTAAATATTCAAAATTGGTTGAGCGAAGCGGGAGGTAGCCTCGAAGCTCCGCTGCATCCCCGCGATAAAGTCCGGGTCTGTGATGAACACCGACACCGGCGTTGCGTCGTTTTCTATGGTTTCGGTAACTAAGACGGCGTTGCCGTCCGGGAATATCATGTGGAGCTGATTCGTCACGGTTTGCGTCAGCCCATGCACCACAAGGAGCTGAACGTGGCCGGAGACAATCGGCTCTATGTAGGCGTCAAGAATCTCCGAAAGCGCCTGCGTATCGCCGGACACGCAGACGATCATGCGGATGTGCAGATCACGCTTGGCTAATGCATTTTGCAGCAGGGAGGAAATATCCCCGTTTATTATCGTCCTGATACGGTCACTGGAGAGGAATATATCTATTGTCTCCCCTTGCTTCTGCGCCGATAAAACCGGCTCCAGCGCAAACAAGAGTTCCAGATAGCCGTGCTTTGCAGCGCCGTGTGTTCTGTTGAATACTGTCTGCGGCGTTGCAGGTTTTTGGATGTTTGTGATGGGCGCGGAACCGAGAGAGCGACGAAGAATATCCCCGTCTGTCGCCAACCACAGAATGAGGTTCTGCTTGAAACTGCGGACAGTAGACATATCTGTCGGCAGTCCGGCCTCCGTGAATCGTTCCTTGAGCCATTCCACATCCTGCGCGCGCTTGCTGCTGGTCAGAATATAATCCGCGATGGCGTCCATCTGAGGGCTTGCTACCTTAAATTGACGGTGGCCGGAGAGATAGCGGCTTATCAGCGAAGGGTCGATAGCGAGCGCCTTTGCCACTGCAAGATTGGTAAGTCCGAGATATTCAAAAATCGCTTTCAAATTCTTATTCGGAGTTGCCATATCTGCCCGTCCTTTCAAGGTGTTATTGTGAACTGTTGTTTCATGTTATTATGGCTTATTATAGCATATGGGTTTGCTGTTTGTGCTAAGTGATTGGTAAAATGTCATTGACATAGACAGTATAGCAAGACGAAAGAGCCAATAGGTCAGCAAAACGCTCACTTTCATAAAAAATGTGCGAGTTGTAAAGGCCCGCACATTTTCAAGCCGTTTGCTGGTCATTCGTATGTAAACGTAAAATGCGCCTGCTCTTTGATTTCCTCTGCGTTATCCCGCAGGCTTTCTCCCAGCAGAACAGTTTGTAACTCCGGCAAAATCAAAAGTGGTGAAAGGTCGCCGTCTACCACGCCGCTAAGCTGAATGAACTTCAAACGCCGGAGCTGTTCAATGCCGTCCAATGTATCGAATGTGAGCTGATACAGATTGAGATTTGTCAGCATATCCAGCCCCGCAAAGGCTGCCGGAGTGCGCGCCAATGTCGCACCGGCATCCAAATCAACCAGCCGTGGGCAGGATGAGAGCTGTGAAAAGTCGCTGACAAGGATGCCGAACAGCGACAGCTTTTCAAGTCGCTTCAAGCCGTACAGTGGGGAAATGTCCTCAATGGGATTGTTCTTGACGATAATTACCCTAAGCTGTGGCAGCGAAGCCAGAGGGGTCAGGTCGTCCACCTGCTGCATCGCCACAGCAACGCATTGCAGATTCGGAAGCATAACAAGGTCGGACAAAGATTTGATAGGCCCGGTACTCATCCTGTTTTCTGCAAACAGCCCGTAAGATATTTCATTCATTTCTTCTTCTGTTTTGGCAATGACCTCACTGCCGAAGATATACAGCTCGGTGACGGAGAGCAATTCTTCCTCTGTTATAAGCTCGTCGCCCGATTTTCCAAGCTGGAGACGGACGGCCTGCTCTATCAGCGGCTCGGTAAACTGAACGCCGGCAGGCGGCGGGGAAAGCACATCGGTATAACGGCCAATAGCAAAACCGGCGCAGAGGAACAGGGCACAGAGAAGCGAGGCTGTAAGGGTACGCGCCGCCGCTCTCTGACGCCTTCCATCTGAGCGAAGCAGAGCGGATTTCAGTTCTCCCGCAGAGGCGTAGCGCCCGCGCGGGGAGAAGTCGGTGCATTTGCGGTATATACGCGACAGCCGTTTGTTCTTGATCGCTGCCGCCGCCGCGTCAAGGTCGGTCTGTCCCGTCAATATGTAGCCCATCACCACGCCGAGAGAGAACAGGTCGGTGCGCTGATCGGTCTGCGAAAAACCGTATTGCTCCGGCGGCGCAAATTCCTGTGTTCCATAGAAAACAGTATCCTTCTTTGCCTGCGCATCATACACGCGAGAAATGCCAAAGTCGATGAGCTTTACCTTACCGTCGTCAGTCAGAATGATATTCTGCGGCTTCAAGTCGCGGTGGATGACAGGCGGGGACTGGCTGTGCAAATAGCTCAGTATGTCGCAGAGCTGGAGCAGCACCGTCATCGCCTCCGGCTCTGAAAGCGGTGCTTCCTCCAAAAGTTCTGCCAATGTCACGCCGGGTACATACTCCCGGACGACGCAAAGCACGGTATCGCTTTCATACTCGCCGCGGAAGTGGGGCAGACCATCGTGCCGCAGAGAGCTTAATATGCGGCCCTCGTCCTCTCGTGACAGCAGGGATTTATCCATGTAGCATTTCGCTACGGCAAACTTCCCGGACTGCCTGTCCTTCACATACACGGTCTCACATTCCGGCTTGACCGAAAGCCCCTCCAAAATCTCATAGCGGGCAAGGAAGCCAGGAGGATAGCGCCCCTCGTCATATTCGGCGGCCAGCTTATCTTTCTGTGTGTTCATGCCGTTCGCCTCCTAACAGGGTCATCCCCATCTCGCTCAGAGAGCTTTGTATTGCAATGATCGTGTTGTGATGGGATAAGCCGTATATGATTGCGGCGTCCCGTTTATAACGTGGGTATAGCTGTGTTCTGCGGGCAGCACGCAAAAGCTCCTGCGTTTCGTCCACATCAAGTCCGAAGCCGATTGCCAGACGCAGCACATTATCTCTCGACGGTTTTCTTGAACCCCGAAAGAGTTGATGGCCAAATCCACGATCAATCCCTGCACGAAGGATAACGTGTTCCCTCACCATGTTGCGCTCACTACACAGTCTATCTAAATATGCAACGAAGGTCGGCACAGTCATTGACGCCGCATTTTGGTCAAGAAAGCTGCGGAGATTGGATGTCTTTAGAATACGTCTGAGCAAGGTGCTTGTACCAATGGCAGCCGTCTCGGTGTTGTCTGTTTGCATGTCAGGCCCCTCCTTTGCCGGGTTTATTCTTTCGTGGGTCAGTCGGCTTCTCCGCGTTTGCGGGTATACACCAGGAGCGCCCGAAGCGGGTCAGGCCGGGGATGCGCCCCTGAGTACAGAATTGATTGACACGCCGCTCCGACACACCCCACTTGTAGGACGCTTCCCGAACGGAGATGTAGTCTTTCACCGCTCCAACCTCCCGGAAATCATAATTTTACATATTAGATTATATACCAATATTAGTAGTTTTTCAAGAGAGGCTGACGCAATCGTGAGAAATCCATACCAAAACCCAAAGAAGGGCAAGACCTGCACCAACCCTATTTGTTGAATAACAGGTTGTTACACCTCATGCAACGGTCATTTTGTATGGGATTCATCATGGAGCAGACATTGCAGTAGATAATGCGGTCTTTGGATTTATCATATTTTTCGTATGTACCGAATCTTGGATGAAACCGCACCCTGTCACCAACGGAAAGGTAATCGTACATATCCCGCCCGCTGTCCTTTTCCACAATGGTCTTTTTCTTGCCTGCGTCGGTGTTGATGATCGTGGTGTATTCCGTATAGGTTCTGTAATTATCATCCTCGCCGCCCCTATGCTCACTTTTCTCCTTGCTGTATTTATTGACGACTACGCCCTCCCACATGGGCTGCTTGGTCTTTCGCAGCGCCAGCAGGTTAATGACCAGCATAACAAGGGCGATACCCACGCCGATGACAAGAGACTCACCGAAGGGAAAATCATCCATCAACAGACCGGCGACGGGAAAGCCGATGAGCGGCACGAAAACCAATATCCACATACAGCCAATAGAGAATTTCTTATTTTTCTGCGCGGCGGCCAGTATTTCCGGGCAGTTATACCTGTCGGAGAAGCCGATTAGCCCCGCGCCGCCCTGTGGGGGCGGTGAAGCTGCCGTTCGGCTCGGTTGTACGGTCTCCGGCGCTGCCGGATTCACGGCATTGCCGCAACCGATACAGAATTCGGCTCCCTCCGGCAGCTCTGCGCCGCAGGCCGTACACACGCTGGGGACGCTGGCTTGTGTTTTTGCGCCGCAGGCTGAACAGAAAGCCGCGCCATCCGGCAGTTTGCTTCCACAGTTGGGACAAAACATATCCGTATCACTCCTTGCTTCGATTATTTGAGGCGCGGCGGGTTTCCTCGCCGCCGTTTTCTTTTTTCCGCCTCTGGCTGTGCGTATGACAAGCAGCAGCAAAAGCAGACAACCGATGGGAGCGAAGATATGATAGATGATCCCCGCTTCTCCTATCTCGTCAAATTCGCACAGCATGGCGGGCTTATTAACATAAGGGAAAACCTCAAGGTGGCGAATGCGCTCGGAGCGCGTTTCGCCATCGTCCAAGCTCGGCCACGCCTCGTCGCTGCCATATATCACATAGCCACGGTATTCCTTACCGTTTGCCATAAACCAATAGCCCTTGGAAACGGTACGGGAGCGGTTTGGTTCCGCATCCGTGTCATCCAGGCGACTGTCATAGCTATCCACCGTACCCATGACGCTCTCACCCCAAATCGCCAGCGCAAGGATGCTGATACTGGTATATATAGCGAACAAAAGCACGGCACAAATTAGAATAAGTATGGGTAGTGGTATTTTGTTGGTCTTTTTCTTGGCCACGGTTGCCCTCCTGTTGATTATTTCACCCGTTGATAACGATTCCCGCTGCCGCTTTGAATATAGTCGCTCCCATTTTCCTGTGAGCCATAGAACCTGCTGTCATTTATCCAAATTCGTCCGTCCGTGTCATTGTCGTCACTTCCCGCTATTTCAAGAGAATCGTTTTCCTTGTGGAAAACGTAGGTACTATATGTAGTGACGGGGATAAGCTCTCCCGTAGCCGCAGGGGCGGGCGCTGTATAGCTGCAGTTTGTGCCGTCGATAATTTTCAGCGTAATGACGGTATCAGCGTCCAGATAGCGCCAACTGCCCTCAAACCATTTGGCATCAATCCCTGTGTTACCCAGCGGTATCACCGTGACCTTTTCCGTCACCTTAAAGGTCTGTGTCAATATCGGGTCGTCCTCAAACTCGTCGTCACCCTTGCTCCATAGTCGAAGCTGGGTGGGGATGCCTGCCTGCATATACCCCAGGATGGTGGCGTCAATAGAAGCACGTCCGTCCTTGTCCAGAACGGCCGTCCAGTTTTCGTCTACGAGGGCATCGGGTCGGCAGATGTCAACGATACAGCCCGCGTATTTGCTCTTTTCGCCGTCGGGGATTTCCTCAATGATTTTAACCTCCAGCGGCGCGTTGAGCGCCTTGCGCAGCTCCGTAGCGTTTGCACTGAACGCCTTGCGACTGTCGTAGCGTATCTTCTTCATAGCATCCTCCAGCACCGGCTGGAGATACTCGCCCAAGCGAGCCATATACTGCTCTATGCAATATTCTTTGGCGGCGTCCGTTTCGGGAAGAAGCCCCGTGGTGTAGGCGTGCAGCCCAGCTTCGTTGGTGGCTACAAGCTGCTCCTCCGGGTTGTCGAAGAAGTAACGAGAGCTGTAATTCTCCATAATACCGCGCAGAGCGGCGTTGAATTTCTTCGGGTCATCGCCGCGTGTTTTGTACAGCCCCATGATTCTTGCGTACCATTCGGCCTCTGTCCACGGGTGTATTTCCTCGTTGTAGGCGATGACCACATTAAACAGGGCGTCCTTATAGGTTTGGTCGGCTGCGACCATGAACTTGTTCAGAGAGTAGTCGAGGGCGATCACACCCAACATGGAGAGCTGTACCATGCCGGTGGTTATTCTTTTGTAATCCAGCACCGCCACACCCACATTGTAGGACAGCTTATACGCTTCCGCCGCCACTGTTTCGGCGGACTCGTCGCCTTTATATGCGTCAAGCATCGTCTCGCCGAGCGACAATGCGGAAAGTCCAAGGAGCATATAGCCGGTTTTCTCCATGATGCTAGTAAATAGTTTGTTGCCGGCGCCCTGTGCATCCAGTTCGCCCACGTCGGCCAGCCAGCCCAAGACCTCATGTAGCAACCCAGCTTCAGCCTCACCAAGACTCGGAATGTTCAAGAGCTGTCCGTAGAACTCGCGGAGCAGACTGTCGCCCACCTCACCATGCTGCCCGGCCTGTTCATACTCTCGCAGGATCGCCATCGCGGTTTCATCGTCCAGTCGCTTGTTGCTGAATTTGGATAACAAAGCGTAGGGTGAGCCTGCGTCCTGCAAGGTTACGGTGCAGTATTCCGAAAGATGGTCTGTGGTGATGGTAACGGTGTTGTCGGCTGTGTTTACGGTGTAGTCCGCAAGCTCCCATTCGCCGGTTTCGGAGTTGTAATGCTCCGCAAGCACGGAGCCTTCCTCATCAGCGGAATCGGTTTCGCTCTCGTCATAGGGCAGCGTGATAGTCAAAAGGCCGTCAAATTCGGTGCGTTCACCGGCTGAAATGTCATATGCCGTGCGTGTGCCGCCCTCTATGCTGTCACTGTCGGCGGACAGCTCCTTGACCGACACCTTTTCTCCCGTCATTGCATTATATGGGCCGAAATCCACCGTCACGCCGCTGTCGGTCGAAATTGACGTCTGTCCCTCCTGCAAGGTAAAGCTATCGCTTCTGCTAAGCCCTCCGCCAACCATAAAACCCGGCCAGCCGTAGAGAGCCACCGCCGCGATCTGTATGACGAGCAAGACGGAAAGCACGATGCAAAGCGTATTTCGCCCGCCGTTTCTTTTCGGTTTTGCGGCGCTTTCCCGTTTTGTCGTCGCAGCGGGCGGGGTGCGTTTTTGATGCTGTGCTGCGGCTGCTGGCTGTGGCACAGGCTTCGGCTGTGCTGCGGGAACCGGCTTCGCGGGCGCGTCAAGCACCGCCGCGCCGCATTTGGCGCAGAAACGAGCGCCGGTATGAAGCTCCTTGCCGCAATTCGTACAATAGTTTCCCACGTCTGCACCTCCTTATGGCCGCACCAGCGCCACAAGCGCCGGTATTCCGTCGGGCGTATCCATCGTGCCGATGGCATACTGTTTTTCGTTTTGCGTATAGAACTGCGTCAGGCGAATGGTTCCCGCGCCGGACGCCCACAGGCCGCCGCTTTCCCACTTGCCGTTGAATATTCCGTCCTCCATATCCGTTTCGTCGAAGCTCTCTCCCTCGTTGGCCCAAAAAATCTGATACCAGTCGAGGGTGAGGCTCAGGCTCTCCGCAGTACCCGCAAGGGAGACATTGAGAAACTCCATAGCGCCCGCGTCGAATTCGGTGTTGGGGTCGTAAATAATCAGAGCTTTCCAGCTCCCGGTCAGCGAGCCAATATTGTCGATGATACTCGCATCAGATGGAACGCCGTTATAAGCTACGTCCTCCGTGTACCAGAGAAAGTCCGACAGATCGGGGCGTTCCTCCGTGGATAAGTCCGCGCCTGTTTCCTCCGGCGATGGAGTATCGCCGCTTTCTGTGGTCGCGGGCGGGATTTTTTCCTCCGGCGACGGTGTGACAGGAGGCACTTCTTCCTCTGGCGACGGTGTGACGGGCGCTGTTAGCTCCGTCCCCGGTACAAGAGATTCTTTTCCGTCGGCTGACCGCAGATTGGGCGGTATGGTAAGAACGCCTATCACAAGCATCAGCAGATTGGCTGCAATAAGCACGGCGAACAAGCCTTTCTTCAATTTCATCAGTCCTCCTTGATTCGCTTTGTCTCGGACGGAGTAAGCCTTGCCCTCTCTCGTCGCAATACTATGGCTATGCCCAGAAGAATTACAATGACATACAGCAGTGGGTAAACGACGGTTTTGATGATGGCGGGATAAGCCAAGGCGCGCAGGGGCAGCACGGCCAGTCTTACGGCTGAAAACCACGCGGCGTAAAGAAGAAAGCTCGCCCCCTGCCGCAGGCGCAGACGCTTGACCAGCCAAAAAACCAGAGGCAGGCCCAGCGCGGCCCCGGTCAGCTCGTAGAGCTGTGTGGGATGAACGGCGCGGGAGGCGGAGAGGAAGGGCAGCCATTCGCTCAGCGCCTGCTGATAGCCAGCCTTGGACGGAAACACCACGCCCAGCGGGCTGGAGGTCGCCCGTCCCGCGCAGCAGCCGTTCAGGAAGCACCCCACCCTGGCCAGACAGAAAGCGACACCGCCGGGGACTGTCATGGCGTCCAGACCGGCCCACGGGGACAGGCCCCATTGCCGCGCGGCGATGACCAGCGCCGCCCCGGTGCCCAGAACGCCGCCGTAGAAGGACAGCCCGGCCAAACGCAGGCTGTACCATTTCAGCTCACCCTGAAAATTGCCCGGATTGGCGGCCGTGTTCCACAGCCGCGCCCCGATGAGAAAGGCGGCAGTCATGATCATCAGCAGAGCTATGGCTCGCCCCCGCCCCAGCCCCGTCCGCAGAAGAGCGGGCAGGGCCAGGGCACAGCCGATCATGGCGGCCAGCAGGGCGCAGAAATTGTAAGCCGGTATCTGCCAGACACCTATTTCCAGCAGCGGGTACATTATGGTTTGAGAGCCTTTGACCCGTCCAGCTTCACCATAATGTAGAAGTCGCTTTCCGGGAATAGGGCGGTCATCTTTAACTCGCCGGAGAGGACAACGCCGCTCTTATCCCCATTGTATCCGACGCGCAGTTCTCCGCTTACACTGGTTTTTAGTTCAGCGTCACTCATATCAAAATTAAGTATACCGGAAGTCGGGTCATAAACCACATTACCGGGGTTGTCGTTCAGAGCCAAAATACCGGCGTTTTCTTCGGTTTTACTGATGGTAAAAGGAGATTCCTGGGCTACGCCGATCTGTTCCTCTAACCCCAGCAGAGCGCCGGCTATATCACAGCCCGCATATTCCTCATTGAGTTCATCAGTGATTGAGTCTAAAACGCCGTCGCCTCCACTACTTTCTCCACTGTCCTCCGATGAGGCGGGCCTCTCCAGTTCCGCACGGAGCGTATCGGAAATAAATACGCTGTTGATGGTCATAGTGCCATCCTCATAGCTTCCCACTAACTCATCAAAGGTGGGCGCGCCGCCAATCGTTACCTCCGTCATCGGCGCGGAGAGCTTGAAGCCCAGCGTCAGCTCAGGCTCATCCTTATCGGGGTCGTCGCCGGGTTTGAACAGTTGCAGCTCCTTGGGGCATCCGGCCTGGATATAGCCCAGCAGGGTAAACTTGGTGGACTTGGTGGAGGCTCCGCCCTTCATCCTGCCGCTCCAGCTCTCCTTCACCGCGTTTTCGGAAAGCGGGGCGAAGCGCAGGGCATAGCCGTCATACTGCGACTTCTCGCCCTCTGGTATATCCTCCACGATGTTGAAGGTGATGCTTTGGTTAAAGAACCCCTTGACCTCGTCCAGCGCCTTGAGATACGCGGCCTCGGCCTTGCGCTGCATATACACGCTGACTGACTGCGTTACCGGGTAGAGGCGTTCATAAAGATATGCCTTGTAACCGCCTACCAAGGCCTCGATCTCCGCCTCAGTAGGAGTGGGGATGGTAACGGAGCCTTTGCTGTTCTTCTCCTTCATTTCCGTAACGACGACGCCCATATCCACACTGTCCAGCGTCCAGAATACGCGGGCATAGCGTTCTATCTCCGCTTCGACGGCAGCCTTGGCGTCGGATTCGATGGGGTTGGCTTCGGCTATGTCGATCAGCACCTGTCGCCAATCTTTCAGGCTGCGGGCCGTCCATTGAAAGACCGTTCTCTCTTTGGCGCCGTATTCGTCGTTGAAATAGACATAGACCTCATTTAGCTTATCCATCTTCATCGCCAAGCCCTGCTCAAACATGCTGCTTATGGTGTAGTCAAAAATGAACAGACCACTGGCGGCAAGTCCCCACGCGGCGGATTCGGCATAGGAAAGCGCCAGCATCGCCGTGTCCTTATACAAACCGAG
>JAQVJP010000070.1 GCA_028695145.1 Eubacteriales bacterium
CTTAACTTCTGATAAAACGAATATTATCCAGATAAAATGAGCCATTAGCTCTTGAGTCAGCAAGACAAATACTCAAATCTCTCAGGATCCGTTTATTCTCGCTGTCAAGTTCAATAAAATCCTTAATACTGAAGCTCAACGTCTGCCAACGCAAAGCACCAATTACTGTTTGTCTGCTGCTTAATTTCAAACTATCAGAATCAGCGGTTTTATCTGATCCGGATTCCAGCCAAATTTGTTTCATTTGTCTGTCCGGATTAAATATATCTAATAAAATCTGATCATAAAGACTCAAATCATATGGCATAATCATCGAACCATAGCTTAATACCGGCCCGATTTTCACTGCTGCTCCGGAGGATGCTGCTTTGTATTTAATCAGAAGAGAAGCATCACCCTCCTGCTTATTTGCCTCATCAAGTTTCACTTCAGCTTCGCCTTCTTTGATTTCCCAAACTGGTAGAAGTCTGATATCACCACTGCCAGATCTACAATCTAATTCTGTGAGTTTCTTAACAGCCAGTGCCCTGAGATTATCGCAATGAACCCATTCTAACGGCTGTGAATATACAGATTTAACGCGATCAGAGCGAAACGGTACAACCGGAAGCTGTTCACTATTCACCAGATTCGCCTGGTAGTTCATGCTGCAATACGCATAACTGACAGCTTGCGGTGAGCTTATCTCATCATGCCAGACCATTACACGGACACCGTAAAGAATTCTGGCCTGAGCTTCACGAAACACCCTGTCTTCACCACATATCGTGAAACCACGAACACGATTACCATTCCCTCTTATCTTAAGACCTTCAGCCGCATTACTGAAACTAAGAAGCATCTTACTGCCTACCATTTCAATAGAACTACATTCCGGTGAGGAACAAGAAGCCTTACGATGGTATAACAAACCAAGTGCTATCTGTTTCGAAGCATCAGCGGCAGCCTTTTGATCAAATATGTATCTTGGTTGAGAGTTATTACCGTTATCAGAAACTAAGCTATCATCAGTATTTGTCGCTTCTGCTTGGAGCAAATTATAAACAGGTAAAACGGCAATCGGTAAATTTAACTGGTGTGATAATTCTGAAACCGCTTCGATATATTCCGCCTGAATAAAACCATCCTGATCACTTGGACAGGCAGCCGGCGGACACTGCTGCAGCAACCAGGCACACTGGTCATCGTTTTCCCTGCCTGTTATTCCAGCCTCTGCCAAATCTGTGCCTGGGACCTGACTACGAGGTTTATCAGCAGGCACGCGGAATACTCTCTGCCAATCATATATCAGCTGTTTCAAGCAAGTACGGTAGTAATCAGCATTTAAACGATCTTTCATTCCTTGCAACCAGATAACCCCACGGATGCCGAGACCGGTTAATGGAGCGATTTTATGGTTATACAGAGCGCCTGGCAGATGGCAACCCCAGTCGCCAGCCATATGCCATGTATTCTCGTCACGATAGAAGCCATACTTCTCAATGACACTCTTGATTTCTGTACTCTGTTCTATAGTTTCACGAGACAGCCAGCTATGTATGAAGCTGGCAGCCATTGAAACATCTATAACCGCGACAGGTAATTTCAATTCCTGCAGCAATGCCCTGGCAAAAAAATATGCCTGAGTATTTATATTGCCAAGCCGATCTGCGTCATCACCACAAACCCAGGCTGCTGAATTGAGATTCACTTGCTTGTCACAGCTGTAACTATCCCTTTTGTTTTTTAAACCGTCTTCTGCTTGTGTCAAAAAACGAATATAGTGCATATTCGCATATTCTGTTATCTTCTGATGGGATAATGATTGAGCAAGTTTTGTTATATGTTCTGCATGTCCCGCGAAAACCCAGACTTCTCCGACCAGAATCTCTTCAATAATTATAATTTCCTTCCCTGCCGAAATTGTCAGGGAATAGTGATCAAATGAAGCCTCAAGAGGTGGCAGTTCAATCGAAAAACAACCGTCTTCACCGCACTTAGTTTGACTTGAGATAATAACTCCATAATCTGTATCAAGCGGCGAAACAGTTTTACCGCTGACAGGAAATCTCTCCAATTCAAACTTGACATCAGAATTGGAGCGGTATGATCCAGATAAGACATATGGCAGCTGTTGCTGGATTATCATGCTGCTGCCTGAATATGAAGATAACCTGAGGTGTTTAGCCATGGCAACTCCCAGCATAATGCTATTGTCTGACATACAAGTCAGAAACGGATAAACTGCAGTTCATGAAACATTATAACGCCAGCCTGCCGCACTGACAAGCAAGTGCCTGCCAGCCATGATTCGTTCTTTACTTCTTAAGACTACGTGTTAATTCGTAGAGGCCTAATCGGCTGAATCCGCCAATTTGGATTCTTGCCTTATCTCGTGCGAGCAGCTCACGCATAAATTTGTCTATTTCTTCAACATCCTGATCATGTTTTAGCCTTATGAAGTCTATAATTATAATTCCTTGGATTCTGCGCAGTCTTAACAAGCGGCAGATTTCCCAAGCAGCATGAAGGTTTGTCTTCAACCATAATTTTTGGGGATCACGTTGTTTGTCCGCTTTGGCACTGTTAACATCTATGGCCAGAAGAGCTTCAGTTTGATCAAAGACAATTTTACCGCCATTTTTTAACCAGATTTCTCTTGAATATATTTGTCTGTCGAGATCAGACAACCTATAGATATCTGGTATACTTCCCTGTTGAGATGATATTAATCTCAATTTATTAAGCAAAAATGGGACATGTTGTTTAAGTATACTATCAACTAATTTGAAATGTTCAAGTCCATCAACATTAATATATTCACAATCACTGTCCAGCCAGTCCCTAAGCGCCTTCTGCACCGGCTGCTGAAACCTTCGCAGAAGACGCGGAGTCTCTCCGCCCAATCGAGCTTCAGCACATATCTCTTCCCATTCAGAAGTCAGACTTACCAATTCATCCTGATACATTTCTTGTGCTTTTGCCTTGTCAATACTTCTCAATCTGCTACGCTTCAGATGTCTGTTTTCATAAGGTCTCAATACTACGAAGAAACCAGGCAGCTGTGGCAGTGCTGTCAATTGACAGCCCTTGCCCTCCTGTGTCAGACGTAACACCTGAACCACGATCAGCTGACCAGCCTTAACTCCTGGAGGAGCCAGACGCAGAGGCAGCATCCCTTCGGATTGTTGCCCAATATCTACAAAAGCGCTTGATAAAGATGGAACAACACGGGATATCCGAGCAAGAATTATATCCTGCTCAAACCAAGTGAACTCCTTGTCTGCGGCATCATCAGTATTATCAAGCCGCTGTTCAAGAAGCTCAACCGGCTTGGAATTCTCAAGCAACACACACCTAATTCTTCTACAATCGTCGACAGCTTCATCGTATATGAGTATTTCTCGCTTGATAGTTTCTTTGCCCACAGCAATCACTTCAATCTAAGCTTCAATCTAATTATCGCCGCGTCATCTGCTGACAACTGCGCTATTTTCCCTTGATCAACAAAATGTTTCAGCAGAAGATCCGGTCTAAGATTACTGCTGCTGCCAGCAAGAACTCTTATATACAAACTGTCCTGTTGATGACATTTCCATTCAAGAATCAATGGTCTTATATCAACTGATGAAGTTTTACCTTTACGCACTTTTTCTGTAAACATCGGTTCATTCCCCGACAAAACAACTTCAGCTGCCATACATATATTTTCTGCTTCCAACAAATACTCTGCCTGATCAACCATGCTCATAAGGCTGTCACGGCTCTGCTCAACAGCTATGCATTCACTTACACTGATTCCAGCTGGCAAATTGCTATTAATTCTTCTCAAAAAATCAGCTGGATCTATTGGTTCAGAACAACTTACATCAAGCAAATCAGCCCGCGCCGCCATACCTACACTTATTGGCAAGGCAAATACCATTTGCGGTCTCGGGTTATAACCATGACTCCAGGCTAATGGGATTTTTGCCCTTCTTAATGACCGCTCAAACGTACGCATCATATCAAGATGACCTAACCATATAGCCGGTTCTTCACGACCAAAAACCAATCGATAAACAAAAACTGCTGCGGATTGAGCTTCAGACTCATTTTTGTTCATAACAAATCCCTCCCCCGAAACAGCTGGCTCCACAAGCCATACACGCCTCATGACACGCAGGAGTGGTTTCGCCGCTCTGAGCACGTTGGTATTCCTGCCAGAGAAACTCCTTATTGACTCCACAATCAATATGATCCCAGGGCAATATTTCTTCGTATTTCCGCTCTCTTGACGTATAAAAATCAATTGATAAACCACAATCCTCGATCGCTGTCAACCAGCGTTCCAGATCAAAATGTTCATCCCAGGCCTCCAGACGCGCGCCTCTGCTCCATACAAGCCGCAGTACCTGCCCCAGTCGCCTGTCGCCGCGAGCCAGAACTGCTTCAATCCAAGAAGTACCAAACTCATGCCATTGATACTTAACATTGCGGCTTCTGATTAGAGAACGCAAATGACGTTGATGCTCATGCAGTTTCTCCTGCGACATCTGCGGCACCCATTGAAATGGCGTAAATGGCTTCGGTATAAAAAATGCAGTACTAACAGTTAATTCGAGACGCCTCGGGCGTTGCTCTCTTGGCAATTCACGATGAATCTGTTCGATTTTCGCCGTAAGTTCAGCAATACCGGCAACATCCTCAAGCGTTTCTGTAGGAAGGCCAAGCATGAAATAGAGCTTAGCACCACTCCAGCCCCCGGCAAAAGCCAGCTTCATCGCACTAAGTAAATCCTCTTCAGCGATATTCTTGTTTATTACATCACGCAATCTTTGCGAGCCAGCTTCCGGTGCAAAAGTTAAACCACCCTTGCGTGTACGCGAAGCTTTTTCCATGAGGCCAAGATTAAATGAATCAAGTCTGAGAGATGGCAGTGACAGGCTCGTGTGATTTGGCGTCATGACTTCCAGCAGGCTATCCGTCAAGCAGCCCAACTGACTGTAATCACTAGTACTGAGTGACAACATACCAATTTCATCATAGCCGGTTTTCGCTTCCATTTCGATTGCCTGCTCAAGTAGTTTATCTGCGGAACGCTCACGTACAGGTCGGTAAATCATACCCGCCTGGCAAAATCTGCAGCCACGTGTGCAGCCACGGAATAATTCCAAAAATATACGGTCATGAACAATTTCCATGTTAGGAACAATGCTGTCCACAGGGAAGTCAGTTTTATCAAGATCAAGTTCAATTCTTTTGAGTACACGCTGCGGAACAGCTTCATCAACAGGGAAAACTGCTTCAATCGTACCATCGTGTTTATAGCTGACATTGTAGAGTGAAGGCACATAGACACCTTCGATCGCAGCAGCTTTATATAAAAATTCGTTTCTATCCGCACCAGATAATTTCCAATCCTGATAACAATCAATAAGTTCTGGCAGAAGTTCCTCGCCTTCACCAATAAGAACTATATCAAAAAAATCAGCCATTGGTTCAATGTTATAAACAACAGGACCGCCGGCAATAACAAAAGGATCGTTTTCACCGCGTTCACTTGTAAGCTGCGGAATATTACCCAGATCAAGCATATCAAGAACGGTTGTATAGCACATTTCATATTGCAAAGTGAAGCCGACAAGGTCAAAATCATTAATCGGAGATTTCGATTCCAGGGCAAACAAAGGAAGCTCAAGCTCACGCATTTTATCCACCATATCAATGGCAGGATAGAAAACACGTTCACACCAGATATCATTTCTCTTATTAAGTCTGTCATACAATATGCGCAAGGCCAGATTGGACATACCAATTTCATAAATATCAGGGAAACAGAACGCGAATCGTACAAAAGGCCGGACATCCCCATCAGGGGAATCCGGCAGCTTCTTGCAGACACTGTTCCACTCACCGCCGACATAGCGCGCTGGTTTACTGACCTGGCGCAATAAGTGGCGCGGCAGATTTACTGTGTTCATTTTATTATCCTTTCAGTCTCTTTTCCAGCTCTGTTTTTCTCTCTTCATAGCCGGGTTTGCCCAGAAGAGCAAACATATTTTTCTTGTAATCTTCAACACCCGGCTGATCAAACGGATTTACCGCAAGCAAATAGCCGCTGATACCACATGCTTTTTCGAAAAAATAAACCATCTGGCCGAAGTAATAAGGCGACAGTTCCGGAACACTTACACGCAGATTGGGCACCCCACCATCAATATGTGCAAGCACTGTACCTTGTTCGGCCTTATGATTAACATCATTCATATCCATACCGGCCAAGAAATTTAAACCATCAAGATTTGCCGGGTCTACAGGAATATTCATCGGTTTGCGTGCGTTTTCTACATGAACTACAGTTTCAAACAGAAAACGACTGCCATCTTGTATGTACTGACCCATTGAATGAAGATCCGCGGAATTATCAACACCGGCCGGGAATATACCGCGGCCATCTTTACCTTCACTCTCGCCATAGAGCTGTTTCCACCACTCCGTCATGTAGTGCATGGAAGGCTCGTAATTAACCATTACTTCAACACCGTACCCTTTGCGCAAAAGAATATTACGCATCACAGCATAACGATAACAATCATTCTCCATGGGATCCTGACTACGCCAGGCCTTCATACCATCACGGGCACCACGCATAATATCCCGGATATCTATACCTGCTGCAGCTATCGGCAATAAACCTACAGCAGTTAACACCGAGTATCTGCCGCCAACATCATCAGGTACCACAAAAGTCTCATATCCCTCTTCATCAGCAAGTTGCTTGAGAGCGCCACGAGCCTTATCTGTTGTAGCATAAATTCTTGATTTCGCGCCATCCTTACCATATTTTTCTTCCATCCAGGCTTTGAAAATACGGAAAGCTACAGCAGGTTCTGTTGTTGTACCGGATTTGGATATCACATTAACAGAAACATTTTTGCCCTCAAGTAACTCAAATAAATCAGCAAGATACGTTGAGCTGATACTGTTGCCGGCAAAAATAACCATAGGCGCTTTGCGCTGACGCTTGGTCAACATGTTTTGAAAAGAATGAGTTAACAGTTCAATAGCAGCTCTGGCTCCAAGATACGAACCACCTATTCCTATTACAACAAGAACATCACTGTCTTTGCGAATTCTGGCAGCAGCCTTGCGAATTCTGGAGAATTCTTCTTTATCATATTTTGCCGGCAGATCAAGCCAACCGAGAAAATCACTGCCTGGTCCGTTTTTCTGAGTCAACTGTTTATGTGCCAGCTGTAATTGCGGGGTCATATGCTCGATTTCTTCCTGTCTAACAAAAGAAAGAGCATTGCTTTCATCAAATTTAATCATTTTTTTACCTCCGTTTGTTAATAATAATAATAGAGTATGAATCATACGGGCGCAAGACAAGCTTTTGCCGGTATCTACTGAGATTGAAGCGAGAACCTATGTCATATTTTATCATCAAATCGACTGATCGGCACCGATTGAATATCTTCGGCCAAATTTAACTGCCAAAGAGGGTGCGGCACGTTACCGGACATATCAAAAACCATGAGCCACCCACTAATAGTAACAGTACTCTGATCAATAACTGATGTCCAATCAGTATGCCCCTTTGCCAATATTTCTTGACGCATTTTCATCATTTCGGCCGGGTTTGTTTTGAACCTTTCCAAGCGAATACGCCTGGAAGCAGGATACTCTTGTCGGTGACGAATACGGATCAGATCAGTTAGTTTCTTATCATTTTCAAGATCAGATAACTCGAGAGGCAGCTGCCATGATGGCTGATCTTTCTGACCTGCTGCGATATAATCAAGCACGAGACAATCACGCAGCACACCTTCATCTATCTTCTGTCTGAAGACTATTTGAGAATATTCCTGATATTTCGGATTAGTAAGCAGTATAGGCAGTGACCACATATTCTGACGAGATATTGCCCGGTCTTCCCATCCTTCACGGTAATATATATCCGCAAGCAATTGGAATAATCCATAGACCGATTTAGCAGCTTGCATAAGATAGCTGATGCTCAGGCTGAAGGATGAACTATTATAGTAAACATCAAGCTGATGTTCCACACGTTTAAGTTTCTGCAGCTCTTCGAAACTCATTTTATCGGAGTATAAAACCTCATAGGGTGGCTCATGCCTCCAGGCAAGACCATAATCTGCAGCCTGCGATCTGATAATACTGCCGGGCAGAATCTTAAGGAAACCAAGCTGAAGCATATGAGGTCTTAATTCTATTACCTGATTGAACCCAGCTATAAACTGTTCATGATTCTCACCGGGCAGTCCGGCTATCAAATCCAAGTGCAGATGCATACGGCTGTTAATACGCAGCTCTTGAACATTGTGTTCAAGCCTATCAAGATTACATGCCCGGTTAATTGCACTTAGAACTTCCTGGTCACAGGACTGGACACCAATTTCAAGTTGAAACAAACCGGTAGGAACTCTTCTAAATAGATTAAGAGCTTCTTCATTTATTAAATCAGCAGCTATTTCAAAATGAAAACCTGTAGTATAAGGCTGCTGCTCATACTTATCAAGAAGATATCGCCAGATTTTCAAAGCTCTCACAGGATCACAATTAAATGTTCGATCAACAAATTTAACCAGTTTAACGTCTGCCGCGATAAACTTATCAAGTTCTTGAAAAACCGTGTTTAAATCGCGATACCGGACTCGTCGATCACGTGACGACATACAATAAGTGCAGCCAAAAGGACAACCTCGAGAACTCTCGTAATAGAGCAGTCTGTCTTTTAGCGCTAAGAGTTCATCATCTTCATAAGCAAAAGGCCAATCACCATCAGTCAATAAAGAACTAACAGGATTAATTATTATTTTCGAATCACTATCACGCCAGGCCAGGCCACTAAGGTTGGAACAAACCTCAGTTGAATCATCTATACTGCCCGAAAGCATATTTAGCAACAGCAGTGGCAAATTGGTCTCACCCTCACCGGCCAGAATATAGTCAACTGACGCGAGTTCTCTCAACATTTCTTCCTGCTGCCAGGCGGCCTCAGGTCCACCCAGTATTATTCTTGCATCAGGCCGAATAATACCAAGTTCTTTTACCAGTCTTGTAGTCAGAACCGCATTCCAGATATAACAGGAAAAAGCATAAATATCGCCGTTAAGCTCATGGAGTTTACGCAGAAGCTGATCAGGCTGGTCATTTATTGTATACTCGGCAAGCACAAGATCAGCTTCTGGCAATACTTGACGAATAGACTGCCTAAGCAGACGCAAAGACAAACTGGTATGACTGTATTTTGAGTTAAGTGTACACAAAACAATACGCAGTCCGGATGACTGCGTATCAGGATTGCGGCTTACGTTCAATTGTTTCATATTTACCTTCGATATAATCATATTCGATCAACCTGACCTTGTAATAATCCTTCTCCGCTGCGTATATCAATACTTGCTTGCCTGGTCTGATAGTTGCTTCACTGATTGCAGGCCCGGTAAGCAGCTGTCCTCTCCACTCACATTCAATTTCTCCTGGTCTCTGGCTGCGTACAGTTCGTCTTACGGTAGCCTGCTGGCCAATCAAATCAGTATTACTTGATGACATTTTTTTACGCAGAAGCAGTCGAAGAAACAAAATAATCAAGCGGAAAAGAATCAACAAAACAGCAAGCACAGCGATTGTCAGGCCTGCCAGCTGTAATATTCTGGTGATGTCAGCAACCGAGAGAGAATCCATGCTTGCCGCCTCCGGTCATAATTCAGGTCGTATCATCTCAAATAATGCCATCAGGCACAGAAGCTATTATACTATAAAATCATAATCATGATATCGTAGATCATTCTATTTGCGTACACCATTGTATTGGTTTTGTATAAGAATCAATAACTCGCGCATTGTTTTCAATGCAAGTGCAGTAGAAACACCACTTGCATCATAATGCGGCGCCAGCTCCACGAGATCAGCCCCGACAATATGAAGCCCTGTGAACTCATTCAAAACCTGCATCATATCCCGGAAATTTATACCGCCTGGTTCCGGTGTCCCTGTTCCGGCAAAACAGGAAGGATCATATATATCGAGATCAATCGTTAAATAAACCGGGCGATCACCCGCGGCGGCAGCTATTGCCGAAGCCATATTATGATCCGCTGACAACGGAAAAAGCTCAGTATGTCCTGCTCTGGCAAAAGCAAATTCATCCTGAGTTCCAGATCTTATCCCCATCTGAAAAATCTTACCATCTCCCGTATACTCCCAAATGCGGCGCATCACAGTCGCATGTGACAACTTAACACCGAGATAATCCTCACGCAGGTCTGCATGAGCATCAAGATGAACCACACAAATTTCCGGGTATTTCACAAACAAAGACTCAAAAGCTGCAAGTGTAATTAGATGTTCTCCGCCGAGCATCAGAGGTATTTTACCATCCGCAACAATCCTCTCGGTAGTTTGTCTGATCAGATCGAGACTGGCCTTAGTATCGCCCATCGGCAAATCCAGATCCCCAAGATCACAAGTTAAACAACTGCTGAGATCAGTATCCTGATATGGACTGTAAGTCTCAAGACCAATAGAATCTTGTCTCATAGCCTGGGGTCCGAATCTTGAACCGGGACGAAAAGAAACAGTTCCATCAAAAGGGGCGCCAAATAGCACGACCAGCGCATCCTTATATTCGGCTTCACAGCCAGACATTCTCAGGCTGAGAGTCGAAAAATCAGCTCTTTCAAACATAATATCTACCTCCCTGTTGAGCCGCGATACTGATGTTCAAAAGAGAAAACCAGATATCAGACAGCTATTTCACCAAGTACTTGTATCATATCGGGATCATCAGAGTTGTGCATAATCACACAATGCTGCTGCCGATAAAAATTAAAATGATCAATAATTCCCTGAGTAATCTTCTCGCCTGGTACGGCAAGAGGGATTCCCGGCGGATAAATCATAATGGACTCCGCGCATATTTCACCCACCGACTCATTTATATTAATCAACCTCTTAGGACTATAAAAAGCATCACGAGGCGAAACTACAGCCATCGGCTTCTCAAACGCATCCATCTGCTCCAGTTCGAAGCACGGTTTTTTTCCGAAATGCTTACCTGCGATATCCTGAAGAGCTTCAACCAATCTGGCAATAGTACCAGCGTCATCGCCTATACCGGCAATAGCAAGAACAACGTATGATTCGGCCAACTCCACCTGAATACCATACTCTTCTTTAAGAATATCATATACCTCGAAACCAGTTAAACCAAGTTCATTTACTTTGATAACTATTTTGGTCTCGTCATAATCATAGAAACCCTGTCCATTAATATCATCTCTGGTCAAGACTGATAATCCGGGAGTCTTATTCAAAACCTGTTTTGATTGCTCAATAACCGGTAACAATGCGTCATAAATCTTACTGCCATTAATTTCAAGATTACGTCTGGCCAGATCAATACTTGCCATCAGGAGATATGATGCACTTGTTGTCTGCATCAGGTTAATAACTGTTCTGACCGTACTGACATCAAGGTTACGCTCATTCATCAGCAATGCTGAACTCTGGGTAAAAGATCCACCGGTTTTATGCAAACTGACTGTTGCCATGTCAGCACCAAGAGCTGTCGCGTTTTCCGGGAAGTCATTGTGAAAAGGGAAATGGGCACCATGAGCCTCGTCAACCAGAACCAGCAGTCCTCGTCTTCTGCACAAGCGGATAATCGCTCTGAGATCAGAAACGACACCGAAATAAGTAGGATTTATCAGGAAGATAGCCTTCGCGTCTGGATTATCCTGCACAGCCTTCTTAACCTGATCATAGCTTACACCGTTAGCGATACCATACTCCGTATTTATTTCCGGATCAATGAAAACAGGTATTGCCCCGGAGAGAATAACTGCGTTTACAGCTGATTTATGAACATTGCGTGGCATCAATATTTTATCTTTTGGGGAACAAACCGACATGATCATTGCCTGCACACCGAATGTCGAGCCATTCACAAGCATAAAAGCGTGATCGGCCCAATATGAATCAGCCAGGAGGGCTTCCGCCTCCTTGATTACACCATCAGGATTAGAAAGATTATCAAGAGCCTTGGTTGAATTCGCGTCCAAACCAAGAATCTTCTCGCCGAAGTATTCACCCAGACCGGTATGCATACGTTTTTTATGGCCGGGTACATCAAAATGCACCAGATTCTCGTGAGTATACTGTTCCAGAGCCTCGTACAGCGGGGCGCGCAGGTGTTTATTTTTCATGATAGTTTATCCCCTCCCAACTATTATGAGCTCATTCGAAAACTCGAATGGCTGTATTCCCAGTGGTCTCAAGTAGGGTTCCCGCACGGACAACCTCCACATTTCGACCACAGAAATCATAAAATAATAATGTTACATCTTCATTAAACTC
>JAQVJP010000206.1 GCA_028695145.1 Eubacteriales bacterium
CAGAACTAACACAGCTTCCACTCACATCATATTTTCTATCCGATGGACAAATAAAAAAAATGCTAAGTCACCGATTTTAACCAGGGCTTAGCACTATGTTTTATATTCAACTCTCAAAGTCAGGTATTATAACACTTTACGACACATTACGCTATTGCATTTGTGTTACGTTTGACAGCTTGGGACATGAAAAAACCCGCTGTTGCGATCTTTGCTAGGTGTGGCTATTGTTTTTGATCTGCTGGAAGTATCAAACTCCCGAGTTCAGTCCTTCCAAATCGTCCCCATGTAGAACAACACGCCGTATTCGCTTTCCCAGAAAGCCTTCAACCCATTCGGCTGGCTCAGCATCAGGACATACAGCAATAAACAACGGCAATTCCCGTTTGAATTGAATATTTTTAGCTAATGCAGTATAATATTATTAATACCTTATTAAGGATGGTGTGGTAAATCATGAACAAAAATCAAAAAATAGTTGTTAGCATAGTTATTCCCCTTATCCTGTTAATCACCATTCTACTAGTTGTGAAGAGTAATAATCGTTCACCTTATGATTTTTTACAGAAGTACAACCGTTTAAGTAAAGCAGAAAATGCAAGTGAGTTTCTTTACCAAGCAGATGTTGGAGATAGTGAATATTTAGTTTTTTATATAAACGAAAATGGAAATGCGGCTTGTGCAATAATTAAAAAAAGTTTTTTAAACTACACTATACAAACTATTAGCTCTGAGATACATTTATCAGATACCGATCAATCAGCAAACTTTCATTACAGCTCATACAGTAATGGGCAGAAATGGATTTATTGGGGTATTATCCGAGATAGTAATGTTAAAAATGTGCTTGTAGATGATACCGAAGCAAATCTAGCAGATTCAGCATACAGTTTCCGAATATGTTATTTATTTAGAGGCACAAATGAAAACGCACATCCGAAGTTTGAGCTAGTTTATTAAGAAAATATAGTGTATAGGGATACAGACGGTAGCTATTTCGATGATATCCAGTTCGGTAGGATGTATCCCAGCTGGGATTGTATTCAAGCTGGGATGATTTTACGAACTGTATGAAATACGAGATATGAGACTCCAGGTACGAGTTGAAACGATTTGGTAGGAATGCCCAGCAAGGGTCGGTAGGTCAGGGATAGACTACCGGGAACGCTTGCGGAGAGGCAGAATTGGATTTTCAAGCGGCGTTTTTATTAAGGATTTGTTATGCCCACACTGCAGGAAACTAACAAGCCCAAGGATTTATTTTGGTGCTGTATTGAATGCACGTTTTCGATTTCTTCTGCGCGAGGTACTGCTTCGTTATGTTATTTGCGACACATATGTTAAGTATCACTTACAAATACTATTATAGACATCCGCCTAACAGCATACATATCAAACGCGACAAGGCCAAAAGATCATGTTTTTTGTCTCGCTGAAAGAGAAACAACGAATAATCACGTATATCATGTTTATAAAAGCTTCGTGCACGCTTCGGTAACCGTAATTCTGGGTCTAAAAATCTGTTAAAAAGGGTTGTCACGCATAAACTATGTTTAACGTGACAACCCCATTTATTCGCTCCGAATTTCTTGTATAAATACGGAGTATGTAGAGTTTAATATGGAATATTAGTTACCGCACAAGAAATACTCCACTGCTTCGAAGTATTGCTGAGTGAGAATCCAGTGCCTACACTACTGGGGCTAGCACTTATGGAAATACTCCCTACGGTCGCCTGATAAGTATGGATATACTTTAGCACAGCTTCGGCTCTATTTCCGCCACCTGTCAGTGTGTTTTTTGTGATAGTCGCACTGAGGTTAACTGCTTTTACGTAAAGGACTTCCATAATGTTGTTTTTATATTCATCAAATTCCCATACTCTTCCAGCGTTAGGAGTTGCTTCAGAAAGGTAAACAGTTTGATAACCGCCGCCACTCCATGTTGCGCTGATACTTGAGCTTGACATTTGATGACCGCCGGCCCAACAAACACCTATAAAGTCTTTTCCAGCCGCAGGATTATTTTCAGGACTATATAAAAGATTAAATCCTGACCAAGTGGCATTTCCCGTTAAGGTGCATGATACACCATTTCCAACCATCTTATATGTACCTGAAAATGAAATCGACAGTTTGCCACGAGAACTTGTGGCAGCTCTGGCTATAGAGGAGTTTGCGAATTCTTCTCTTTGTTCTTCTATTAGCCCAAAGTTTTCCACGCCAATAGCCATCACTTCTTCTTCCGACAAAAGCCTACTTTCGGTAATAACCATTTCACCATCGATGAAATCATATGCTTCCTCAATAAAAACAGTAGCTTGTACTTCACCAAGGCTTATTTCGCCATCTCCACTTCTTTCGCAGCTACCACCTGCAGACGTGTCGGTGATAATATAAGCATCGGGAAAATCTTCCGAGAAAACTGTAAACGAACTCTCAGAAGCATTTTCAATCGCGAATGCAGTAATACTTGCGCCAAACAATAGCGTTAATGCCAAGGAAAAACACAACAATGAACGTAGTAATTTCTTCATAGTACATTCTCTCCAATCCTGTATTTTAGGGCTTTCTTCAGACCTTCGGCAGGCATATTCATCTAAAGATGAATATCCAACGTTATAATACAAGCAATTTACCTGGATTGTCAACCCAAAATAGGACAAATATTATTCGGTCAATTTGCTTAAGCGATATTCAACAGGAGACATATAATTTAAGGCTGAGTGTATGCGCTTATTGTTATACCCGTCTTTCAGTTTTAGCACTATGAAAGTTTAAGAGTTACGTATCAGCCTTGTTTATTCAAACCAGCATATTTGCTGGCTTTTTTTGGATTGCAGAAAACTTGACAAAAAAACTTTTAAACCCTTC
>JAQVJP010000071.1 GCA_028695145.1 Eubacteriales bacterium
AAAAAGATTAAAAAGAAATTACTTACAAATTAATAATGTACTTTTCAACCCCGGTAAGTGCCGCACCTACAGCGGAAGCTTCAAGCTTATACTTACACAGTCTCAGATATGACGCGTCCTGCTCGAATGTATTTCGCTTCGCGCATAGCTGTTGGAGATCATAAATATAATCTTCCATAAAACCACCGACATAGCCACCGACAATTACATCACAATCAAAAGTCATGCGCAGATTATTGATTACTATCGACAAATCCTGAAGATAATCCTGCCACACTTCCTGAAGCTTATCATCCCCAGCAGCCAGTTCTTCAAAAAATAAATTTAAATTGCCATTAGTATGCTCGTGCAACACACGAGCTGAACAATATGGGTCTACACAGCCTTTTTTACCGCAATAACATGTTTTACCGGCAGGGTACAGAGTATTGTGTCCGAATTCTCCAGCTCTTAAGTTGTCACCTTCATAGAATCCTCCCGCAGGCAATATTGCGCCGCCTACACTGTTGCTAAGAGATAAGTAAACCGCGTTGCTATGCTCTGACAAACCGTACATCTCAGCAAGTCCAGCTGCGTTCGCGTCATTAATCAGAGCACAAGGATATTTGATATGTTTTGTGCAGGCTCTTGCCGGAGCATTGACCAGACCGAGCACATGGGAATAATTAATTACACCACCGTCCGCGCTGATTATACCAGGAAGCGAAATACCGGCACCAGTCACTCTATCAGGTTCATATCCTGAAGATAAAACAAAACGATCAACAGCCTGACCAAGCTCTCGAAAATAAGAATCATCCATGGAAAATGTTTTTTTACTTCTGGTAAAAGATATCAGATCTCCTGCAAGATTAATTAGAACAAGCCCTATATGATTTTGCGTAATATCAATACCAATTGCCAGTTTAGCGTCTTTTACCGGTGCAAAAGCACGTGGTTTCCTACCACCAGTCGAGGCAAAAGCACCAACCTCCTCTACCAGACCAAGATCAATAAGTTCTTTTACATTCTGCAGGACTGTCGGCCAGCTGATTTCAAGTTGCTGTGTTAATTCCGGCTGCGAAATTCTCTCACAGGCAAGAATCGCCCTTATCACATTTATTCTATTTACTTTTCTAACATCTATATTACTGGCTTTTCTTCTTGTCATTACATCTAATACCTTTCATAAACAGTTTTATAAACACATATGTAATGATATAACAGTTAAATCGTACGAGCAATACAGATAGTTGTGATTCGCTGTTATGCACAAGACAAGAGCCGATAATTGCGCAATTTAAAGAGCTGCCGCCTATACCATTCAGTATAAGCAGGCAGCCCCCCTCTGGTTGGAAATCTGATCAAGCAGATCAGAATAAAGGGTTATACCAAGATCATCTTGAGTGATTCTTTTCAGCAAGAGCTAACGAGTGATTGAGAAAATCCTCGACAAAGTATAATGCAGCACCCGTCGCCACTGATTCCGACTTATTAACACAAGGAAATACGAAGTGACTTGCACGTTCACCAAATGGACTCATCTCGTCCAAACGTAACCACAGTTCATCCATATAGTCTTTCATATACGGACCTACATAGCCTCCGATGATGATCGGGCAGCCAAAGAGCATTCTGATGTCGCTGATAGCAATAGCAAGATTATCAAGATAATGCGTCCAGATTTTTTTCAATTCTGAATCGCCCTGCTGCAGCTTCTCAAAAAACTGATGTAACTCACCCCCGGTCAGGTTCGAAAGCACTTCTGCGTTACAATATGGATCAAGACATCCTTTTTGTCCACAGTAACATTGCTTACCATTCTGATGAATGCGAAGATGCCCAAGCTCACCGCTGAATAATCCATCACCAAGATAGACATTATCATTAATAAAAACAGAACCGCCGACGGTATTGCATAAGCTGATATAAAACGCGTTATGCATATCTGGATTTTTCCAAACTTCAGAAAATCCAGAAGCGTCGGAATCATGTATTAGTTTTGCCGGAAATGGGATATATTTGGCGAAGTCATTGCAAGTGAGACCAGTATTGTTAATTACGCGGCCATCAACAACATAGCCACGCTTATGATCAACAATTCCAGGCACTGCAATCGATACACCCAGAACCTTATTTCGATCCAGATTGGCATGTCCAATTATTTCTTCTACATCTGCTCCAAGCTGGCGAAAATAAGCGTCTTTACGCTCATAAATTCTTCGCCTATAAACATATTTGATGATATTACCGTCAAGATCAACAACAACAGTTTTGACATGATGCTTAGTTATATCTATCCCGATAGCAACTCTGGCATCTGAAATATATGTGTAAGCAAGAGGATTTCTACCTCCAGGTCGACCGTCAGAAATAATTTCGCTTGTAAGCAAACCTTGCTCAGTCAAGTATTCCAGATTCTGGGTAACCGTAGGAATGCTCAAACGCAAATCAAAACTGATTTTCTGTCTTGTCGCTCTCCCATGCTCTCGCATATAGAAGTATATTGTTTTCCTGTTGTTATGTTTAACATCAAAAATATTCATGTATGTTGATACCGCGTCTTTCCAAGCATAATGCCATGATTGTACTTCTATCAGGCTTCAGGATCAACATCAATCAGAACTTTCATTGTGGACTCACGGTTATTGTCGATAAACTCATAAGCCTGCTGATAATCTTCAAAAGCGAAATGCTTACTCATAAGAGGTTCAAGTGATACCTTCCCCTCTTCAATAATTCTGATTGCTTCCAGATAATCTTCATGGCGATACATCATCGAAGTATTGAGATCAAGCTCCGAATCATTCAATTTGGCAAGATCAACATTAGCCATTGACGCAAATACAGCAACAAGTATTATAGTGCTGCCTTTTCTTGCGTTGGTTATAGCCTGATTCATTGTAATGTCATTTCCGGCACAGTCATAAATTATATCAGCTTTATCAGGGCCGAAACTGTCTGTCAGCGCCTTACCAAAATCAACATTTTTGGTGTTAAAGACATAGTCAGCACCACTTTTCTTCGCAAGGTCAAGCCTGAAATCAGAAATATCTGTAGCGATAATTTCTGCAGCGCCAAAAGCTTTGAGAGTTTGAATCAGTAAAATGCCTATTGGGCCAGCACCCATAACGACAATTTTCTTGCCCGCGACATCTCCTGTACGTTTAGCAGCGTGCACAGTTACTGCAAGCGGTTCAATCATCGCACCCTCATCATAAGTTACATGGTCAGGAAATGGGGTTATCTTCTCTGCATCGGCTACAAAAAACTCACTTGCTGTGCCTGTAGTCTGGAAGCCCATAACCTTAAGACTCTCACAGAGATTATAGCGGCCTGTTCTGCAAGGATAGCACTTGCCACAAACAACCTGAGGTTCTACAGTCACTTTCTGTCCTACATTCAGATTTGTTACACCTTCACCCAGAGCAACTATCTGACCCGAAACTTCATGTCCTTGAGTCAATGGGTATGTCACATAGGGGTGCTGTCCATGATAAACATGAATATCGCTACCACAAATTCCTATCCTCTTTATTTTCAATAAAACCTGACCTAAACCGACTTCAGGAATGGCAACCTCCTGAAAAACAATAGTTTTTGGCGCCGTCATAATTTGTTTTTTCATTGTTTTCATGATTATTTCCCCTCATAGCTTGGATAGATTAACATCCTGCTTAAGCCTTCGTTAAAACTCCTGAATTCTGTAGACTGTCGAAGCCAACAGCAAAAATGAGCACCAAACCTTTTACAACCATCTGTGTGTACGAACTGACATTCATCAGAACCATACCATTTGTCAGAATACCTATAATTAAAACGCCAGCTATAACATTGGAGATTTTTCCGAAACCACCGCTAACAGAAACACCACCGAGAACTACACAGGTTATGACATCAAATTCAAAACCTTTACCTGCAGTCGGCTGAGCGGAATTGGTTCTGGACAGCATGACAATACCTGCAAGACCGGCGAAGAGACCGGAGAGGGTATAAATCAGGAATTTAATACCTTTTACTCGAATTCCTGACAGTTTGGATGCTTCTTCATTTCCACCAACAGCATAGAAATAACGGCCAAAATAGGTTTTATTAAGAATAAACGCACCAAGAGCGAAGCATAAGGCCATAATGATAACCGGAACAGGCACAGGGCCTACATAACCCTGACCAATAATTTTGAAGCGTTCATCGAAACCATAAACAGGTGTACCACCAGATAACAGATAAGCAGCACCTTCAAATATTATCTGAGTGGCAAAAGTCGCGATAATGGCAGGCATTGCAATTTTCGCAACCAGAAATCCATTCAGAGCTCCGATAGCAGCTGCCAGAATCAATGAAGTAAGAACTGCCGCGACCATACTAAACTGCATTTCAACCATAAGATATGCACAAACAACATTTACTACTGTTATGATTGAGCCGGCGGCAAGATCTATACCACCTATCAAAATAACAAAAGTCATACCTACAGCTGCTATACCATACATAGATACTTGTCTGGCAATCGTAAACAAATTCGATGGTGAGACAAATCTCTTATTAGCAAACGCGAACGCGATAAATAATATAATAAAAACTATCCATATAGCCTTGTCTTTGACCTGGCTGACTATAGTATTTTTCATTTTCAACCTCCTACAACAGCAGATGCCATTCTCATAATGGCCTTCTGGTCAAACGAATCTTTTTTCAGCTCACCGGTCATATGACCTTCAGCCAGCACAATTATTCTGTCAGACATACCCATCAATTCTTCCATTTCTGAAGAAATAAGTAATATTGTTTTGCCACTTTCTACCAGAGCGTTTATTAACTTATATATCTCAAACTTGGCACCAACATCTATGCCTCTGGTTGGCTCGTCGAATATAATCAATTCTGAATTTGCTGCCAGCCATTTCGCGAGAATTACCTTCTGCTGATTACCACCACTTAAATTTTTAACATCTTGATTTATTGAAGGTGTCTTGATCAAGAGTTCTTTCTTATATTTATTGGCTGTATCAACTTCAGTTTTTGAGTTGATAACAGAGGCTTTTGAGATACGCTTATATATTGGCATACTGATATTATTTTTGATGGATATATCAAGAAGAGCTCCATGACGTTTTCTATCCTCCGGAACCAGGGCGATGCCAAGATCAATAGCTTCACGTGGACTTCGGGGATGAATTTCTTTGCCATTAAAAATAATCTTACCGCCTGTCTTCTCGGCTGATCCAAATATTACCTGAGCAAGCTCAGTTCTGCCTGCGCCAACGAGACCTCCAAGACCAAGAACCTCGCCCTTCCTGAGTTTTAAACTTATGTCGTGATTACCATTACCACTTAAGTTGTCGAGTTCAAGAACTACTTCATCTTCCTTGATGCATTTTTTCCGCTCTGGATAAGATTCTGTCAAATCACGGCCAACCATTAGATGAATCAATTCGTCAACATGAGATTCCTTCGTAGTCAGTGTTTTAATATATTGACCATCACGAAGTACAACTATTCGATCGGATAAACGGAATATTTCTTCCAGGCGATGAGAAATATAAATTATAGAAACACCTTTTGCTTTTAACAGTTCACATATTTTAAATAGACTCTCAACTTCAGCACTTGTTAACGGTGCCGAAGGCTCGTCCATAATCAGCACTTTTGCATCCTGCTTAATCGCCTTGGCTATCTCTACCATCTGTTGATAGCCAACTGTTAGATCACCAACCAGAGTTTTTGGATTAATCTTGATATTAAGCTGAGCGAATGCTTTTTCTGCTTCTTTTTCCATTGCTTTTTTGTCAATGACAAAACCCTTCTTAATAGGATTACCAAGGAAGAGATTTTCTGCCGCCGACAATCCCTTAACATTATTGAACTCCTGATAGATTATCGCTATTCCGTTTTCTGCTGCCAACTGAGGCGTCATACTGCTGAACTCTTTTCCATTGACAACAATTTTGCCAGAGGTTGGAATAACAGCACCGGAACAAGTTTTTATCAGGGTAGATTTACCAGCTCCATTTTCGCCGATCAGAGCCAGTATTTCGCCCTTTTTAACTTCAAGTGATACATCTTTAAGAGCAACAACGCCGGGGTATATTTTTGTAATATGCTGTAGTTCCAAAACATATTCTTCATTCATTTTTAACACCCTCGTTTTTTCAAAATATGGAGCTGCCACCATGGCAGCTCCATATCCGTTGTCTAATTTACTTTGTGTACTACTTATTCGTAGTCGGCCAGATATTCAGCTGCGTTATCGGCATTAATGGTCAGAAGAGGTCTGTATAAATTCTGATCATCAAATGATTCACCTTTGAGCAGTTTCTCATAAAGATCAACAACAGCCTGTGCTGTTTTCTTGTTTGATCCTTCGAAACCAACTGATGCTCTGGATGCCTCACCATTAACGATAGCTTCGAGCTGTTGCTGTGTTGCATCAGCTGAGAAAATTCCTACATCATCAGGAATTTCACCGCCATACTTGGTCATGAATGCTTCATTGGCACCGATGTCGCCGCCGGCACCGATTGAACATACAACTTTTGTATCGGGATTAGCCTGAAGAATTGTTTCCATGTTAGAAAGAGCTGATTGAGCATCAATAGCAGGCTGCTGAGCAACGACTTCGTACTTACCGGCTGCTATCTCCTCGAGAGCATTGAGAATACCAGTTTCTCTCTCAAGCAGGATTGGTGTTTGAGGATAGTTCATAACAGCAACCTGAGCCATATTATCTTCTGAATAATGTTCATTGATAAACTCAGCTGCTGCTTTACCAATTGTATAACCAAGCTCTGTATTATCAAGAACCCAGTTCAGATCGGTATTTTCCATGATATCATCCCATACCATAACCTTAATGCCTGCATCTCTTGCGGCCTTAAGATAATCCTCAATAGCGTTTGGATCAGAGGGATGAACCATGATCAGATCAACTTGATTGGTAACGAAGTTCTCAATTTGCTGAATCTGAGTGGCTGAATTGTCATTACATGACTGAATACTGTAGTCCCAGCCTTTTTCCTTGATTAGAGCTTCTACTTCACCGAAAACACCGGCCCAGTAGCTATTCTCAAGAGACTGAATTGTAATACCTACACTGAAATCTTCATCAGCTGCAGGAGCTGTGGTTTCATCAGTATCGCCACCGTCTGCTTTTGTTGTTGTTTGTTCCGGAGCTTTTGTTGTAGTTGAAACAGGATCATTGGTTGTGCATCCGGCTGCCAGTGACAGTACCAGTGCGACTGCGAGCATAAGTGTTAGAATTCTCTTTTTCATTTCTTTTCCTCCTTGATTTTTATATAAACAGCATATGCTGTTTAATAACTCTGAATCATACTATTGTGAAGCATCCATCAATAATCAGATCACTTCCACTTGTATAAGTTGACGCATCTGACAAGAGATAAATAACCGCACCTGCCAGTTCTTCCGGAGTTCCCATTCTCTTATACGGAATTGAAGCCAGCCACTTTTTCTGATATTCAGGATTTGACTTCGCCGTTATTGCTGTTTTGATATATCCGGGGCTTATTGAATTCACGCGGATATTCTTATCTACCCATTCAACGGCCAATGATTTTGTCAGATGCATGACCGCCGCTTTGGAAGCGTTATATGAGGCTTGTTCCTGAGGTATATTAACGATCGTACCTGACATAGAGGCAACATTTACGATATTACCGGGTTTATCGTTTGCGACCAGGTATCTGCCAAATGCCTGAGCAACATAGAAAACGCCATTCAGATTAACATCAATTACCTTACGCCATTCTTCCGGTTTAAGATCAAGAGCACCTTTATGCATACAAATACCGGCATTATTGAAGAGCAGATCAAGAGTTCCAAAATCGGCAGCTGCATCAGCGATACACTTGGCAACAATTTGCGGATCAGTAACGTCACAAATATACGATTTTGCCTTCACACCATATTCTGCTGATATCTTTTCAGCTACTTCTGAAGCGTCGTTCAAATCGAAGATGGCAATATCAGCACCAGCATCGGCTATAAAACCAGCTACTGTCTCGCCTATGCCTTGATAACCACCTGTTACAACACAAACTTTTCCTTTTAGAGAAAAAATGTCTTTTTTCATTTACTATTCCCCTCATTTCTTAAAAACTATTTATAAATAGTTTTGTAAATTGTTTTGAAATCTACTTTTATTACAAATTACTATCCTTACGGCTGTTTGTCAACACCTTTTTATCCAATTTGCATAAGCGAGGTTCATACATTAGACACAATGTTCTTAATAAATTCAAAATCTAAAGTTTTATCGTAAACGTTGAAGTTTAGTAATAACAGTGTTTTCAAGGCATGCTGTACTACATTCTACATACTTAATTTCGTAGTTTTCGGAACAAGTTTTTTTTTATTCTGCAAAACTGTTGCTTATGAGACTTCGCAATTTGAACAATAAGATTAAAATTGAATACAAATTAAACAGGTGATTACAAATAGCTTCCTGTGAAAGCAAAAGAATAAGAAGGTGATTATTTTCTTCAGTATAATAGGTTGGATAATCTTAGGTGCACTTGCCGGATGGATTGGCAGTAAGTTTACAGGTAATGATAAACAGATGGGCGCTATTGCCAATATTATTGTTGGCATAATAGGCGCATTTATTGGTGGCTTCTTGTTTAGCGCAATAGGCGGCAGTGGTTTCACCGGGTTTAATCTTTGGAGCCTATTTGTGGCTATAATAGGTTCAGTAGTCTTGTTAACGATAATTAATTTAATCAGAAAATGAACAAAAAAAGAACCGCTTTTCAGCGGTTCTTTTTTATTAATTCGGCTTCATATTCATTAGGTGTAAGCCCTGTTATTTGTTTAAACACCTTGAAAAAGTAAGTATAGTTCTGAAATCCACAAGCTGCTGCGATGTCCTTGATTCTCTGTCCTCCCGCTTTGATCATCTGACACGCATGTTCTATGCGGTAATTAGTCATGTATTCAGCAAATCCTGTTCCGGTTTCATCCTTGAAGGATCTGCTTAAATATGAATTGCTAACGCCTGCGTACTCTGATACATCACCAAGTGAAATCTGTTTATGATAATTTGTGTGTATGTATTGTAGTGCACGCGATATCACAGGACTATATCTCTCATGCAAACCGTGCAAACGCAAAAAAGCCACTGTCTCCTGGTATTTTTCCAAAATCCAGTCACGAAGATCATCAATAGTGTCGAAGCGGTTGATTCTTTCATACGCGTCAAGTGGATCATAAGAATCATTCTCTAAACTGCTCAAGTCACGAACTGTTCTGCCAAGCAAATGTATAAGTTCAATGCAGATAATCTTAAATGATTTATTACTTGCTCGTCTTGTTGATAATACTTCGAAGTAGCCACGTAAAATTGTATCCGCTGCTTCACCATCGCCATTTTCAATTGCGGAAATCAATTTTTTCTCAATATCCACATCAAGGGAGATGCTGTCAAGCTGTTCCTGCCAGCTGTTATGAGTTCTCTGGCTCGCCATAATCACACTTCCACTGCCATCGAAGAAGTGCTGATCCATAAGGTTCAATGCTTGTTGGTAACTGGAAACAAGTTCATCTATCCCACGATAGGGTGTTCCGGCACAGAAGCTTAAGCTTAAATTCAAATATCTTGTAATGCTGCTGCTGGTTCGTCTAATTACTGTATTTTGTCTGTCCAGTATCGCCATCGTACTACGCTGGCTACCAACAGGCAGAAAAATAGCAAAAGTCCGTTCATCCAGCTGATGAACTAATGAACTATCATATTCACGAAGTATTTCTTTTGAAATAGACAATAACGAGCTGACTAACTTCTTGATTTGTTCATCAGTTTGTCCTTGTTTAAAACGCCAGAACTGGTCAATCAGCCTTAGAATAATTGAACCACCGCTGAGCGGCAGATGCAAATCAAGGTGATCCATCTGTGCCTGGATTTCTTCAATTGAACCACCTTGCCCATTTAGAAGTCTGTTTACAAAAGCCTGCTGCAGAGCTTCTCGGTGTTCTTCAAGCTGATTTTCTATTTTGACAGTCAGAGCTTCAGTTTTCATCTCCTGGCGGATGCTCTGAGCAGCATAATTCAGAGCAGTCAGCAAAACATCTGCATCAAGATTATGCTTAAGAAGATAATCTATTGCTCCACTGCGCATTGTTTTTCTTAAATAATCATAGTCATCATACCCGCTTAAGCCAATCGCTTTTATCTTGGGCCAACCGGCTGCCACCTGTTCAATTAACTCAGCCCCATTCATTACAGGCATATTCATATCAACGATAATAATATCGGGCTTCTTAACATCTATGAGTTCAAGCGCGCTTCTACCAGATCCTGCTTCCGCGATTATTTCATACCCGTGTTGTTTCCAGTTTATCAATTCACGAAGTCCGGTCCGGAAGGGTGCTTCATCATCAATCAGCATTACTTTTAACATCGTCATTATCACCCTTCTCACTATCTATAATCTTTGGTATACGTATTTCACAGGTAGTATATAAATCAGGAACGCTCTTAATAGTAAGACCATAATCTTCACCAAAATTAAGTTTGATTCTTTCTCTGACATTAGAAATGCCAATCCCATTGAAAGCACTTATTACTTGTCCTGATTCTACTTCATGCAGCCTATCTGTGTTCATACCTGCGCCATTGTCTGTCACTAACAAACGTACCTGCTCATTCTCAATTAATCCCTTTATTGCCAGTGTCCCTTGACCTTCCAGCATGGCAATCCCATGTACAAGAGCGTTTTCTACCAGCGGCTGGAGAAGGAGTCTGGGAATCCTGCATTTTAAAATTTGTGGATCAATATCAAATGATGCCTTAAACTTATCGAAGTACCTGTATTCCTGAATGCGCAGAAAACAACGTATATTATCTAGCTCTTCTTCGATAGTTATCATATCATTTTTAGCACCAATAGTTGCGTTAATTAGCTGAATCAAAGAACTTATCAGATCATCGACGTTATGATTTCCTTGCAGAGAAGCCATCCACCTTGCGGTATTGAGTGTATTAGCCAGAAAATGAGGATTTATTTGTGCCTGAAGAGCTTTTAGTTCAGCTACACGTTTCTGCTTCTCCTTGTCCTTGACATTGAAGACAAGATTATTTATCTCGTCCATCATCTCATTGAAGTTGGTACTAACCTCTTCAACTTCACTAAGAGCACTAACACTTACAGCAACCCCGAGATTACCTCTACGTGCTTCGTGCATACCATTAATAACTTTTTGCAAAGGATTTGATATGGCATAAGCAAATAAGTAAGAAAGTAAAACCATTACTGCTACAAGGAGAATCATAAGAAATGTTATTCTGATTGAGGTCTCGTTAAGCTCAGAATTAATGTATTCTTCAGGTATCATACCTGTGAAGTATAAACCATATTCAGGTATTTGCTGAGAATAAACCAGATAGTTGCGATCTCCATCACGCCAGATGTGATCACCTCGTTCTTCTGCAGGCCTTCTATCAGATGCGGCTGATAACAAAACTGATGTGAGATTTGAATCAACTGATTGATTCAAACTTATAAAATCAGAATTCGAAGCAAAAACTAAACCGTTTTTATCTGTTAGAAAACTTACAGAACCATCACCCAGATCAACATTCTGTGTCATCTGATTAATGAACCGCTCACTTATTCTGATCATCAGGACTCCGACAACTTCTCCGCGATACAATGTTTTGATTGATCTGGCCAACATAACAGCTCTGGCATTGTCAGTTGCTCTAATATTCTCATACCAAATATTATGTTGATGCATTTCTTCATCTGCCGGAAGAAGAACAGTTCGGCCATCAGCATCTACAGCCATATCATATAGTTGCTGCTGCGCCATGATTTTCAGGGAGAACGGCAAACCATAATTACCATAAATTATTGTTTGCAATTGAGATGGATGAATAACAGAAACAACAAAGTCTTCATTTTGTCTGGATATTTTTATGCCGGAATCCTGCCTGATACTTGTCAGCAGCTGACTTCTGCGCCAATCACTGATCACACCGGATTTGCTCATATATTCCTGTACTCTATCAGAATAGGCTGTTTCAATACTGTAGGTTTCAATATCAGCGAATTTGGACGCCAGACTCTCTTGTGACAATTCAACTATCTGTGTCGAATAACTACTTATACGTTCACGCATCGTATCAGCTGATTGTCTATAGAAACTGAGACTAG
>JAQVJP010000207.1 GCA_028695145.1 Eubacteriales bacterium
CAGCACAGCAAAAGTCATATATGTGGATGTTTCGAACAGGCAGGGGCAGTCCACCGATTGTTTTATATAATTACCAGACAACCAGAGCATCTAAGCATCCGGTCAAATTTCTGACGGGCTATTCGGGCTTGCTTCAGGTAGATGGCTACCAGGGATATAACCAGCTACCTAAATCGATAGAACTTACAGGTTGTTGGGCTCATTGCAGGCGCAAATATACTGATATTTTGTAAGCGTAAAATAATAGCACCTTGACAACTACTTAGAAATTCTCAAATTTTTTGGCAACTGGTCTGACCACGGCATCAGCGGTTCCAGATCAATCATATCAAGATCATACCTGTTAGCTGCCAGCTGTTCAAAAAGATAAACCAGATAATCGAATATCTTGAGTTTGTTTTCTTTCGCCGTAATCACCAAGCTAAAAATCATCGCACTGCTCTCAGCGCCACGTGTAGAATTGGCGAATAACCAGGCCTTCCTGCCTGTCACATAGGGTTTTATATAGCGTTCAGCGCGGTTGTTATCAATTTCACAGATCGGGTGATCCAGGAAAACACGAAGCTTCTTCTCTTCGTTAAGACTGTATTTTATGGCATTGAAAAGACTGCCGCCCGTTTTGTTTTTGTTTTGTCTGCACCAGTTGAAATATTCATCACAGATCGGCTTGCTATGCTTTTGTCTGGTCTCATAAATATCTTTGAGTGCCGGCTCATCGAGCTGCTTGCCTTCATATTTTTCTTTAAGTTGCCTTTCTATCGCATACAGCTTGCCAATCATTTTAATAGCCTTTTCAGCCAGCGAATCTTTCGTTTTTGTGTTTTTCGGTAGACTTTTGAGAATATCTGTATATTTTCGTCTGGCGTGAGCGAAACAACCTGCCAGTTCAATGGATGCTGGCAGTTTGTTGTAGCCCTGATACCCGTCTATTTGCAGCAGCCCATTAAAACCCGTCAGAAATCTGACCGGATGCTTTGAAGCCCGGGTTGTCTGGTAGTTGTAAACGATAATTGGCGGACTGCCGCGACCTGTCGCAAAAAGCCACATGTAGGATTTCTGTGTCGCTTTTCGTCCCGGTTCATTCAAAACTTGCAGGGGACTCTCATCTGCGCATAAATGGCTTTGGCTTAGGAGCTTATTCCTTAAGAACTCATAAACCGGTCTAATGTAAAGCCTGGCTGTCTTTATCACCCAGTTGCTCATCGTCTGGCGGCTAAGATCCAGATTCATCTGTCTGGCCTGTTGTTCCAGCCGGTATATCGGCATGCCATACGCATATTTTTGCTCCAGGATCCAAGCAATCGATTCAATGGCGGCTGAGCTCTTGGGTAAGAAAGGTTCATATGCTTTTGATTTCACGATATTCGTTTTGAAATCATGTCCATCGCAGCTGTTACAAGCATAAACCGGTGTACGGTGTTTTATTACTTCCACTCTGGCAGGAATAATCTTGAGCTCATAGCGCGACTCTACCTTGACTTCCTTCAGCGGACTGTCACAGTCAGGGCATACTTTTTCAGCATCATCAAGATCGTGCAAAACCTCTTCTGTGACCAGCTGTTCAAGGCTTTCTTCTTTCGTCCTTTTAGCTTTTCGTCGCGCATAGGTAATCTGTTCAATATCAGGTTCTATCTGCTTTTCATCAGCTGTGATTTCTGCTTCGTTAAACAGGCTAAGCTGCTCAGGTAATACGAGGTTCTTTTCACTGGATGAACCAAACTGCTTTGTTTGCAGTAATCGGAATTGTTGCAGGTAGTGTTCCAGCAAATCATCTTTTTGTTTCAGCTGCGCTAAAAGAGCGGCGTTCTGCCGCTTCAGCTGCGTGTTTTCTTTTTCTAAATCAGGGGTGTTTATAAGATGATTGCTATCGTTTTCCATGCGATTATTATACCATATTTACCGATATATAAAAAGCCCGAAACGCTTATATTTCGGGCTTCTTGACGATATATTCTCTTGATTTAGCTAGTAGTAAAATTTCTTTTGCGTTGACATAAGACTTTGCTTATCCATCAACTTTAGACCATGAACCAGCCAGTCCAGTTCTTCTGCTGTCAGTTCCATCAGTCCGTCTGTTTCCTTTACCCAGGCGAACTTGCCTTGGTCCAATGCTTTATAGTATAACCAGAATCCGTTCTTATCGTATTGTAGGATCTTTAGCCGATTGCGACTGCGATTACAAAACACATACATGTTTTTATCATATGGATCCATCTCGAACGATGCCTGGACTAATGCGGCCAATGTATTGATCGACTTACGAAGGTCAGTGGCTCCTTTGGCCAAATAAATCCGACCAGGTGCTGGCGCTAGCATTGTGTCAGGACCCGCACGACATCCATTAACAGCTGCGGGTCAAAGCCTTGTTTCAGCTCAATTTTGATCTTTTCATTGACTTCCAGTTTGATGCCCATCGCTGCAGATCGGTCATATGTTGTTCGTTTCACTTCCTGCCAGCCAGATGGTACCTGGTTTTGTACTTCTTTTTGTTGTTGCAGCTTTCTTCTCCAGTTGCCTAGCGTTTTGTCCGATATACCTTGTTTTTTGCACCAGGCATGCATGCTCATCCCACTGGCCTGCCAGCGCTTAACTTGTTTTTCCCAATATACCTGTCTTTCTTCAGTCGTCATATCCATCACCTCTGAATTTTTACATCAGTGTAACGGCTGCATCAAGCATTTGCTAGATGTCATTATTTGGCGCTTACGATATTTTGACGAGCCTGCCTAAGGGAACTGATAAGAAAGACTCACTGGCAGCTAAGGCTGTTGAGATGATCGGAAGACTCTATGGCGTCGAGAGTATGCTTAACGAAAAATATGACAACAGGTTTG
>JAQVJP010000007.1 GCA_028695145.1 Eubacteriales bacterium
ACAAAACAACAATTTAAATCAGGGCGAAGTAGCGATTGTCGGACTTGGTCTGATTGGTGGTTCTATTGCCAGACGACTACACAGCCGAGGAGTTCGAGTGATCGGTTTCGACACAGATGCTGATACTGTATACGCTTCTGCTGCTGAACAGGTGACTTCTGATAGTGCGGTCTGGCCTCATCTGGCAAAAGACGCATCTGATAATCAGCTGCGGGAACTTGCGGATAGCTATATAATCGAGAGCAAATCTAATACAGATAGTTTTGCCTGGCAGGAGCTTGTGAACTGTGAGGTCGTTTTTGTCTGTGTTCCGCCTGAAGCGGTTGCTGTGACAGTGAGATTCCTGCGCATGTTTACGACAGCCATTATTACCGATGTGGCAAGTGTAAAAGCACCTGTTATGGAAGCTGTTGAAGATGTTCGTTTTGTCGGTGGACATCCTATGGCCGGTTCTGAAAAAACAGGTTTTAACAGCTCCAGTGTTTCTTTGCTGGAAAATGCTGTTTATGTGCTGTGTTTACCTGAATCAAGTGAATTAAGAGTGCCGGAGCTCAAAAGACTTGAACAAATTGTTGCGCTTACAGGTGCTTATGTAATGGAACTTGATTATCAAACACATGATCGGGCGGTTGCTGCTATTAGCCATTTACCACATGCCGCTGCCTCGGCGCTGTGTTTGCTTGCTGCGCGGCAGGGCGATGATATTCTCGCGCGTCTGGCAGCCGGAGGTTTTCGTGATATAACACGAATCGCGTCATCGGATGCTAAACTGTGGGCTTCGATTTCATTACAATCAGGAGGCCAGCTTTTAACTCAGCTGGATGAGTATATTTCGCTGCTGCAGGAATTTAGAGCCGATCTTGATGCAGCTGACAGAGCCGGTCTTGAGAAATTCTTCTATCAGGCTGCTTGGTTCCGGTCATCTCTTCCTACGGATGGCAGGGGTGCTCTATCTGCTCAGAGTTCGCTTAATGTTTATGTTACTGATAGACCGGGCGAGCTTGGTAGAATTACCACCTTGCTGGGAGAACATGAAATAAATATTGTCAATATTCGTATTAGAGAATTTCGGGCATATGAAGGCGGCTGCCTGCAGCTGTTATTACCGGACAGCAGTCAAGCTGTCAGAGCCGCCTGGTTGCTTAGAGAGGAGGGCTACGACTGTGACTGATAAGAAATTCTGTTATGGTCTAATTGGACATCCTCTGGCACATAGTTTGTCCCCCTGGATTCACAGACAGTTGATGGACATCGCCGGACTTGATTATCCTTATGATCTTATAGATATTAATCCACAGGATTTTTTGCGTGAAATGCCTTCCGTCCTGGCTCGTTTTCGCGGATTGAACTGCACTATTCCATACAAAGAGCGGGTTATATCCTTGCTTGATAGCCTTGACAGTCAGGCGGCCGCTTTGAGATCGGTAAATACGATCTTGAACTCAAGGGGATATAACACTGATCATGAAGGATTTTTGAATGATGGTCCTGATTTGTATGATCGCAGAATTTTAATTCTGGGAGCCGGTGGTGTCAGTCGCATGCTGGCTTTTGCCGCCGCAGGTGTACGCGCAGGCGAAATCGCTGTCTGGTCTCGTCGAGTGGAACAGTCGGCTGCCTTGATACACGATCTGAATGATGTTTATCCCGGGATCAAAGCCTATTCAGTTGAAGATGTGTTGTCGTTGCAAGGCCGCAGTTGGGTTGTGCTACATGGAACTCCGGCTGGTATGTGGCCGCACACAGATGGTCTGCCCCTGCCTGAAGATACTGTTCGAAAATTACTTGGCAGAACTGTTGAATTATACGATACTGTTTATAACCCGGTGGCTACCCGCCTTGTCTTAATGGCCAGAAGCCTTGGCATAAGAGCTCGTGGCGGGCTTGGTATGTTGTTTGGACAAGCTCTGGCAGCACAGAAGATATGGCATCCACAGGCTGATTTCGCTGAAGATGATTTGCTGGAGATCAAGCGCAAACTGGCACAGGCTGTAATGTCGCATTTCCCGGTTTCATTGGTTTTTACCGGTTTTATGGGCAGCGGTAAGAGTACAATAGGTCGTCTGCTGTCTGAACTTACAGGTTTGCCTCTTATTGATCTCGATGAGGCAATTGAGGCAGATCAGGGGCGTACTATAAGCGATATCTTCGCTGCGGAAGGTGAAATTTACTTCCGGGATTTGGAACATCGATTGTTGGGCGTGTGCCTCGACAGCGGGAAAACACAGATTATAACTACAGGCGGGGGTGCGCTGATTGCTGAGAGAAATCGTGAGTTGATCAGAAGTAAAGCTGCGCTTGTAATTTATTTAAGTTGCAGTTTGCCTGAGATTAAACGCAGGGTCGGTCAAGGCAGCGGTCGTCCGTTATGGCGAGATGAGCAATCGGATGAACTGCAAAAATTATATGATCGCAGACAGAACATCTACAATTCTGTTGCAGATAGAGTTATTTCAGCCGATCAGGAGCCTGAGCGGCTTGCGGCACAAATTGCCGCGGATTTTGGACTTCAGGAGGATAATAGATAATGATACTCGTATTAAAACAAGGTACAACCAAGGACAAGGTTGATGAGATTTGCAAATGGCTTAATGACAGTTATGGTGTACAGACAAGTCCTGTCTTCGGCAGTGGAACCACAATTATCGGTCTTGTGGGTGATACATCATCAATTGAACTTGAAGCGGTTGAAATGCATGACGCGGTCGATCGTGCCATGCGTGTCCAGGAACCTTACAAGAGGGCGAATCGGAAATTCCATCCAGATGATACTGTTATCCAAGTTGGTGATGTCAGCATCGGTGGCAAAAAAATTTGTATAGCAGCCGGACCTTGTTCGGTGGAATCAGAGGATCAAATCAAGATGGTGGCCGACATGGTCAGAGATGGTGGCGCTGCAATGCTTAGAGGTGGAGCTTTTAAACCGAGAACTTCTCCTTATGCCTTCCAGGGACTCAAAGCTGAAGGCCTCATGTATATGAAACGTGCACGCCAGAGCTCTGGTCTGCCTGTTGTTTCGGAAATAACAAATCCGGCACAGCTTGAATTATTCATGGAGTTTGTTGATGTTATTCAGGTTGGAACCCGCAATATGCAAAACTTCGAACTGCTCAAGGAGCTTGGACGTGTACGTAAGCCTGTTCTGCTTAAGCGTGGTTTCGCTAATACGATAGATGAACTGCTGATGTCAGCTGAGTATATAATGAGCGGTGGTAACCAGGATGTTATCCTCTGTGAACGAGGAATCAGAACATTCGAGACCAGTACACGCAATACCCTTGACATTAGTGCTGTGCCTGTTCTTAAGAGCAGAACCCATCTGCCGGTTTTCGTTGATCCGAGTCATGCCGCAGGAATGGCTTGGCTGGTGGAGCCATTGGCAAAAGCTGCCGTCGTTGCCGGCGCTGATGGTCTCATTATTGAGGTGCATAACGATCCACGCCATGCGCTGTCTGATGGTCAACAGTCGCTGACACCAGAAGATTTCAATGCGTTGGTTCAGAAGCTGAAACCGTTGGCTGAAGCTGTGGGAAGATCTATATAATATAACAGGATCTGTTAACGAAAGATGAAAAAATGAGATAAGTTAACAGACCAATAAAACACACAAGGAGGATGATATGCCTGATTTATTAGCAAATACCGCCGGGGGCGATTATCAGATACTTATACGCAAAGGCGCGCTGGCCAAAACTGGTGAAATCGCTTCCGGTGTTTGTACCGGCAGACGAGCCTGTGTTGTCAGTGATGAAAATGTTTGGCCGCTCTATGGTAATACGGTACAGACTTCGCTTGAAGTTGCAGGATTCACCGTTTCAAACGCTTTGGTTCCTGCCGGTGAGGCGAGCAAGTCGATGGATAAACTGATGTATTTATATGAGTGTTTCAATCAGGCAGGCATCAATCGTGCTGATTTAATTGTCGCTCTTGGTGGCGGTGTTATAGGTGATCTTGCAGGTTTTGCTGCCGCCACTTGGTTGCGGGGAGTGCCTCTTGTGCAGATTCCAACAACACTTCTTGCACAGGTCGATTCCTCAATTGGTGGGAAGACTGCAATAGACCTGCCGTTTGGGAAAAATCTGGCCGGAGCATTTTATCAGCCACAGGCGGTAATCATGGATCCTTCGGTACTTCTTTCACTATCTCGAGGACAAATGGCAGATGGTATGGCTGAAGTTATTAAATATGGACTCATAAGAGATGATAATTTGTTTGAGCAGATTGAGAGCAAAGCTTATGATCTGGAATGGGTTCTTGAACGCTGTGTTCGTACCAAAATTACTGTTGTCTCAAGGGATGAAAGGGATACCGGTGAGAGAATGCTGCTCAATTTTGGTCATACTATTGGTCATGCTATTGAGAAAGTCACTGCTTTTTCCCGTTATACACATGGTGAGGCAGTGGCGATTGGTATGGTAGCTGCGGCCAGGGTCGGTGAGTTTCTTGGCGAAACCGCACCCGGCACTAGCAAGCGGATAATAAAAGTGCTTGAGAGTTATCAGCTGCCAGTTGCAACAGACCTTAGTCTTGATGACATATTGCCGGCTATAGCGTCTGATAAAAAAAATGTTGGCTCCCGCCTCTATTTTGTCTTAATCAAAGAGACAGGTCAGGCTTATTTAAAACCTATGAAAAAGTCTGAATTGACAGATGTTCTGCGGGAGGTATGGCAGGATGCCTGATCAGATAATCAGAGTAGAACCTGGTATCTTACAAGGTCGGATAACTCCTCCTCCTTCCAAGAGTGACGCGCACAGAGCTATGATTTGCTGTCGTCTTTCCGGACAGACGCAACCACCGGCAGGTCTTGGGAAAATCTGGTCTGATGACATTAAGACTACTTGGAACTGTCTTGATTTGCTGCTAAATAACGATGTATCAGATCCAGTAGAGCTTGACTGTGGTGAGTCAGGTACGACACTGCGATTGTTAGTGCCGCTTGCGGCCGCGCTAAATAAACCAATCATATTTACCGGTCATGGGCGCTTGCCTGAAAGACCAATTCAGGAATATATAGATATCATGCGTGGTCATGGGGTTGAACATGCACGTCCCGAAAAATACAGTCTGCCATTTTCTACTTGTGGACAGCTTGAGGCAGGCGTTTTCTACGCTCCAGGAAATGTAAGCTCACAGTATATATCGGGTATGCTTCTGGCCTTGCCGCTGCTTGAAGGTGATTCAGAATTAAGGTTAACCAACAAGCTTGAATCGGCACCATATGTAGATATGACTGTTGAAACAATGTCAAAATTTGGCGTAGAAGTTCAGAAGACTGATTGGGGCTGGAGTGTCAGAGGCGGTCAGTCATATAGTCCAGCTGATTATATTGTTGAGGCAGATTATTCTCAGGCTGCCTTCTGGCTGACCGCGAAATATAGTGGCAGTCGGCTTGATATTGATGGGCTTGTTACTGAATCTGTTCAAGGAGATCGAGCTATAATTAATCTGCTGACTGATTTCGCTTCGGACAAGACTGCGTTTGAGATCGATGTCTCACAGATTCCTGATCTTGTTCCAATTCTTGCTGTTGCCGCGTCCTTGACACCTGCTGTTACACGATTGGTAAATGGCAGTCGTCTACGCCTCAAGGAGAGTGATAGATTGTCAAGCACAGAAGACGCTCTCAGCCGGATTGGAGCTGATATACAACAAACTGAAGATGGATTGATTATTCAAGGAGGCAAACCGCTAACCGGAGGGTGTGCTTCTTCTCATAACGATCACAGAATCGCCATGGCACTTGCTATCGCAGCGCTCTCGACACAAGAGGGTATTGAAATAAAAGGCGCACAGGCTGTTAACAAATCGTATCCGGACTTTTTTGTAAGAATGAGGGAATTGGGAGGGAAATGCCATGAGCTCAATTTGGGGTAATATGTTGAAAATAAGTTTGTTTGGCGAGTCCCATGGCGCAGGCATCGGCGTTGTTATTGATGGTTTGCCATCAGGACATCAGCTGGACATGTCAGAAATTGAAAAAATGATGCAACGCAGGGCTCCGGGGAAAACGGCCTGGTCTACACCAAGACAGGAAGCTGATCAAGTTGAAATATTGTCTGGACTATACGAAGGACGCACTTCTGGTACACCTTTTGCCGGTTTGATTCGAAATACGGATACGCGTTCGGGTGATTACAGTAACTTGAAAATACGACCAAGACCGGGTCATGCCGATCTGACTGGTATGGCCAGATATCAGGGCTATAATGATCCGAGGGGTGGCGGACATTTTTCCGGCAGACTAACCGCTCCTTTAACTTTTGCCGGTGCAGTAAGCAGACAAATTCTGGCGTCTCGTAATGTTTTCATCGCAGCACGTATAACTGAAATTGCCGGTATCAGTGATTTGCCAATAGATTATGCGGCACCTGATATGGATCTTCTACGTGGTTTTGTTGATAAACCATTGCCTACAGTTTCTGCCAGTGCCGCTGAAGCGATGCAGCAGGCTGTTCTGAAAGCTAAGGCACAAACGGATTCAGTGGGCGGTGTAGTTGAAGGCGTTATTGTTGGCCTGCCGGCCGGGTTAGGTGATCCAATTTTTGCCGGCATTGAATCACGATTGGCTTCGCTGCTGTTTTCGATTCCGGCAGTCAAAGGTGTCGAGTTCGGCGCTGGTTTCCAAACCTCACGCAGACAGGGTTCACAGAACAACGATGTACCGGTTTTTACAAAAAATGGTATCAGGATGCAGACTAACAACAGTGGCGGAGCTGACGGTGGTATCAGTAACGGTATGCCGATAGTGTTTCGTGTTGCTTTTAAACCCACGGCGTCAATCAGTAAACCACAACAGACGATCAATCTGGAGACCGGCCAATCAGAAGAATTGATTGTTCATGGACGGCATGACCCTTGTATCGTACCAAGAGCTGTTCCGGTTGTGGAAGCTGCCGCTGCTATTTTCGCGCTTGATCTAATGATGGAAGCAGAAGGCAGGCTGACGGCTTTTGCCGATGTTGATTGATAATATAACGACATTTATTGACAGTTTGAGGTTTCATACCATTGATAAGGAGCTGAAACTCATGACGGATAATTCACAAAAAAACGAAGTCTCATCCGGGTTGGATAATCTCTCAGATGTGAGGATGAATAGTGGGGAGGGAAGACCTGTTATCATGCTTCTCCATGGTCCCAATCTTAATATGCTTGGCAGACGGGATCCGGGTCAATATGGCTCATTTACTCTCAAAGAAGTTGAGCATTTCACTGCGCGTATTGCAGATTCGCTGGGATATGATTTGGTTTGTTTTCAATCAAATCATGAAGGCTACCTGATAGATAAAATTCATGAAACAATGGATTTATGCCAAGGTATGCTGCTTAATGCCGGGGCTCTGACTCATTATAGTTATGCTCTGCGTGATGCGATTGATCTGTGCCCGGTTCCGGTTATGGAAATACATATTTCTGATATTCACAAACGTGAAGGCTTCAGACAGAAGTCTGTCATAAACGAAGTATGTTGTGGCCAGGTTTCTGGTTTCGGTATTGACAGCTATCGACTTGGACTTGAGCAATTGTGCAGGATAATCGCCGGCAAGGAGCAAATATAATAATGATACAAGAAAAATCTCCGGTAGAACCAATCGAAATGCCGACAGCCGAAAATGAAAGTGCGTCGACTGACCTTACTGAGTTAAGATGTCAGATCAGCTCAACAGACGACAAGCTGCTTAAGCTTTTTGCTGAACGTATGCGAATTGCCAGAAGCATTGCCCGGGCAAAAGCTGGAACCGATAAACCGGTTTACGATCCGGATAGAGAAGATGAACTGCTGGACAGAGTAAGTTTAAAATTCTCAGGAGAAGATAGCCGGCGCGCCCAGAATTTGATGAGTACCTTGATGCGAATGTCACGAGGAGCGCAATATGATTTGATTCGATCGACCGATGAATTGTATGATCTGGGATATGTAATAAATCATGCTGCTGATCATCTTCCGGCAACCGCAAGTGCCGTATATCAAGGTCCGCTTTCTTCTTATTCTTCTCAGGCTTGTCGTATGCTCTATCCTGACGCGCAGATCTCGTCTGCCCGGACTTTTGCCGAGGCTTGCCGCAGAGTTGTTGATGGTATCGCTGATGTGGCTGTATTACCACTTGAGAATACCACGGCCGGAACGGTTGATGATGTTTACGATTTGCTGATTGAATATCACCTTTCAATCCATCAATCAATCTCACTGCCAATCAGACATTGTCTACTGGTCGCACCCGGGACTAAACTTGAAGATGTGCGTGAAGTTGTGTCGCATCCTCAGGCTCTCGCGCAGTGTTCAGAGGCGATATTGCATTATGGCTGGAATGTACAGGAATCACTCAATACAGCTTATGCGGCCGCTCAGGTTCGTGACAACGCCGGCAAAGGAGTAGCCGCGATTGCCTCAGCTGAGGCCGCGTCTGCCAATAATCTGCGAATTCTACTGCCGGATATTTGCAACATGCCGCATAATCAAACCAGATTTATTGCTGTTGGCCGCCAGCTGATAATTACGCCTGATGCCGATCGCCTAAGTCTTGTGCTTAGGTTGCCTCATCGCAGTGGTTCACTGGCTTCCACTCTGGCTATGTTCGCAGATCGCGGTATTAATCTGAGTAAAATACAATCAAGACCAGATCCTTATCAGCCATGGTCTTATCTTTTTTACCTCGATGCTGATTGTCCTGCCGCTGATTCCCAGGCCATGTCAGCTTTATATCAACTTAGTAAAGAAATGCCTTATCTTAAGCTTCTGGGATGGTATCATGAGATAGAAGGTCTTAGCTTCGAAAAACAGGAGGTTTCTGAAAATGATTGAATTGTTGAATGTCAGCAAGAGTTATCACAGCGAGGTAAAAGCAGTAGACAACATTAATCTTACAATTCCGGATGGCAGAATTTTCGGCTTCCTTGGTCCTAATGGAGCAGGTAAAACGACTACTATCAAGATGATTACCGGGATTCTCAGTCCTGACAGCGGCGATATTCTGCTTCAGGGTAACAGCATAATTAACAATGCTCTGGCGGCGAAACGCTGTTTTGGATTGGTGCCGGATGACCCGAATGTTTTCCCCAGACTGCGTGGTTTAGAATATTTAAAGTTCATGGGTGATGTCTATCAAGTTCCTACAGAACAGAGAACTGAAAGAATCGCTTCGCTGGCAAAACGACTCTCTTTGACGGATGCTCTTGGTGAAAAAATTCAAAGCTACTCACATGGAATGCGCCAGAAGCTGATGATCATTGGCGCTCTGCTGCACGCGCCCGATATCTGGATTCTTGATGAGCCTATGACAGGGCTTGATCCGCAATCAGCTTTTGAGTTGAAAAACATGATGCGCGAACATGCTGATAAGGGCAAAACAGTATTTTTCTCTACACATGTTCTTGAAGTTGCTGAACGTATTTGTGATGATTTAGCAGTTATAGATCACGGACAGATACGCTTCAGCGGAACTCTTGAGCAGATGCGTGAGCAGAGTCGTGCGGACGAATCGCTTGAATCAATGTTCTTGCGTCTGGTTGCAGAGGGTGAAAAGTCATGAGACAGATTCTTCGCTTGACATATATAATGCTCAAGGGTAACGGGATCGCGTCTCTTGGCAGTGATGCCCGCAAGAAGAGGAAATTTGGTAGTCTTGGCAGCTTATTGTTGTTTCTATTTCTATTTGTCTATCTTGGTGCCATGATGTCAGGAAGCAGCATTGGTATTTATAAAATGCTGGAACCATTATCATTGACAACAATGATTCCGGGCCTCTATTTGTCAGCAGCGGCAATAATGACCTTCGTGTTTGGGGCGGTTTATGTAATCAGCATTTTCTATTATTCTTCTGATGTAACCCGTTTCCTGCCACTTCCTCTTAAGGCAGGCGAGATTATAAGCGCTAAGCTTCTTGTTACCGCTGTTTATATTGAGATGGTTATGGCAATGCTTCTGTTGCCATCGCTTACTGTATATGGCGTACTATCTGAAGCTTCTTTTCAGTACTATGTTTTAATGGTATTGTCACTTATCTTAATGCCTTTTATTCCTTTGTGTCTGGCAGCCGTAATAGTTATTCTGCTAATGCGATTGACTCCTTTTGCCAGGAATAAGGATCGTTTCAATACTGTTTCCGGACTGGTATTGATGCTTGGAACTTTTGGCTTTGTCTTCTTTATTCAAAATTTATCAAGTAAAACCGATGGCGATCTGGCTCAAATTATTGAGAATGGAGCGGCTAATGTTTCATCTGCTGCCATGTCAGTTTTCCCGGGCGTCAGACAGGCTGCTTCTCTCCTCACATCAAGCCGGTTAGAGCTTCTGGACTTGCTTTTGCTGATTCTGTTTGTTGCTGTTTCCTGGTTGATAATGCTGCTTGCCGGCAGAGCGTTTTATTTTCAAGGCGCTGTCAGTATGGGTGTATCCGGTGGGCGCAAACGAAAAATCAGCAGTGGTGAACTGGCAGCAGCAGGCAAATCCGGAAACATTTTCTGGACGCTGATGTTAAAAGATATCAGGATACTGTTACGTACACCAATTTTTCTGATGAATAACGTAATAATGAATTTTATCTGGCCGATATTTTTGTTGGTGCCTTTTATAACCGGTTCCGAAGAGACAATTCAATTACCGGCGCTCAGACTAATGGCACAACAGCTCAATTATAGCAGTAACCTGCCAATCACTATTGTTATGTCCATTGTTTTTGGCTTCGCGGCATTTGTGACAGGTACAAACGGTATTGCGGCAAGCTGTCTGTCTCGCGAAGGGCGTCTCCTATATTTCATGAAGATAATTCCTGTTTCTTACAACAAACAGATACTGGCAAAAGTCAGCGTCAGCGTAATGATGGCTGTGTTTGGCTGCCTGATTGCCTTGATCGCCGGCTGGATTTTCTTCCTGCCGCCAATTTGGCTTGCGCTGCCGTTGCTGCTTGTGCTGCCGGCTGCCGTTATTTTACCGGCGCTTGCCTCAGTTTTTTTTGATTTGTTATGGCCGAAGCTGCATTGGGATAATGAGCAACGCGCGGTCAAACAAAATATGAATGTATTATATGGTATGCTTGTAACAATGCTATTGATTGCCGTAACGATTGTTCCTTCATTTTTATTGTCCTGGTTCTGGCCTGCCGCGCTTGCCGCTCTAATCATAATTCCCTGGACTCTGATAATTGCGCTTTTCTTCCTGTTAAGGCTGATGGCGACAAGACAAATGATAGGAATTGAAGCCTGATTATGCAGTAATTTAACAGATGCACTTGCATGATAACTATGTTATAATTCGCTCGATTGAAAAATATGAGCTTCACTGGGAGGAATATCATGGTTGACCAGGATTTTATTGGCCAGATCAGAGCTGCTGAAAAGCAGGAGGACGAACTGATCAGTACAGCCAGAGATAACGCGGCTATAGCCATTGAGGAAGCAAGAAATAAGGCGGCGGAAATGCTGTCGTCGGCACGTGTGCAGGCAGATGAGGAACAGAGAGAACTGCTTGATTCTGCCACCCGTCAAGCTGCTGCTATAGAACAGGAAGCAGTTGAATCTGACAATACAACTGACGATGACACTGATTTGCATGAAGCGGTGGCTGCAGTTGCGGGAAGGATTGTGAATTACAGTGTCGATCGTTAAGATGAGCAAAATAACTGTCATTGGTATGGCAGAAGATAAATCTAACGTTATAGACGCTCTGATGAAGCTGGGCGCTGTTGAGCTTGAAACTGAAGCTGAAACATCAGTCTTCACAACCGGTGATGGAGCTGAGGCTAATCTCGATGATGATCTTGAAGATTATGTGGGACCGCATGAGTTTTCAACAGATTTCGCAAGTGTTGAGCAAACAGCGGTTAGTGACGAGGAACTGGAACATACAGCATCTCTTGATGCGATGACCAGGCTCGAAATGGCAATTGAGTACCTGCATGATCTCAGTGGCAAAACCGGTAAACCACAGCTTCAGTCGGCAACTGATCGACAGCTTCTCGAAGCAGGTAGTCGTGAACAGGAAATCAGAAAGATGCTCCATGAAACAGAGCGTTTAAGAGCTTCTCTCGATGATTTGCATTCACAAAAAGCACAGCAGCTCGGTCGTTATGACTTACTGTTGCCATGGCAAGGTCTCGAAGTTGATCTTGCCGTTAGAGGTACCGCCAGAACCAGTTTGTTCATCGGCAGCCTTGATACCGTGGATCAGATTGCAGAGCTAAAAGAAGCGCTAAGACAGGAAGCCCCGGAATCACATGTTGAAATTTTCCGCCAGGATGAAGCACATGCTTTGCTTGCGGTCGTAGTTTGGCAGCCACGTGAAAATACGGCACAGTCGGTCTTGAGAAGAATTGGCTTCCATCAGATGCCCCTTCAAGGTGAACAAGGTACTGCGGGTCAGCTTCTTGAAGCTTGTCACGACAGGGTAAAAAATATTGATCTTGAAATTGCAAGTATGCGCGGCCAATTAACCGATATGATCGGTAATATTGGGGATTTTCAATTACTGCACGATTTTTATCTGATTAGAAGTGAAAAATACAAAGCAATGAAGAACATATCCGGCAGCCGCAGCACCTTCTGGTTAACAGGATGGGTGCCGGATGTCCTGGCAGAAGATGTTGTCCGCGACTTGAGCAGCAGCTTCATGACAGCCGTCGATATTCGCAAGGCCGCAAAAGACGAAGAACATCCTATTCTTCTGAAGAATCCCAAGCCTGTAAAAGCTTATGAAGTTATAGTTGAAATGTTCAGTGCGCCTTCATCTGTAAAAGATATTGATCCGGCGCCTCTTCTTGCTCCTTTCTTCTTCTTTTTCTTCGGCATGATGTTAAGTGATGTAGGTTATGGTCTGCTCCTTTCTGCGCTTTGTGGTGTGTTGATCTGGAAGGTAAAAGCCAAAGGCGAACTTGGCAGAATGGCTCGCATGCTTTTTATCAGTGGAATAGGCTCAGTATTGTGGGGTTTAATGTTTGGCGGTTTCTTCGGCAACATGCTGACAACTTTGAGTGATGGCAAAATAAATATGCCGGCATTGTGGTTTGACCCAATGTCAGATCCTACAAGACTGATGATCTGGAGTATGATTTTTGGCGTTATACATCTTTTCGCAGGTATGGGCGCAAGAATCTATATACTTGCCAGAGCCGGTAAGCTTGTAGATGGTTTGCTCGATATTGCGCCATGGTATCTGATAATAATTGGTCTTGGATTGATGCTGGGTGGTATCGGTGGACAACTTGGTATGTATACCGCTCTTGCCGGTGCGGCTGTCTTACTGTTATTCGGTGGACGTGATGCCAAAAATCCAATTATGAGGCTTCTGAAAGGCTTGTTATCAATATATAACATCACAAGTTATTTTAGTGATATATTATCATATACCAGAATACTGGCACTTGTATTGGCTACAAGCGTAATTGCCATGGTCGTAAATCTTTTAGGTTTTCTGCTTGGGCCAACACCGGCGGGAATCATCGTATTCATAATTGTAGCACTGCTTGGACATACTTTGAATTTAGCACTGTCAGCGTTGTCTGCTTATGTACACACCAGTCGTTTACAGTATGTTGAGTTCTTCAGTAAGTTCTATGAAGGAGGCGGACGACTTTGGAAGCCTCTGAGCAGGAAAACAAAATATGTTGAGTTGAAGCGGGACGAAGCTGCTTCTTGAAGTGGCTATGTATAATATCGTATAAATAGTGACCTGAGTTTGGTATACAGCCTGTAAACAGGCATTAAGTATAAGAACACAATAAAAATTATGAACAAACATAATATCAGGAGGAAAAAACAATGGAATTTATGTCTCTGATGGGTCCTGTACTCACAATGCTGGCCGGTGCGCTGGCAGCGCTGCTTCCCGGCATTGGTTCAGCGAGAGCTGTAGGTCGTGTGGGTGAAGCCGCAAGCGGTGTTCTAACAGAAGATCCGGGGAAATTCGGTAAGCTGTTGATTCTGCAGGCTCTGCCTGGCACACAGGGTATTTACGGCCTGCTGACTTGGTTTATGGTTATGCTGAGTTCTGGTATGCTGGGTGGTAATATGGATCTGACCTGGCAGCGCGGACTTGCGTACCTTATGGCTTCTTTGCCAATTGCTGTAGTAGGCTATTACTCAGCAGTTTATCAGGGTCGTGTATCTGAAGCAGGTGTAGCTCTTGTTGCTAAACGACCAGAAGAACAATCCAAGGCAATGGTTATGGCAGCTATGGTTGAGACCTACGCAATCCTCGCTCTGCTTGCATCCGTACTTTCTATCCTGAATATCTGATGATACTCCGGTAAGTTTTGTATTGTCGTTACAGGAAATGTAATGATTGATGTGTGAGAAAGGAGCTATTTCTTTGGACGGTCTAAAAAAAATACAGGATCGCATCCTGGAACAGGCTCAGGATAAGGCTGCCGAGATAGCGGCCAGAGCTCAGGAGCAATGCGAGAGCATAATAGAGCAGGCTCAGCTGGAGCAAAATAGAATTCTCAGTGAGACAAGGGCAAAAGCTCAGGCACAGGCAGATGCGGTGCTTAATAGAGCACGTAGCCTTGCCGCTATGGAGAAGAGAAAAAACATTCTCCAGAAGAAACAAAAACTGATCGACCGAGTGATCGACCAGGCTCTTATTCAAGTGTGTAGTATGCCTGCAGATAAGAAACTCGAACTTTATGAATCAATGATAAGACGTACGGGTGCCATAAATGGTGTGATTACACTGTCTGCCGATGATTTGCCGCTTGGTGGTCAGTTGATTTCGAAGTTAGGATCAGGGTTTGAATTGTCAGATATACCTGGCTCTTTTGCCGGGGGCTTAGTTTTACTTAGAGGTAGAATTGAGGATAATTTGACTTTTGACCTTATAGTCAGAAATCATAGACCGCAGTTGTCTGCCACCGCCGCTTCGGCGTTATCGGCAACTGCTGCTTTGAGTGATGAGGAGTAGTACTTGAGTATGAAGTCTGATGACAACGCCAGAAATAACGCTGTTAATCCGGAGAATTATGGTTATGCTACCGGCAGGATACGTGCTCTTGAGGCAGGTTTATTAAGCTCTGCTGATCTCAGCAGAGTATTTGACGCCAGACAGCCTGAAGATATTTCCCGGGTTGTTCAGGATAAGGGTTATAAATCCGGTGATGTTGAGGCAGCTTTGCGCGATAAAATGACTGAGACATATGAAGTCATGCAGCAAATCATACCGGATGCGGCTTTTGTCGAAGCGTTGATTTTGTTTAATGATACTCACAATCTCAAAGTTGTGCTTAAACATTTATCTGCCTGGTGGATCAAGAAGGTAGAAGATACTGATCAACAGGTAAACATTCCTGAATCTGACGGGGCACTTACCTGGCATGGATTGGAATCAGCTTTCCGGATTCCGGCAATTGTTGAACCAGAAGTGTTGTTCAGAGCGATTAGAGATCGCAATGAAACAGTAATTCCGGAATGGTTATGGCAGCTTGCTGAAGAAGGAACTGCCGCCTGGCTCAGATCGTACGATACGGGCAGCATGGACATGGTTGTTGACAAAGGTGCCTGGATTAGAGCCATGGAACTGACGCGCATGTTGAATAATCAGTTTTTCAGCGGCTATATGAAGCTGAAGCAGAACCTGATTAGCCTTGAGATTCTACTTCGATGCAGATCTCTGAAAACAGGTCGCGAGTATCTGAAGCAGGCACTGCCTCCGGTTTCCAGCCTTACTGCTGACGAATGGATGGACGCTTATGAAGCTGATTCTCAGGATCTGCTGGCGCTTGTCGCTGATAAAATGAATATTGGTAAATGGTTTTCTGATGCCAGAAGCATCCTTGAGACCTATGGTAAACCAGGCACAGCTGCTGCTTATAATCGGATTGCTGATCAAATACTGGCAGATTGGTTAAGAGGCGCAGCTTCTGTTCTTAGGGGACCGGAAGTGCCCGTTTCTTATCTTTTGAGACGTGAACTTGAGATAAAGAATATCAGGATCGCTCTGACTTGTCTTCGCAACGGCGTTTCAGCAGCACAGGCGAGAGAGCTCGCCCGAGCCGCTGTTTGATGCGGAGCTTGTTCAGATAAATGGGGAGTGTATTGTTTAATGTATAAAGTCGGCGTTATTGGCGATCGTGACAGTGTCATCGGTTTCCGCGCGATCGGTATGGCAGTATATGATACTGAAGATATAGAACTGGCAGGAGATTATCTTCGCCAGATGGTGCGCGAAAATTATGCTGTAGTTTTTATTACTGAGAAACTGGCAGAGGGCAATATGAATCTGATCAGAGAACTCAGAAATCAGAAGCTTCCGGCTGTGATACCTGTACCGTCTATTACAGGCAGTACCGGCCTCGGCATGAAGCAGGTTAGAGAATCGGTACGCAAAGCTGTCGGTATAGATTTATTCGCTGAGTCCGATAGTTTACAGTCTCAAGATACAAATAACTTATGAGGAGTGAAATCATGAAGAGCGCTATTCAGGGCAGAATCGTCAAAGTTTCAGGACCGCTTGTCATCGCTGAGGGCATGCGCGATGCCGAGATGTTTGACGTCGTCCGTGTTTCGGATAAGAAACTGATCGGTGAGATTATCGAGATGCATGGTGATCGTGCGTCTATTCAGGTATATGAAGAAACAGCCGGACTTGGACCAGGTGAAATCGTTGTTTCAGAGGGTGCGCCATTGTCTGTTGAGCTGGCTCCAGGCTTAATCAGCCAGATATTTGATGGCATTCAGCGTCCGCTTGAAAGAATTAAGGCACTTGCAGGCAACAGTATTGCCAGAGGTGTTGATGTCCAGGCTCTTGACCGTACAAAATCTTGGGAGTTCAAAGCTCTTGTCCAAGTTGGTACTGAAGTTGAGGCTGGTGATATATTAGGGACTGTTCAGGAAACCGAATTGGTGCTCCATAAAGTAATGGTGCCTGTGGGCGTTAGCGGAATTGTAAAAGAAATCAAAAATGGTGATTTTACAATAGTTGATACAGTAGCCGTTATTGAAGATGCTGCCGGCCAAGCACATGATGTCATCATGATGCAAAAATGGCCTGTGCGACGTGGCAGACCTTATCGTGAAAAAATGGCTCCTGACGAGCCGTTGATGACGGGTCAGCGCAGTATTGATACATTTTTCCCTGTAGTGCGTGGTGGAACAGCTACAATCCCAGGACCCTTCGGCAGTGGTAAGACAGTTGTTCAGCATCAGCTGGCCAAATGGGCTGCAGCTGATATCGTTGTTTATATTGGCTGCGGTGAGCGCGGTAACGAAATGACTGATGTTTTAAGAGAGTTCCCTGAGCTTCTTGACGCGAAGTCAGGTCAATCACTGATGAAACGTACAATTTTGATCGCTAACACTTCCGATATGCCTGTCGCGGCTCGTGAAGCCTCAATATATACTGGTATCACAATTGCTGAATACTTCCGTGATATGGGCTTGTCCGTCGCGGTTATGGCTGATTCTACTTCACGCTGGGCAGAGGCTCTGCGTGAGATGTCCGGTCGTTTGGAAGAAATGCCAGGTGAGGAAGGTTATCCTGCTTATCTGGGTTCGCGTCTTGCGAATTTCTATGAACGTGCCGGCGCGGTCTACTGCCTTGGTAAGGAGAAACGTATTGGCGTTTTGACCGCTGTTGGAGCCGTATCTCCTCCAGGCGGTGACTTGTCTGATCCTGTCGCCCAGTCAACCTTGAGAATTGTAAAAGTGTTCTGGGGACTTGATTCAGCTCTGGCCTATAAACGTCATTTTCCCGCGATTAACTGGATGAACAGCTACTCTCTCTATGCTGATAAAGTTGGACAATGGATGGATCGCAATGTTGCTCCTGATTGGAGTCGTTTGCGTGATGACGCGCTCAAACTGCTTCAGGAAGAAGCAGAACTTGAAGAGATAGTCAGACTTGTTGGCCAGGACGCGCTTTCGTATTCTGACAGGTTGAAGCTTGAGTCAGCACGTTCACTTCGTGAAGATTTCCTGCAGCAAGATTCATTTGATGAAATAGATACTTACTGCTCACTTAATAAGCAGTATAAAATGCTCTCAATTATAATGAAATATTACTATGTCGGTTCAGCCGCCCTTGGGAATAACGCTTCTTATAATGAACTGGTGAAGATACCTGCTCGTTATGAAATCAGCCGTTTCAAATCTCTGCCCGAAGATCAGGTTGATGAAAGATTCGAAAGAATCAACAGAGAGCTGGAAGAACAGATTAACGCAGTAATGCCTCAGGGGGTGTAAGAAATGGCTAAGGAATATCGTACAATCGAAGAAGTCGCCGGTCCGCTGATGCTTGTTCAGCAGGTCAGTGATGTAAAATATGATGAACTTGGCGAAATCGAACTGCCAAATGGCGAAATAAGACGCTGTAAGGTTCTTGAGGTTAACGGGACGGACGCTCTGGTTCAGTTGTTTGAGAGTTCGCTTGGTATCAATGTTGAGCAGAGTAAGGTTCGTTTCCTTGGCAAGGGTCTTGAACTGGCGGTTTCACCTGATATTCTCGGCAGAGTTTTTGATGGTATGGGTCATCCAATCGATGGCGGACCAGAAATCATCCCTACAAGAATGATGGATATCAATGGTCAACCTATGAACCCTGCTGCCCGTGATTATCCAAATGAGTTTATTCAAACCGGTATTTCCGCTATTGATGGACTTAATACCCTCGTAAGAGGCCAGAAACTGCCGATTTTTACCGGTTCAGGTATGCCTCATGCTCAACTTGCAGCTCAGATCGCCAGACAAGCCAAGGTTCGAGACGGATCAGGCAAATTTGCTGTTGTTTTCGCAGCGATGGGTATAACATTTGAAGAAGCCGATTATTTTGTCAGTGATTTTCGTCGTACAGGCGCAATTGATCGAACTGTCATGTTCATGAATCTGGCCAATGATCCGGCTATTGAGCGTATTTCTACACCACGAATGGCTCTATCAGCAGCTGAGTATCTTGCTTTTGAGCTTGATATGCATGTTCTAGTTATAATGACAGACATTACTTACTACGCGGAGGCTCTGCGAGAAGTATCGGCAGCTCGAAAAGAAGTACCGGGACGCCGGGGTTATCCAGGATATTTGTATACGGACCTGGCAACCATGTATGAGAGAGCCGGCAGACAGGAAGGCAAAGATGGTTCAATAACACTTGTTCCGATATTGACCATGCCTGACGATGATAAGACGCATCCGATTCCTGATCTCACCGGTTATATAACTGAGGGCCAGATTGTTCTGTCTCGTGAGTTGTATAGACGCGGAATCAGGCCGCCAATTGATGTTATGCCTTCATTGTCGAGACTTAAGGATAAGGGTATCGGTGCCGGTAAGACCAGAGCTGATCACGCAAATACCATGAATCAGTTGTTTGCTGCTTATTCACGCGGTAAAGACGCAAAAGAACTGCAAGTTATTCTTGGTGAAGACGCTCTCTCGGAAGTTGATCTGATATATGCTGAATTTGCGGATGCTTTTGAATCAAAGTATATTTCACAAGGTTTTGAAACCGACAGAACAATTATCGAGACACTGGAAACCGGATGGAAGCTGTTATCAATGCTTCCGCGAACAGAACTGAAACGAATAAAGGAAGAATTCATTGATCAATATTACGGGAAGGACTAAGCAAGATGGCAAACCGTCAAGTTAATCCAAACCGCATGGAACTGATGCGGCTGAAAAAACAGCTGGTGACAGCAAGGCGCGGTCATAAAATGCTCAAGGACAAGAGAGATGAGCTTATGCGCCAGTTCCTTGATATTGTTAAGGCTAATCAGGTTCTGAGACAGCGTACGGAACAACTACTTGCGGGAGCAAATAGAGATATGGTTCTTGCTCGTGCTGTTCTTGATCCAGCCGTTCTTGAAGCGGCGCTTATGTCCGGGCGGGAAAATCTCTCTTTGGATATAGATACGAAGAATATTATGAGTGTAAAAGTACCGATATTCTCAGCGGAATTTGAAATGAGCGGCCTGCGTGAGAACTTGCCGTATGGTATGGCTTCGACCGGTGGTGAACTTGATCAGGCTATCATAGCTCTCAAGGAAGCTCTGCCGGTTATGATTGAGTTGGCAGAAACTGAAAAAACCGCACAACTTCTGGCTGATGAAATTGAAAAGACCAGAAGGAGAGTTAACTCTCTGGAATATGTTCTTATCCCGGAGCTGCAAGCAACAATTCGTTCTATAACTATGAAAATGGATGAGAATGAGCGAGGAAATCTGACCAGACTTATGAAAGTCAAGGATATGATTGTCAATCAGGCTCTGGAAAAAGCAAGAGCACGCGATGCAGCCGCGGATGTTCAATAGCTCGAATCAGCAGATATTGTTTCTGCGGTTCAGCCGGTAAAGTAATTTTAGCTGTTCATGCAGGGTTATCTGACATGAGCAGCTTTTTTATTGACACGAAAAGAAAACATGATATAATAGCAAAAGTACTTTATCGCTTTATCGCTTTAATTAGGTAAAGTGTGACGTGTTTCAGGATAGTTAGTTTGAGGGAGGTACAATATGGGACAATGGCAATTTCACACACCTGAAGGGGTAATGGATTATTTACCAGAGGAGTGTTCTCTCAAGCGTCGACTTGAAAACAAGTTGAGATCAGTTTTTAATGGTCGAGGCTATGATGAAATCGAGACTCCGGGAATTGAGTTTTACGATGTTTATGCAGGCTCTGAAGAATTTACTCCTCAGGAGACCTTGTTTAAATTCTTCGACCACAAAGGTAGGATTCTCTGTCTGCGATATGATGGGACCGTTCCTGCGGCAAGAATAGCAGCAACAATATGTCGCGATGTGAAACCACCACTGCGGTTTTCTTATCTTGGAAACATGTATAGATTCAATGAAGCAGGTGGTGGCAGACAGCGTGAGTTCACGCAAGGTGGCCTTGAGCTTATGGGTCTGGATACACCAGAAGCTGATGCTGAGATGATTGCAGCTGCTATCGAGTCTGCTCGCGAACTGGGAATTGAAGATCTTCAGGTTTCAGTAGGTCAGGTCAGCTTTTTTAAAGGACTAATTGAAAAATGGTCACTTGATGACGCTGCTGCCTGCCAACTTCAGCAAATGATTGATACCAGAGAAACAGTTGCTCTTGATGAGCTTGTCAGGCAGTTTGGCTTAAGTGACACAGATCAGAAAATTCTTGAGTTGATGATGAATAACGATGGCAGTACGACAGTAATTGACAGTTTGCTGGCAATTGTTGATTATGAGCCATGTTCAGATGCTCTTAATAATTTAAAATCAGTTCTCTCAGTGCTTGAGGATTATGAACTCATGTCGTATATATCTATAGATTTGGGTATGCTTCAGAGCATTAATTACTATACCGGCATAATTTTCAAAGGATTCACTTATGGACTTGGATTCCCCTTGTTTAGTGGTGGCCGTTATAATGGAGCTGTTGCCGCGTTTGGACGTGATTTATCGGCAACAGGTTTCTCCATTGGTATAAATTTTGTGATGACAGCTCTCAGGAGACAAGGTCTGATAGAACAACGTAAGCAGGATATTGTCAGACTGTTATATCCTGACAATTTGCGAAAAGCTGCTTATACAGCTGCGGATAGATGGCGCAGAGATGGTTTCAGAATAGTATGTGAAAAAATATCATCTGAGAATAATATATTTCCTAAAAACGAGGGTATAGTATCAGATACATCAGCGGAAAGTCTGGAGTCAGCTTTTGCCGGTATCGAAAATTTTGAGTCGGTTATCGTAATTATGGAGAAGCAGGACAAAATCAGAATCTACTGCAAGGAGTGTTGAGCGATGAAAAATACACTTACAATAGCTTTGTCAAAAGGTCGTTTGGCTGAACAGGCGATAGAATTACTTGAACGTGCCGGTTATAACTGTGACGCAGCGAAAATCAAGACGCGTAAACTCATACTTGAAGATGAGATTAGTGGAATGAGGTTTATTATGGCTAAGCCGGCTGATGTGCCTACCTATGTTGAGTATGGTGCCGCTGACATAGGTGTAGTTGGCAAGGATACTCTTCTTGAGGAAGGTCGACAGCTCTATGAGGTGATTGATCTTGGTTTTGGAGCTTGTAGTATGTGTGTGTGTGGTCCGGCTGATCTTGCCGGACGTCTTGATCAGATCGCGAATAAACGCATAGGCACAAAATATCCGCAGATTGCCCGCGATTATTTTGAAATTAAGAAGCGCGAGAGTGTTGAAATTATTAAACTCAATGGTTCTGTTGAGCTCGCACCGCTGATTGGCCTTGCGGACGTGATTGTTGACATCGTTGAGAGTGGACGTACTCTTGAAGAAAATGGACTGACTGTACTTGAGACTATCGCGCCGATAAGCGCGCGTATGGTTGTGAACAGAGTAAGCATGAAGATGAAGGCAGATAGTATTAATCCACTAATTCAAGCTGTCAAAAATCAGCTTGCGGAGGGCTGACAGATGAGTAATTTGTTAAGAATTATCCGAACTGATCGTGGTGAGTTAAGTGAAATGGTTCGCCGCCTCGGACTGCGCGGTAAGATGGATCTTAAACCTGTAATAGAATCTGTTGAGAATATTCTCTCTGCGGTAAGAGAGCAGGGCGATCAGGCTCTGATCAATTATACTGAACAGTTTGATCATGTGCGTTTGAGTTCTCAGCGAATTCGTGTAAGTGAGAAGGAAATCGGTGAGGCTTTGAATCAGGTTGACATCAGCCTGATAACGATTCTGCGCAAGGCCGCGGCTAATATCAGAGAGTTTCATGAGGCACAAATACCTGATGATGTTTATCTTCAAACAGCCGGAGGTGGCAGCACAGCGCTGTTACACCGGCCTCTTGATCTGGCCGGATTATATGTTCCGGGAGGCAGCGCGCCGTTGCCATCTTCTGTGCTTATGAATGCGATACCGGCAAAAGCAGCCGGAGTGCGCCGGCTGCTTTTGTGCACTCCTCCGCGCGCGGACGGAACTGTAAATCCGGTGATCCTTGCGGCCGCTTCAATCGCTGGGGTAGATGAGATTTATCGGATAGGCGGGGCACAGGCGATAGCGGCGATGGCTTATGGTACACAGTCCATACCGGCTGTCGATAAAATTTGCGGACCAGGCAATATTTATGTAAATACAGCTAAAAGGCTTGTCTATGGACAATGTGATATTGATATGTTCGCCGGACCAAGTGAAATTCTCGTCATAGCTGACGACAGCGCTCGCCCTGATTATGTGGCAGCTGATATGTTGTCACAAGCAGAACACGATCCTCTGGCATCGAGCCTTCTGCTTACAGATAATGCCGAGCTTGCTGAGAAGGTTGCTGTGGAAATTGAAGCGCGGACAGCAAAAATGCCCCGCCGGGACATAATTGAAAAATCACTCGGCAACTACGGTGCAGCGTTGATAGTGCCTGATATTGAAACCGCCGTTGCTTTTGCCAATGAGCTGGCACCGGAGCACCTCGAACTGTGTGTCAGAGATCCACAGCCTTTGATCAGTAAAATCAGGCATGCGGGAGCGATTTTTGTTGGTCAACACAGCCCAGAACCGTTGGGAGATTATTTTGCCGGACCAAACCATGTTTTACCGACAAGCGGTACAGCCAGATTTTTCTCGCCTCTTAATACAAATGATTTTATTAAAAAAACAAGTCTGATTAATTATACTCAGGAAGATCTGGCCGGATGCTGGCAGGATATCGCTGCTTTTGCTGATTCGGAGCAGCTGCCGGCACATGCTGACGCGATTAGAGTTCGTTTCGATGATGATAGATATGGTAATCGTGGATAAGTCTGAAAAACGCGGTGAGGAGATTTGATTTAGATATGGAAGAAAATTTTGGGAAAATGGAGAAATCAGCCGAGAGATTTTGGAATCGTAAAACAGCTTCATTGATTCCTTATGTTCCAGGTGAACAGCCAAGAGGCGAGAAATTGATCAAACTAAATACGAACGAAAACCCGTACCCGCCTGCACCGGAAGTAATAGAAGCGATTAGAAAATTTGACTATAATAGGTTGAGATTATACCCTGATCCAGCGGTAACAGATTTTCGTCAGGCTGTTGCTGAATACTTCGGTATTGAGAAATCAATGGTTTTTGCCGGTAATGGTTCTGATGAAGTGCTGGCGTTTGCATTTCAGGCTTTTTTTGAACCTGATGGACGCCAGGTTAATTTCCCAGATATCAGTTATAGCTTCTATCCGGTATATGCTCGTTTCTATGAGCTTAACTGGAAGGCGATTCCAGTTGATTCTGATTATCGCATTGTAGTTGATGATTATTGTCGAGCAGGACATGATGTTGTTATTGCTAATCCTAACGCTCCTACAGGTATAGCTCTGACGTTGGAAGAGATTGAGAGAATTGTAGCCGCTGATTGTGATCGCCTGGTAATAATTGATGAGGCTTATGTTGATTTTGGGGCTGAATCAGCGGCCGCGCTCCTGAGTAAATACGACAATCTGCTGGTAATACAGACCTTGTCAAAATCACGCTCACTGGCAGGCATAAGAGTTGGTTTCGCAATAGGTTCAGCTGCTCTTATCGCCGGACTCGAGCGTGTCAGAGATTCCATTAATTCCTATACTGTAGATATGCTGGCTCAGACCGCTGCCACCGCTGCTGTTCGTTCAGGCAGATATTTTGAAAAAACCAGACAGAAAATAATGATGGTTAGAGAAGAAACCGCTGAACGTCTTACAGGTCTTGGTTTGAAAGTTTTGCCTTCAAGCGCGAATTTTATATTTGCCGCTCACCCACAGATTGCTGGCTCGGAATTAGCGCTGATGCTGCGGCAAAAAGGTGTTCTGGTAAGGCATTTTAAGCATGAACGTATTGATCAGTACCTGCGAATCAGCATTGGTACACAAGAAGAAATGAATATACTGATTGACAGACTTGCAGAAATCCTTGATTATAATAGAGTTTAGAGACACTCTGTTCGATAGGCTCTTTTGCCGGTGTTCAATTTTAACAGGAGGTTGTTATGCGAAAAGCGGAGCTAAGTCGCACCACTCAGGAGACAAAAATTGAGGCTTCTTTGCAGATTGATGGCAGTGGCAAGTCAGATATTGCCACCGGCATTGGATTTCTTGATCACATGCTGACTCTATTAGCTCGTCATAGCGGGTTTGACTTGACGGTAAAAGTTGAAGGTGACCTCTATGTCGACGGTCATCATTCAGCTGAAGATACGGGAATAGTTCTTGGACAGATTCTGGCCAGAGCTGTGGGTGATAAACGTGGCATAGAAAGATATGGGCACGCTGTAGTTCCGATGGATGAGGCACTGCTGGAAGCAGTTATAGATTTATCAGGAAGACCGTTTCTTGTATTTGATGCTGAGTTTAATTCGCCTGCAATCGGCGATTTTGATACACAGCTTACAGAGGAATTTTTTCGTGCACTGGCCTATAATGCCGGTATGACTTTGCATCTGAACTGTCGTTATGGCAAGAATGACCACCATAAAGTAGAAGGATTGTTCAAGGCTTTTGCCAGAGCATTGCGTACTGCGGTGAGAATAGACCCTGACCGCGCAGATCAGATACCCAGTACCAAAGGTGTTTTATAAGCATTAAATATATGGAGTTTTTTGGGAGGAAATATTTATGCTGATTAATGATACGTCTTTTATTAAACTGCCGCTTTTTATCAAGGGCAAGGTAAGAAATGTTTATGATCTTGGAGATTCTCTGTTGATAGTTGTTACGGACAGAATATCTGCTTTTGATGTTGTGTTTGATGAGCTCATCCCTGACAAAGGCGTAGTACTTAATAGTATCGCTGCCTTCTGGTTTGAATATACGAAAAATGTTATTCCTAATCATGTCATTTCTACAAATCCTTCGGAGTATCCACACGGTCTATCTGAATATTCAAAAGAACTGGCCGGACGTTCGATGCTGGTTAAAAAAATAGATATGCTTCCGGCAGAGTGTATTGTGCGTGGCTATCTTGAGGGCTCCGCACTTAAGGAATACCGGAAAGATGGAACCGTGAGCGGTGTGAAACTACCTGAAGGACTCAAGCAGGGCGATCGTTTGCCTGAGCCAATGTTTACCCCATCAACGAAGGCTGATGAGGGTCATGATATCAATATAACATATGAAGAATTGGCGGACTTGATTGGTGAAGATATGGCCTCTCAGCTGCGAAACAGAAGCCTTGAGTTATATAACTGCGCCGCAAAATATGCTGAGAGCAAAGGTATAATTCTGGCAGACACCAAGTTTGAGTTTGGTGTTAGTGACGGACAGCTTGTGGTTGCTGATGAAATATTTACTCCTGATTCCTCAAGATTCTGGGAGAAGTCCGATTGGCAGCCTGGCCGTGCTCAGAAGAGCTTCGATAAACAGTACCTGCGTGAATGGCTGGAAACGCTTGATTGGGATAAAACCCCGCCAGCACCGGCATTACCACAGGAAGTAATTGAGAAAACAGCAGCTAAGTATAGAGAAGCTTATGAACGGCTTACAGGTAGAAAAATCGGATGATAGCAATAGTCGATTATGAAATGGGTAATCTTGGCAGTGTAGCACAGGCTCTTGCCTGGCTTGGTGCACCGGCGGTTGTAAGTTCTGAACCTGAGATAATCAGGCAGGCTGACGCGGTGATTTTGCCGGGTGTCGGCGCCATGGAATATGCTATGGAGCGTTTATGTTCCACTGGCATGGATCAGGCTGTAAAAGAAGCCGTAGAGTCCGGACGGCCTTTTTTGGGCATTTGTCTTGGTATGCAGCTGATGTTTGAAGCCAGTGAAGAGGGTGATGCTCGCGGTCTTGGTATTCTGGCGGGCAAGGTTCGTAAATTTGCATCTGCACCGGGTTTAAAAATTCCTCATATGGGCTGGAACAGTCTTGATTATGTGGCAGATACTCATCTGTTGCAAGGTGCCTATTACTATTTTGTACATTCATATTATTGCGATCCTTCTGATAAAAACCAAATAGCGGCAGTAAGTAACCATGGTCAGGATTTCGCGGCATCTATTCGTTGTGACAATGTTTTACTGACACAATTTCATCCTGAAAAGAGTGGTACCGCAGGTCTAAGGTTACTGAAATCATGGATTGATTTGGAGGTTTCAGGAAAATGATAATTTATCCGGCAATTGACCTTCTTGGAGGCCGCTGCGTGCGGCTTAAACAGGGTGACTACAATCAAGTCACAGTGTATAGCGAGGATCCTCTGGAAATGGCTCGCAGTTTTGCTGCGGCCGGGGCTGAATGGATACATATCGTCGATCTTGACGCTGCGAAAACAGGTGCGCCTGTACACGCTGATATTATTCGCAGGATCCGGCGGGAAACGGGAATACGTGTACAAACAGGTGGAGGAATTCGTAATATGTCTCATCTTTCTACTTTGATTGATGAATATGACATAGATCGTGCAGTTCTTGGCACTGCCGCTGTTAACGATCGAGCTTTTACCACTGAAGCATTAAATAATTATAACGAGAAAATCGCAATTGGTATTGATGCCCGTTCAGGCGAGGTAAGTGTGTCCGGATGGACAAAAGGTAGTGGTATCAAGGCTTCTGAATTGGCTTTGAAGATGGCCGAAGCTGGTGCAAAAACAATTATTTTCACAGATATCGCCAGAGATGGAATGCTAACCGGACCTGCGATTGAAAGCACAAGTGAGCTTGTTAAACTGACAGGTATAGATATAATCGCTTCTGGCGGTATAGGCAGCTATGCCGATATTGAGGCCGTTCGAAGCAGCGGAGCCGCAGGTGTAATAGTTGGCAAAGCAATCTATGAAGGGAAGGTGAAACTTGAACAATGTTGGCCAAGAGAGTAATCCCATGTCTTGATGTACGAGGAGGACGTGTTGTTAAGGGTATAAACTTCATAAACATCAGAGACGCAGGTGATCCAGTTGAAATAGCGAAGGCATATAACGAGTCAGGTGCTGATGAGCTTGTTTTTCTTGATATATCTGCTACCCTTGAAGATCGTGGTACGATGATTGATGTCGTCAAGCAGGTCGCGGCTCAAGTTTTTATTCCTTTTACCGTTGGCGGAGGAATCAGAACAACTGATGATATTAGAGCGATCTTGCAGGCTGGAGCTGATAAGGTTTCATTAAATTCATCAGCTGTCGCAGATCCTGAGTTAATTAGAACTGCTTCGCGTCGTTTCGGCAGCCAGTGTATAGTTGTCGCTATTGATGTGCGAAAACAGGAAGATGGACATTATGAGGTTATGGTAGCCGGTGGCACCAAACCAACCGGTCTTGAGGCGGTTTCCTGGGCTAAAAAAGCTGAAGAGTTTGGAGCCGGGGAGATATTATTGACAAGTATGGATAAGGATGGCACAAAATCAGGCTATGATCTGGAAATTACCAGGAAAATCGCTGATGCTGTCAGTATTCCTGTAATAGCTTCTGGTGGAGCCGGAAGTCTGGCTGATTTTTATGATGGACTAACAGACGGGGGAGCGGATGCTGCTCTTGCTGCCAGTCTTTTCCATTTTGGCGAGATAAAAATTGGTCAGCTCAAAAAATATCTTGAACTGCGTGGGTTGCCTGTACGACAGCCTGAAGACAGTGAAGAGATTCCTGCACCTGTCGAACTGCCAGAAGTAGATTGGTCAAATTTCAAGACTGATGATAATGGATTGATTCCAGCAATAATCAGAGATTACAAGACCCAGGAAATTTTGATGATGGCCTGGCTCAATGAGTTGGCTTGGCAGCAAACTCTTAAAACTGGATTAATGCATTATTACAGTCGCAGCAGGAAGAAGCAGTGGCTCAAAGGAGAGACTTCCGGGCATTTCCAGCAGGTCAGATCAATTGCTGTTGACTGTGACGCGGATACTCTTCTCATTGATATTCTGCAATTGGGACCGGCTTGTCATACAGGTAATAAATCCTGTTTCTACAGAAAACTGGAAGAAATTGGCAACAATTAATATAATATACAGCTGTAGAACAGCAAATAAGGCTAAGGAGAAGAAGTTTATGAGTAATATTGGAATAATTCTTGATGAACTATATGATGTAGTTCTTGACCGTCAGGCAAACCCCAAAGAAGGTTCTTATACTAATTATCTTCTAAATAAGGGTATTGATAAAATTTGCAAAAAAGTCGGCGAAGAAGCCGCTGAAGTAATTATAGCTGCAAAAAATAATTCCAAAGAAGAAGTGATTTATGAAGCTTCTGATTTGTTGTACCATCTTAATGTGCTTCTGGTTGAACAGGGAGTATCACTTGATGACATATTTGAGGAACTTAAGAAGAGAAGATAAAGTTTGACAAAGATTCTGGCCTGTGGTATCATTCGTTTGCTTATCCACATCAGGGTCTTTTTTTTTGTGACCAATTTGTGGAATTCAATCCAGTTTATTGTTATTACGGAGGAGTGATACAAATGGCAAAACCAGGAGCCCGCGATAAGATTACACTGGCCTGCACAGTATGCAAGCAGCGTAACTACAACACGATGAAGAACAAGAAGAACGATCCTGATCGTCTTGAGATGAAAAAGTACTGCAGATTCTGCCGCAAGCACACTGACCACAGAGAGACAAAATAACTGGCAGGTCCTCCAGTATAGTTAAGGAAGGTTAGAACATGGCAGATAAACAGATCAGCGAGAAGAAAGACAACAGGAACAGCAAGAACGGGAAGAAGACTCCCGGAAAAGTTGGTGCGTTTTTTACACGTACAGGAAAAGGACTAAAAAAATTCTTCAGTAATCTTAAGGCTGAGCTTAAGCGTGTTATCTGGCCGGATAAAAAACGTCTGATCCAGAGCACCGCGACAGTTTTATTCATCTGTCTGGCAGCAGCTATTATCTTATTTGTTGTGGATACGCTTCTTAACACCGTTCTGGAAGGTGTTGGTTTCTATTCACCTGATACGAAAGTTCCTGCTGTTACGGATACGGTAGAAACTGGTGAGACTACTGCGGCAGAAACAACGGCCGCGGAGACCACAGCCGCTGATTCAGAAGAAACCAGTGAAGGAGCCTGATCAATGACAGACCATAACCCGGAAGAAGCCAAATGGTATGTAGTTCACACTTATTCCGGCTATGAGAATAAGGTGAAGGTTACATTGGAACAGCTCGTTGAAAACCGTGGCATCCATGACTACATCCAGGAAGTCTCTGTTCCTGTTGAAGAACAGGTTGAGATAAAAGACGGCAAGAAAAAAGTTACTCAGAAAAAGATCTATCCCGGATATGTTCTGGTAAAAATGGTTCTTACTGATGAAATCTGGTACATTGTCCGTAATACGCGCGGTGTTACCGGTTTCGTAGGACCGACAAGCTCGAAACCAACTCCTCTTACTGAAGAGGAATTGATGATAATGGGTCTTGAATCTAACTGGGAACCGGTTGTGGATTATGGTATCGGCGATTCGGTAAAAGTAATCAATGGACCGCTTGAGAGCTTCATAGGTACAGTTGAAGAAATCAACATGGAAAAGAAGAAAGTCAGAGTTCTTGTGTCAATGTTTGGTCGGGAAACCCCGGTTGAACTTGAGCTCACACAAATACTCAGGATTTAATCGTGTTTTGTACACCGTATGGTGACAAGTATAAATGAAATTTTTGGGAGGTGGCCAAAATGGCAAAGAAAATTACCGGGTATGTAAAATTGCAGATTCCCGCAGGTAAAGCTACGCCAGCGCCGCCGGTTGGACCAGCTCTTGGTCAGCATGGTATCAATATCGCCATGTTCGTCAAAGAGTTTAATGAGAGAACATCGAAAGATGTCGGATTGATTATTCCGGTCATCATCACAGTTTATGCTGATCGTTCTTATTCTTTCATTACAAAAACTCCACCGGTACCGGTTCTGCTGAAAAAAGCCTGCAATATCGAGAGTGGTTCAGGCAAGCCAAACAGAGACAAGGTAGCTAAGATCGCTTGGTCGGAAGTAATGAAAATCGCGCAGACCAAGATTGTTGATACCAACGCATCAGATCTGGAATCCTGTGCAAGAATGGTTGCCGGTACAGCCCGTAGTATGGGCATCGTTGTAATCGACGACTAAGGCGAAGGAGTGAATTGAGATGAAAAGAGGCAAGAAATATCAGGAAGCTGCCAAACTGATCGATCGTTCCGCAGCCTATGAGCCCGCAGAGGCAATCGATCTGGTACAGAAGACAGCAAAAGCTAAGTTTGACGAATCAGTTGAGCTTCACATCCGTTTGGGTGTTGACTCCCGTCATGCTGATCAGCAGGTGCGTGGTGCGGTCGTACTGCCACATGGTACCGGTAAGAGCAAGAAGGTTCTTGTTTTTGCAAAAGGCCCTAAAGCTGATGAAGCTCAGGCGGCCGGTGCTGATTATGTTGGCGCTGAAGATCTTGTTGAGAAGATCACCAAGGAAAACTGGTTTGATTTTGATGTAGTTGTCGCTACCCCAGATATGATGGGTGTAGTCGGTAGACTTGGTAAGGTTCTCGGTCCAAAAGGATTGATGCCTAATCCGAAGTCAGGTACTGTTACAATGGATCTGGCAAAAGCTATTGAGGAGATCAAAGCAGGTAAGATTGAATATCGTCTGGACAAGACCAATATCATACATTGTCCGATCGGCAAAATATCATTTGGCGATGAGAAGCTCCAGGATAATTTTAAGACTTTGATGGGTGCTGTTATTAAGGCAAAACCTTCCGCAGCAAAAGGTCAATATCTTAAGAGCGTTGTTATAAGCTCTACAATGGGTCCTGGTATCAGAATCAATACAACCAAGCTTGTTTAATTGAGTTTGTTTTGATCTGATTTAAAATGGTTTTTAACCAGTAAAACTGAAAATAGTTCCTGTATGCCAGAGACAGCAGGTGGCCTTAGTCCGGCCGTAATTCCTGCCGAGGATACAGTTTTCTGTATTACTATACAGTTTGCTGCCCCTCCGTCTCTGACGAGAGGGGTATTTTAATACTGAACAAGGAGGTGCTGATATGCCCAGCAAAAAAGTACTAAAGTCAAAACAGCAGATTGTCGCAGATCTGACAGCTGAATTCAAGGATGCGCAGGCAATGGTTTTCGCTGATTACCGTGGACTGACTGTCGAACAGGATACACAGCTGCGTTCTGCTATGCGCAAGGCAGGTGTTTCTTACAAGGTAATCAAGAATAGTCTGTCATCACGTGCGATGAAGGAAGCTGGTTATGAGGGTCTTGACGAGATATTCAAGGGTCCTACCGCGATTGCTTACAGCAAGGAAGATGTTATTGCTCCTGCAAAAGTAATCAAAGAATTTGCCGGCAAATATGACAAACTGGAAATCAAAGGCGGTACGATGGAAGGCAAGCTGATCGAGCTTAGCGACATCAATCGTCTGGCTTCCATACCACCTGTAGAAGTTCTCTACGGACAGGTTGTATGTGGTTTGATTTCACCAATAGCCGGACTTGCAATGCTGCTTAATGCGGTTAGCGAGAAGGCAAAAGAGGCAAATGCGGCAGATACTGATACTGTCGCTCAGTTTGCGGTTGCTCAGGAAGCTGAGTAATTCGCCGTTGATAGAAAACATGATTGTTTATCAATAATAATAAGGAGGTCATGAGAAATGGCTAGTGAGAAAGTACAGAAGTTTATTGAAGAAGTAAAAGCTCTTACAGTTATGGAACTGGCAGAGCTGGTAAAAGAGCTCGAAACAGAATTTGGTGTATCAGCCGCTGCTATGGCAGTTGCTGCTCCTGCTGCCGGTGGTGCCGCTACTGAAGCTGCTGCTGAGAAAACAGAATTTGATGTTATTCTGAAGGCTGCCGGTGCATCCAAGATCAATGTTATCAAGGCTGTTCGTGAGCTTACAGGTCTTGGTCTTAAGGAAGCAAAAGAAATGGTTGACAATGCTCCTTCAACAATCAAAGAAGGTATCAGCAAGGAAGACGCTGAAGCTGCCGCAGCTAAGCTCAAAGATGCTGGCGCTGAAGTTGAGATGAAGTAATTCCTGTTCAATAATAGCTTTAAAAGTTAACAACAGTATCCGGTCCGGTGTGAAAACCGGACCGGTTTTGTTGTTCAAAACTATTTGATATGTCTAATTTGCCAGTCTTGAAAAAATGGTAGAAATTTCTTAAAAAGAGTGTTGACAAAATAAAGGTCTCTTGTTAAACTCATTAAGCACCTTGGGAAGCATGCGGTGCAGCACCTACATGGCGGCGTAGCTCAGTTGGCCAGAGCATTCGGTTCATACCCGAAGTGTCGTTGGTTCAAATCCGACCGCCGCTACCATATGGCCCGTTGGTCAAGCGGTTAAGACATCGCCCTTTCACGGCGAAAACAGGGGTTCGATTCCCCTACGGGTCACCATAACGGGTGCTTAGCTCAGCTGGGAGAGCACATGCTTCACACGCATGGGGTCGCAGGTTCAAGTCCTGTAGTACCCACCATGTGCGGGATTAACTCAGTGGTAGAGTGTCACCTTGCCAAGGTGAAAGTCGCGAGTTCGAATCTCGTATCCCGCTCCAAAAAGGATAGCCGGTGGAAGACCATCGGCTATCAGTATATGGCACCATAGCCAAGTGGTAAGGCAGAGGTCTGCAAAACCTTTATTCTCCAGTTCAAATCTGGATGGTGCCTCCAAAGCAAGAGAGGCCTCCGCGTGGAGGTCTCTTTTTTTAAAAATCGGGAGGGCTACAGATGCAGGATAGATTATTTAAACAGAACAGAGAACTGACAGCTCTGATGAAGTCTTATGATGAATTTTTTTCTGCTGCTTGGCAGAAGCATTTGATGAGCGCTATTCATGAGCAACAGCTTGCTGAGAATCATCAGGAAGTAATTTCTGCCGCTGTTGAGCATGATTTGAATGAATGGTACGATAAAAAACTTGTTGATATAATACCTGGACTTGATAACAGTGAGATTATGCCACAAACTGATATGTCGGTTCGTGAATGGCTTGATATTCTACAAGATGAGAATGATTTGGTTTTGCTGGCAATTCATGCTGCGGTGATCTTAGATGATACAATGCCGCGACTGATACTTGAGAAGCTGTATGATGCCGGTGCTGATATGAGAATGGTTCTTCTTGATATATGTCTTAATACGGACTGGTCCTGGCAGGATGATTCGACTGATAATATTGACGAACAGAAGAACAGAAGTCAGCAGGTTTGCTGTTCACTTCTAAAAGTACTTGGCCAGTGGCAGTCCGCGGAGACTATGGAATCATTGCTTGATTATTTTGTGTCTTATGAACGTCCTGATGACCGCATTGCTGAAGCTGTTGGTTTATATCTTATAAATATGGGTCCTGAGGCTGTTAAGCCAGTTTCTGACAGAGTTACAGAGTTAATCAAGATAGATCCTGAGAGGCAGCTTGTCCATGAATATTTGATGATGGCCCTTGCTTCGATCGGACAGACTATAAAATCAGACTTGATCTTCTCAGTTCTCCGCGATTCTCTGCGTAAGATGGCCAACCCTCTTATAGCGGCAGCCTGTATTGGCGATTATGGTGATCCGCGCGGTATCAGAGTTCTGCGAAGCTGGCTGGAAAATAAATTGCCCAGTGTAGCACCGGCGCTGTATCAGGAAATGGCATCTGCTATAAAACGTTTAGGTGGAGATCTCGACGGCCTGGTTCATCCGATGTTTCCGCAAGCAGCTCGGGAATTGCCTGTTGAATTTCATTAAGATTTTTTAAAACAGCTGTTGACACAAGTGCACATATTTCTTATAATAGCACTTGCGTTTGCGGGATTAACTCAGTGGTAGAGTGTCACCTTGCCAAGGTGAAAGTCGCGAGTTCGAATCTCGTATCCCGCTCCAACCGGGCTATATGCCCGGTTTTTTTTATGCCCTGAGCTTACCCATGACAGGAGTATGGCTATAGGCTATAATAACTATAGCTGTTGAAAAGAAAGACAGCAATTTGAGATAACTAAGGAGATTATATATGGCGCCGGTATCGCTGAGCAGTATTGTCAAAGAGTTTGACCTTGAGGTTGTTGTCGAGTTTGATAATCTTGATGACATATTAATAAACGTAGCTGATGTAACAAGGCCGGGTCTTCAACTCGCCGGCTATTTTGATCATTTCGGGCCTGATCGAATTCAGGTTCTTGGTAACATGGAAACCGCGTTTCTTGAACGTTTGGAGAGCCGTGATAAAGAATTGCGCATTGATGCTTTGTTTTCAAAAGGCATTCCCTGTCTGATTTTGACGCGTCATCATGTCGCTTTTCCCGAGCTCATATCATGCGCGCGTAAGTACTCGATACCGGTCTTGCGTACAGGTGAGACGACCGCTACTTTTGTCAGTGGGCTTGTTAAGTATCTGAACGTCGAGCTGGCACCACGATCTTCGCTGCATGGTGTTCTGGTTGAAGTATATGGTGAAGGTATTTTGATTCTTGGTGAGAGTGGTGTCGGTAAATCAGAAACGGCGCTTGAGATTGTAAAAAGAGGCCATAGATTAATTGCTGACGATGTTGTTGAAGTCAGACGTGTATCAGATACAACGCTTCTGGGCAGAGCTCCGGAGATTATTCGTCATCTTATTGAGATCAGAGGTATAGGTATACTTGACGTTAAGGAGCTATATGGCGTCTCATCAGTTAAAATGCAGGAGAACATAAATTTTGTAATTAATCTTGAGTTGTGGGATGAGAAAAAAACGTACGAACGTCTCGGTCTTAATGAAGAGTCGACAGATATTCTTGGTATTGAGGTACCTTCAATAACAATACCAGTCAGACCAGGAAGAAATCTGGCGATTATTGTTGAGGTAGCTGCTATCAATTTCCGACAGAAATCTATGGGGTATAACGCTGCAAAAGCTCTTACTGATAGATTATTCTGGACGTGAGTTATGCTTATAAGTATTACGGTGATTAAATGACAGATATATATAAGAATATCGAGACTTTATTTCCCTCTGCCGGCAGCCGTCTGCTCAAAGATGTAATAATGTCTGAATATACTACATTCCGCTTGGGCGGTCCTGCGGACTGCCTTTTTTTACCGGAGTCAATTGAAGAGCTGCAAATTTTGTATTCCTATGCGGCGGAAAGACATTTGCCGATAACACTTCTTGGTCGTGGCTCAAATGTAATAGTTTCTGATCTTGGTATAAGAGGCGTTACGGTAATTATTTCCGACAATTTGTCGGGAACTGAATTTGCAGAAGATACAATCATCGCTCAATCAGGGGCCAGCCTGGCTTCTGTTGCGGGTCAAGCGGCTCAGCGATCATGGTCCGGATTAGAATTCGCTTCTGGTATTCCCGGAACAGTTGGTGGTGGAGTTATGATGAATGCCGGTGCATATGATGGCTGTTTAGCTGATTCAGTTATTTGGACTGAATACCTTGATGAACATCGATATCTGCGGCGTATAGATAATGCCGATCATGAGTTTGGATACCGCAGAAGTTTTTTTACAGGCAGCAGAAAAATCATAGTTAGAACCGCTTTTCGCCTGAAAGAAGGAAGTAAGCAGGAAATATTTTCAAAGATGGCTGATTTGGCGTCGAGAAGACGTTCAAGCCAACCGCTGGAGCGGCCAAGTGCCGGTAGCGCTTTCAAGAGGCCAGCTGGTTTTTATGCAGGTAAATTGATTTCCGATTGCGGACTCAAAGGTTTTCAGATTGGTGGTGCAGCTGTTTCAGATAAGCATGCCGGATTTATTGTAAATCTTGGAAATGCCACTGCTTCAGATGTGCTTGCTGTTTTCTGTCATGTACAACAGACCGTTAAGAAGATGACAGGTGTGCTGTTGGAACCTGAAGTTCGTTTTGCCGGAGATTGGCAGAGCGCGATTGATGAGCTGAACAGCTGCCACATTATCTGAATCAAAAGGAGGATCACATGGAAGTAGTAGTTCTTACAGGTATGTCCGGTGCTGGCAAGAGTATGGCTTTGAATTATCTTGAGGATATGGGCTACTTCTGTATTGACAATCTGCCGCCTCAGCTTCTGCCGGAATTGATCAAGGCATATACTCATCAACGAACCGGCGGCGAAGAACCTTCGGAAATAAACCGTTTTGCTTTTGGCATCGATATCAGAAGCACAAGTCTTGATGAGCTTATTCCAAACTTAGAAAAGATTTCTGACATGGGTGTTACTTACAGAATCATTTATCTGGAAGCAACAGATCAGGTGTTGATCAACCGTTATAAACAGACCAGGCGCAATCATCCGCTGGCTCAGAAACATGGTTTGTCAAAAGCTATCCAAGTAGAGCGTGGCCGATTGGAAATTCTCAGGGGCATGGCATCAGATGTGATTGATACTACAAGTCTGCCGCCTGCTGATTTGCGTGATAAGCTCTATGAAATGTTCTCAAGCACAGATCGCGACGAGAGAATGACAATACTGATTCAGTCATTTGGTTTCAAGTATGGTATTCCTGCAGATTGTGATTGCGTAATAGATGTCAGATTTATTCCCAATCCTTATTATCTGCCAGAGCTCAGACCGCTCAGTGGTTTGGACAAACCAATTGCGGATTATGTTCTTGGCTTCGAGGAAACAAATGAATACATGAGTCGTCAAGAGGGGATTTTCGAATATACAATTCCTTACTATATACGTGAGGGAAAAGTCCGCTTGACGATTGGAGTCGGTTGTACCGGTGGCAGGCATCGTTCTGTGGCGCTTGCTGAAGATCTTGCAGCAAGATTACGCGACAATAATCTTCGTGTGCTTGTTGATCATCGCGATATCGGCAAGGATCCTCGCCAGGCCAAGCGTTTGGAAGCGGAAGCTGAATAATTGTAAGAGGTGTAACTATGCTGACTGATATAGAAGAAAAGTTAATACAGTTTGCCAGAAACCCCAGAATCGGGCCGAGAATTACCGTTATTGGTGGAGGAACCGGCTTGTCAACTCTGCTTCGTGGACTTAAGCTCTATACTCATAATTTAACTGCGATAGTCACTGTGGCTGATAACGGAGGTTCTTCCGGCATGCTGCGTGAAGATATGGGCATGTTGCCGCCAGGTGACATCCGCAACTGTATTCTGGCGCTTGCTGATACGGAACCTTTGTTAAGTGACCTTTTTCATTATCGCTTCAGTGAGGGTCGTTTGAGTGGTCAGAGTTTTGGCAATTTATTTATAGCCGCTATGAATTCAGTGTGTGGTAATTTTTATGAAGCTATAGTTAATGTTTCCAAGGTTCTTGCAGTCAAAGGCCGAGTTTTGCCGGTCAGTCTTCAGAATATTAATATTAGTGCGCAATTATCTGACGGAAGTATGATTGTTGGTGAATCAGAGATTGGCAATAGACCAGATCCGGAAGCGGCACAGATCATTGATATATTTATGGATCCGGCAGATGCAAGTCCCATGCCTGAGGCTGTGGATGCTATCATGAAAGCCGATTTATTGGTTCTTGGACCGGGCAGTCTATATACCAGTATCATACCAAATTTGCTTTTCCCTGAGATTTGCGAGGCTGTTGAGAAGTCAAAAGCACCTACTGTTTATGTGGGTAATATTATGACGCAGCCTGCAGAAACTCTGAATTATGATACTTATGGACATGTCGAGGCAATTCTTCGCCATATGCGAAGAACTTGCAGTCGTACAAATCCCATAGATTATTGTGTTGTCAATAATGCTTGGATTGATGAGGAATTAATAGAGAGATATCATCTTCAGAGTGCTATACAGGTTACAACAGATCAAGAAGGTATTGAGGACCTTGGCATTAAGCTGATTGAAGCTCCTTTGGCCTGTGTACATGATGGCAAGATACGCCATGATCACACAGTGCTTGCGAGAACTGTTATTTCATTACTAAGTAATCATGATAAGGGGCACAGAAATGGGTGAATCAGCAAGTTTTTCGAGACAGGTAAAAGATGAGCTGTGTGCCGTTGCTTCCGAACACTCTGTAGATGAGAAATTTCAACTGCTTGCCTGTTTATTTGCATCTGCCCGTCTTAGACCGGGGTTAATTCAATTGACAACCGCGCACCGTGGTTTCGCAGAACTGGCAGCTAATTGGTTTGGCTTGGTATATAATGTTGACGCTGAACTTCAGCAAGGAAGAGAGTTAACTTCTATCACTGTAGAAAACAAGCGATTATACAGACAAATATCTGATGATTTGCGTAAAAAATTTAATTATGATTCAGCTCTTAATAATCTAAGTGAAATCAGCTTGCCTGGTCATCAATGGCAGCAATACGCGATTCGCTGCATGCTGCTGGCTGCTGGGTCAATTGGTGATCCGAAGCAGGCATATCATCTTGAATTTGCCTTAAGGAGACAACCGGCAGCTGCCTGGCTGCAAGCACAGTTATTAAGTCTGGATATCCCTTCACATTTTCTTAAACGAAATGGTTACAATGTTGTTTATCTTAAGGAAGGTCAGTTGATTTCGGAATTGCTGCTTCAGTGTGGTGCTCATAGCGCTCTACTTGAATTCGAATCCTTAAGAGTTGAAAAGGATATGAGAAATAGCGTTAATAGGGTCGTTAATTGTGACAGCGCCAATTCTCAGCGTATAGCAAACGCTTCTGCCAGACAGCTTGAACTTCTAAGACAACTTGAAGAGCGCCATGGACTTGGTGTTCTGCCTGACGAGCTTAGATCAGCCGCTCAGGCAAGACTTGAAAACCCAGATTTCTCTCTCAAAGAACTTGGTGAAATTATGCAGCCTCCTTTGGGAAAATCTGGCATGAATCATCGTCTCAAAAAACTTGAACGGATAGCCGCAGAGCTGCTTGAGGAATGAAATAACTACAGGAGATAGAATTATTTGACATGGATATAGTATTAGTAGAACCAGAAATCCCACAAAACACAGGGAATATCGCCAGAACCTGTGTTGCAACAGGCAGTAAGCTGCATTTAATTGAACCGTTGGGGTTTAAGATAGATGATCGTAGTCTTAAGAGAGCCGGTCTTGATTATTGGTTTGATCTTGACCTGGAAATCTGGCCCGATATAGAAAGTTGCATGAGAAGCCTTCATGACAGAACAATTTATTACGCGACTACAAAAGCCGCCAATGATTATTCGCAGGTGGTATATCCTACGGACAGCGTTATTCTTTTTGGAAAAGAAACACGGGGGCTGCCTGAGCCATTGTTAATGGCACATCCTGAACGTTGTATCAGAATCCCCATGATCGACAGTGCCAGATCACTGAATTTGTCGAATTCAGTTGCTATAGTTCTTTATGAAGCGTTAAGACAAAATGAGTTTGCCGGATTAGCGGCGGGGAGTAATTATTTTGATAGAAGCAAATTATAGAAATTTGAGAGTTGTAGATCTTTTCCTTGAGCTGGCCGGAATGGATTCACCTTCGTTATCTGAGGGTAAAATCGCTGCCTGGCTCAAGCAATATTTTCTGAATCGATATGGTGTAGTTGTTGAAGAAGATGGCACTGCAGGTATAATTGGCGGTGAGTCAGGCAATTTGCTTGTTAGAATTCCAGGTAATATCGATTGCTCTAAAAAGTTATTTGCTGTACATATAGATACTGTTGATCCCTGCCATGATAAGAGAATCATTGTTACCGGTGATACAATTAAAACAGATGGCAAGACGATTTTGGGCGCTGATGATGTTGCGGGACTGGCATCAATTCTTGCGGCCTTGGAAGAAGTAAAAACTTCGGCACTGCCTCATGGTGATCTTGAATTACTCTTCACTGTTGCCGAAGAGAAACATCTTCTGGGCAGCAGTCATATTCAAAAAGACTGGCTTAAGTCTGAGGTTGCTTACGTTCTTGATACCAGTGGTGCTCCTGGAATTGCGGTAAACCAAGCACCGGGCCACATAGATTTTTATTTCGAGCTAACTGGACACGCTGCACACGCCGGCATAGCGCCAGAAACTGGAGTAAGTGCTATACAAGCAGCTGCGGAGTCTGTTTCACGTATGCGGCTGGGGCGGCCGGCTCCCGGAGTGACTGCGAATATTGGTACTATACGTGGAGGGACAGCTACAAATATAGTTGCGGAAAATTGTGAAATTACCGCTGAATGCCGCGCTCAAAAACAGGAAGATCTGGTGAATCAGGCAGAACATATGGAAGATTGTGTCAGGCAAGTCTGCAAAATGAGAGGTGTTAAGCTTGAAGTTAAAAGGCATCAATCCTATTATCCGTTTATTACACCTGAAAATGGTAAGGCGGCCGTATTGTTTCGTGAAGCTTGTGAGAAGTCTGGTCTTGACTGCGAGTTTCAGACTGGTGGCGGAGGCAGTGATCTGAATCATCTTGTGAGACTTGGCATAGAAGGAATAGTTGTTGCTACCGGCATGGAAAATGTTCATAGCTGTCAGGAGCAGCAGAGTATCAAGCACCTGCTTCAACTTGAAAATCTGGTGGTTTCACTGATGAGCGCTTAAAATCTGTTTGGTTATTGTGTAGAGAAAATAGAAAAGCTGTGCTCGATATTCAATTTTGCTTTTAAGTGAGCTGATGATATAATTTCAGGCATGACTTGGGGGGCTTCAATAGGTGAAACCGGAGGAGTGTTTAAATGTGTCAGAGCGTTGATTCAATCGAGTGTGAACTTGCCGCTTATAGGAAGGGGTTTATAAACATTCGTCTCGATCTGGCCAGAGGCTTGATAGTATGGAAGGATAGCAATCACTGGAGCAATAATTTCGTCAGGTCGTTAACTTTTACCGAGATCGAAATTGTAAGAAGACTTCTGCCGGATCTGTATCAGAACAGGACTGCCTGCGTATGTAAGCTGCCGGGACCACGCCTTGACGCTGCGGTGGTAGCAACTGAGAATCAGGGGCACGGATCTTTTTACAGCTGGCAGCTGACACTAAATAGTAGTGGGGAATGCTGGTGTATCAATGGAAACAGTACAAAAGCAGAACTATGGCGCAAGGTGGTTAAGACTATTGAACAAATCAGTAAATTACCTGTACGGATTCAGTAATTATCAAGACTCATAATCTGTTTACCGTATAATTAATATTTGATAAAATGACAACAGCGCATTTGCTGTATAACATGAATGGAAGGTTATCAGATGGATTTTCTGGAAGGGTTTCTTTTGGGACCTCTGTGGAGTGACACAGAGTATGAAACACAAAGACATATTGGTTTTCACCTTTTTCTGGGGGCGCTGATCAGCGGGGGATTCCTCTGGTTGTTGATTTTCCCTGATAAACTTGCTTTCTGGCTGAGTCTGCCGGGAGCGCTTTATGTAGTATTTTTTTTGTTGTTTCTATTTGCGACTCCTTTTACCGCGAGGATGTATTATCAATTTAATTTGCCACTTAAAATTCTGGTTTTGCTTGTGCAGATTTGCAAGCTGATTGCAGTTTTTTTATTCACATATAAGATTATGCTGCCAAAATATGAGCTTAATATGGCCGAGCTGCCCCAGTTAGCTATGGATGAAATAAATTTGTCTATCAGCAGCTCGACAGAATTTTTCGAGCGCTTCGGCAGAACAACGGGAATGCTGCTTGGTATTGTCGGCGGCGGATTGATGATTGTTTTAAGACTCGCTTTGATCATAGGTGCTGCGATCATTGTTCCGGTGTTGATAATATACGCGGTGAGATTGGTTCAATGGGCCTGGGATTATTTTACGCAAAGATATATTTTGCGCGAGTCTCACAGGTAACTTCTTATTTTCAAGGAGAGATAAAATGAAAAAAACAAAAATAATTTGTACCATGGGTCCTGCACTGGAAGACGATGGTTTGTTGCGTGAGTTGATGCTCTCCGGAATGAATGTGGCAAGACTCAATTTTTCGCATGGTGATCACGAGGAACATCTCGGACGTGTTGAGCGGATCAAAGCGTTGAGATCAGAACTTGACGTGCCGGTGGCTTTGCTGCTTGATACAAAAGGGCCGGAAATCAGAACAGGTAATTTTAATAGCGGTCGTATCGAGCTCACTGAGGGCTCTGTTGTTACGTTGCTTCCAGGCAATGATATTGGTGATGAAAAGACTATCTATGTTAGTTACCATGATTTCTACCAAGATATTGATATTGGTTCGCCAATACTTATTGATGATGGTTTGGTCGAGCTTGAGGTTATGAGCATTGACGATAGCCAGGTTAAGTGCAGAGTTCTTAACGGTGGACCTGTATCCAACCATAAGAGTATCAATCTTCCAGGTGCGAAGACAAATTTGCCGGCGCTGACCTCTAAGGATATTGAAGATATCCGATTTGCTATTGAACATGATTTTGATTTTATTGCGGCTTCCTTCGTTCGCAAGGCGGCTGATGTACTCGAGATAAAGAAGATTCTTGAAAAATATGATGGGGAATCAATTCATATCATAGCGAAGATTGAAAATCGTGAGGGAATAAGTAATTTCGATGAAATACTAAAAGTTGCTGATGGTATTATGGTCGCACGTGGAGATCTTGGTGTCGAGATTCCTATGCAGGAAGTACCTACAGTTCAGAAGGCACTGATTGAAAAATGCTACAAAATTGGCAAGCCCTGCATTACCGCTACACAAATGCTCGATTCGATGATGCGTAATCCCAGGCCGACGAGGGCCGAAGTTTCTGATGTGGCCAATGCCATACTTGATGGTACAAGTGCTATTATGCTGTCCGGCGAAACGGCTGCCGGCAAGTATCCGCTTGAGAGTTTAAAAATGATGGTGAGTATTGCTGAGCAGACTGAAAAATCAATTGATTATTGGGGTGAGTTTATCAAGTCCCGTTATGAAATGGTCTCAAGTGTCACAAACGCTATCAGTCATGCGACCTGTATGACAGCAATGGATTTGAAGGCGGCTGCGATCGTGGCTGTTACACACAGCGGACGTACAGCCAGGCTCATTTCCAGATTCCGCCCTGAGTGTCCAATTATAGCGACCACTGTATCTCCGATGTCTTATAGACAGCTTGCTCTGTCGTGGGGTGTTTATCCATATCTTGTTGAAGAGGTTCATACAACAGATGCTATGTTTGAACTTGGCATGAGCAAGGCTTTGGAGTCAGGCAGGGTCAAAAATGGTGATGTTGTTGTCATTACTGGTGGTACTCCTATCGGTATGAGTGGCACAACAAATACACTAAAAGTTCAGAATATCGGCCGTATTCTGGTGGATGGCAAGGGTATTGGCAAAGGTAATATTTCTGGTGAAGCATTGGTTATTCAGTCAGCAGAAGATTTGCGTCTGGCAGATATGCGTCAGGACTATATCCTTGTCGCCTCGCATACTGATAATGAAATGCTGCCTGCTATGAAGAAAGCTCTGGCGCTTGTTGTTGAGACGACTGATCCAGGTAATCATGCTGCGATTGTTGGTCTGGCACTTGATATTCCTATACTGTATGCTTGCGAAAACGCGACGAAAATTTTAAAAACAGGTTCGTTGATTGCTATTGATGTTGAACGCGGAACCATCAGTTGACACTTTTGACACATTTGAGTCATATTTATTTTCATTTTCTCCAATCTGTGATCAAATGCCTGGTGTATAAATATCGGTGTAAGATAAATATATAACTTCATAGATAAATAGAGGAGGCGTTTCTCATGGAAGAAAATACAAATATTCCAGATAATAACAATTATGAAAATAATCAGCCTGTAAACAATACAGGCGATAAGAAAAATGATTCTTCCGGCTGGCAGCATGAGGCTAATGACGATTACAGATCCGCGGTATACCCTCAAGGACGATATCAGCAGGTTCATCAGCAATCGCAGTATCAATACACAAATCATCAGCCACATACACAATCATATTATCAACCGCCTGTGCAGCCGCAAGGCCGTAATTCCGGATCTGGCAGAGGTGCGAAAATTGCCGGATTGGTAGCTGTTTTTCTGGCAGGAGCTATATTAATGTCAGCTATAACAGGCATAGCGGTTTACAAGATAATGGATGAGAACATGCCGACAAATCAACAGGTAACAACGACTTCGCTTGCAGATGATCAAGATAGTACAGACAGCACAGATGAGGTTCGGGATGATTCTTCAGATAACGACGTGGCGGGTGAGGGCACAGATAAACATTTCAGTATAGAGAGTGCTTCGCGACGCGATGATGAAGGACGAACAGCTTTGTCTACAATGGAGATTGCGGCTGCGGGACGTCCTGCTGTTGTTGCTATATCTACTGAGATGACTATGACAGATGCGTTTGGCCGCACGGGTGCTGTTGAAGCAGCGGGGTCTGGTTTTATCATTACGTCTGACGGATATATTGTGACAAATTTTCATGTTGTCGCCGAAGCTGAGACTATTACTGTGACGATGGAGAGTGGCGAAGTTTCTGAAGCTGTTCTGGTTGGGAATGATGAATCGAATGATTTGGCTGTCCTTAAGGTTGATGGTGAAAATCTGCCTACAGTAGTTCTTGGTGATTCTGAAGATTTGCAGATAGGTGAGCTTGCTGTTGCTATTGGTAATCCGCTTGGCAGACTAAGCGGAACTGTAACCGCAGGTATTATCAGTGCTCTTGATAGAACCATTACCATTGATGGTCAGAGCTTGAGCCTTCTGCAGACGGACGCCGCGATCAATAGTGGCAATTCAGGTGGTGCTCTTTTCAATTCTTACGGTGAGGTTATTGGCATTAATACAGCTAAAAACGCTGGTACAGGTGTTGAAGGTCTTGGCTTCGCAATTCCTATAGATAATGCTAAACCAATTATTGAGAGTCTCATTCAGTATGGCTATGTAAGAGGTAGATCTAAACTTGGTATTTACACCAGAGACGTAACAGCGCAAATGGCTATGTATTATCAGCTGCCAGAAGGAATATACGTAGTTGAGATAGACAATGATGGCCCTGCTTATGAAGGCGGGATACGTCAAGGAGATATAATAATCGCAGCTGATGGACAGGAACTTAAAACTACTACTGAATTGTTAAATTATCGCAATTCCAAAAAACCAGGGGATGTAATAACTTTTACCGTATCACGCGGCGGCCAGGAAATGGAGTTCGAAGTGATATTGGTGGAAGATATTCCTTCGGATGTTCAGCAAACTTCTTACAGCGGTCAATACTCTGAAGAAATCCATGCAGCATAATTACAAATAAGGATATGTTAGACGGCAGTCACAGCTCTATGAGTTGTGGCTGCTTTTGCCTGTATGGTATTATTAGTTAACGATATCTGGTTCGTTTTACGTGATGAGCCATGCAGGAGGATTAACTAATGACGGGAAGACACTGGTTCAGACGGGATGTTCTGATTCCAATTCTTTTTCTTGGTGTGTTTGGCTATGGCTTATATTGGGTCTGGCAAAAGATCGATGAGCAGGCTTCTCTGGGCGATAATAAAATAGTTTTTTATATGCTGCTTGCCAGCTTGATTATCTACCTGTTTTTAGTTGTTGTTACCTTACGGCACGCGGCTGCTTCGTATTCTCTGGAACGTTTTAATCCGGGTAATCCGCAGAGTATCAAGAGATTACTCAAAATGCGTCGGTTTTCTTTGCGCAAGGCTACAGCAGCTAAGCTAATTTCGTGGGCTGCACCCACTGAGGACATTTCAACCTGGTTGGCATCTAATGGGTTTACTGCGCAAGCCCGAACTCCTCATGGCCGCGTTTTTGAGAAGAAACGTAAGATCCTGAGCTTGTTGTTGCGAAGTAATATGGTTGATCGAGTTTTTTTGCTTGAGCATGATCTTCTTAATGTACTTGTTGTTGATCAGCTTCTGCGCGACTGTATCAGATACAGCAGACAGAGAACAGATGCGCCATCACATAGAAATCTTCTGATTCTGGTCATGAATCGAGATGATGAAACAGAAGCTGCTTCAGCGGCGGCTGGTGTAGTTAATTTTCTTGGCAAATTCGAAGGCGGTACTCTTGGTGTCCTCTTGTTTGACCTTAAGCACGGTCGTCTTTATTATCCAATAGACCGATCTCTTCAGCCGAGAGGTCATAGAAGATTTCAGGACTTGCTTCGATTGAGACTTCTGCAATGGCTTAGTAAAAAAGAACAACAAGTCAGACTGCCGGTTGAACAATCAGCTAAAAACACTTCAGAAATCAGAGCTGTTAGCTCCGTAAACATTAACGATAACTCAGATGATGAATATGAACAGCACTATGATTGATTTAGGCTGTGTGTTCTCAGCATATAACAGCAATCAGTAATAGTAAGTAACAAATACAATATGCTATTTAATCTTGATAGAAGCCTCTGACAAACGTTTGCGTAAATTATCCGGAGAATTGTTTTTGTGTCACAAAGTCACGGAAGCTGTCAAGCTCAGGTGTTAAAATTTGCTCGAAAGCAAAATTCACACGTTTACAGTATAGAGAAATGAGGAATTCAAGATGAAGGTTTTAATCGTTGGTGGTGTCGCTGGTGGTGCTTCAGCGGCCGCAAGGTTGCGCAGACTTGATGAGCAGGCAGAAATCATCCTTTT